>JBCCCA010000072.1:0-13797 GCA_039033735.1 Pseudomonadota bacterium
CGAACGTCCTCTCATTCCGATCCTGAGTATCCCCAAGAGAAACAAGCAACCCGACAAGGGCATCACACAAGCTGCCGCTCCAGACATCTTTAGGAGCCGACTTTGGCTTCAGCTCTGCGACGCGGATGGTTCTGAACCTGTCCTAACGCCGCAGCGCGGCGATTGACTTCGCGTCGGACCGAAGGCATCAACGCGCCACGTGAGCCAGGAGGGTTTCGATGAAGAAAGTTTACGCAAACGCGACCGAGGCGCTCGATGGCCTTTTGCGTGATGACATGCTGATTGCGGCAGGTGGTTTCGGACTTTGCGGCATCCCTGAGCTGCTACTTGACGCAATAAAGGAAAGCGGCGTCAAGAACCTGACATTCGCGTCCAACAACGCAGGCGTGGACGACTTTGGCATAGGTATCCTGCTCCAGACCCGGCAGGTCAGCAAAATGATGTCCTCCTATGTCGGCGAGAACGATGAATTCATGCGCCAGTACTTGGCAGGGGAACTTGAGATCGAGTTTAACCCTCAAGGTACGCTGGCCGAACGGATGCGCGCCGGTGGCTGCGGCATTCCGGGTTTTTACACCAAGACCGGCGTCGGCACCCAAGTGGCCGAGGGTAAGGAACTGAAAGACTTCAACGGCGAAACCTATGTTCTGGAAGAAGGCATCTTTGCTGATCTTTCCATCGTTAAGGCCTGGAAGGCCGATGAGACCGGCAACTGTATTTTCCGCAAGACCGCCCGCAACTTCAATCCTCCAGCGGCCATGTGTGGCAAGGTCTGTGTGATGGAAGTTGAGGACATCGTACCGGTTGGCACGCTTGACCCGGATCACGTCCATCTGCCCGGCATCTACGTCCACCGCCTGATCCAGGGCCAGCACGAAAAGCGGATCGAACAGCGGACTGTTCGCCAGAGAGAAACCACTTAATGTTGGATCGCGCTTTCCCTTTTGAGACTGCTTTTGCGTTGACTGCCTGCACGGAACAGCCCAGTGACATCTCACTCAGGACCGTTGATGAAGCTTCTTTTGTCGAGAATAAAGGCGAACGCGGGCCACTTATGATTTCGGGCGGCGCGCACTTTTGCATCTACCAGCAGGTCAACCTGGGCGACAACTACATGTCCACTATCAATGCAGACGACGGTGAAACGTATACTCTCAATGTGCCCGCGCGGCCGTTGCTGAACGACGGGAACGCAAAGAACTGGGAAGGTACCTGGAAGCGTAACGCCGAAGATATCAAGAACCTCTCCATCAAACCGCTGTGCGAGAGTTACGTCAGCGAAGACTGCAAGGAAGGCTGAACTATGCCCTGGGATCGCAATCAGATGGCCGAACGCGCCGCACAGGAACTTGAAGACGGAAT
Organism: Pseudomonadota bacterium; assembly: GCA_039033735.1. GTDB lineage: Bacteria > Pseudomonadota > Alphaproteobacteria > Rhodobacterales > Rhodobacteraceae > JAJDOD01. Next base: position 1,363 of record JBCCCA010000072.1, read on the forward strand.
GTATGTGAACCTTGGCATCGGCATCCCGACGCTGGTGGCCAACTATGTGGGCGATAAAGACATCACGCTGCAATCCGAAAACGGCATGCTGGGGATGGGCCCCTTCCCGATCGACGGTGAAGAAGACCCGGATCTGATCAACGCGGGCAAGCAGACTATCACCGAGATGGATCGCACCGCCTATTTCGACAGTGCGCAGAGCTTTGGCATGATCCGCGGCGGCAAGATCGCGGCCGCGATCCTGGGCGCAATGGAAGTGGCCGAGAACGGTGACCTGGCCAACTGGATGATCCCGGGCAAGTTGGTCAAGGGCATGGGCGGCGCCATGGACCTGGTCGCAGGCGTCGGCCGTGTGATTGTGGTGATGGACCACACCAACAAGCATGGCGTCAGCAAACTTCTGAAGGAATGCACCCTGCCCCTAACCGGCGCGGGCGTCGTCGATCGCATTATCACGAACCTTGGCGTCCTTGACGTGGTCAAGGGCGGTTTGAAAATTGTCGAAACCGCGCCAGGCGTGACTGAAGACGAAATAACGGCCGCGACCGAAGCAAACTTGGTCTGAGCCCCTAACTTCCCAAAATTGTCACGAAATGACCATCGCACTGTTCTTAATTCGGAAACAGTACCATATTGTTGACAAACTCTATCGTTAAGTCTCCCAACAATGGCTTTGAACGATATGCCAAATATTTCCCCTCGTGTAACCAGCGCCGCGGCTTCGTCGCGGCGTTGGCGCGATTTGGCTATCCCGATTGGGCTGTTTGTCCTTTTTGCGGGTGGATTGGCCGGTCTTGCCATGGCGACAGGCTGGGACCAAACGATTGACGCGTTCCGCGTTATACAAGCGCCCGAACTGTTCATTCTTTTGGCGCTTAGCCTGGTCAACTATGGCACACGTGGGCTGAGGTGGCATCTGTTCGCGAGACAGCTTGGATTGAAAACGGGCGTTCTGCAGAACTTACGCCATTTCTGCGGCGGGTTCGCCATGTCTGTCACTCCGGGCCGCGTTGGCGAACTGGTGCGGATGCGATGGCTTAAACGCGAAACCGGCTGGCCCTTCGAACGAACGGCGCCTTTGATGTTAGTCGATCGCGCAGCGGACCTTCTTATTATGGCCCTCCTGTTGGCACTGGCTCTTGCCTTGTCCGCCTCTGGCATCACCGGCGCCGCTCCGATTGCCTGTCTGGCCATTGCGACCGCCTTCGTTGCGACACGACCTGCCCTCTTGCGCCGCGTCAGCGACCTGGCGCATGTGATGACCCGAAGGTCGTTTCCCCGCCTTTTCGCGCGGGTTCGACGCGCCTCACATTCCTTGTCCGCATTCAATAGCCCGAAGCTTTTGGCTGCGACAGGCGCGCTCAGCCTTGTAGGATGGATGGCGGAAGCCTATGCATTCCATCTTTTGCTGGCCTGGTTGGGGCATGACATTGGGCTTTGGAAAGCGACCGGCATTTTCATCTTTGCGACTTTGGCCGGTGGTTTGACCGGCGCACCGGGTGGGCTTGGTGGTGCCGAAGCCGCCATAGTTGCCCTGCTTTTGCTGGACGGCGTGCCCGCCGAGGTTGCTGTGCCTGCAACACTTGTGATCCGGGTGACCACGCTTTGGTTCGCAATCCTCATTGGAATACTCGTGTTCCCGTCGGCGGAACGCTTATCTCAGAAGGCCAAAAATGCGTTGGAAAGCAGTTGAGTACGCCGGCTGGGGCCGGGTTCACCACGCGAAAAGTGACATGGCGCGCCCCGAGCGCGCCTCGGCCCTTGCGGCGCTGACAACCGAAGAACCCGCACCGGCCATTGGCAAGCTCCGCAGCTACGGCGATGCCTGCCTGAACGACAACAGGCGTGCCATCGACATGACGCGCATGGATCGGGTGTTGGCCTTCGACGAAGCGACAGGCGTCGTTCACGTCGAAGCCGGCTGCCAGATAGGCCAACTGCTGAAGGTGTTTGCACCGAAAGGTTGGTTGCCACCCGTCATGCCCGGCACCGGATTTGCCACCGTCGGCGGTGGCATCGCAATGGACGTGCACGGCAAGAACCACCACGGCGCGGGAAGCTTCGGACAACACATAACCGAACTGACCCTGATGACCGCGAAAGGCCCGCAGAGTGTGACCCCCGCCAAACCGTCCGGCTTGTTCAAGGCGACTGTTGGCGGACTTGGTCAAACCGGCCCGATCCTTTCAGCAAAGTTCAAGCTTCTGAAAGCCAAAGGCGATGTGATGGTCGTGACAGAACGCCGTGTCGCCAATTGGGAAGAGTTCTTGCCGCTTCTTGATACGTCGGATGCAACTTATTCTGTTGGCTGGATCGACGCGACGGCACAGGGCGAGGATCTTGGCCGCGGCATTCTGGAAGAGGCCGAGACGGGTGGTGGCCTTGTTCGCCCAGCGAGGCGCGGCAAGAAGGTTCCAATGAACGCCCCCGGCATCGCCTTGTCACCCACGGTCGTGAAAGCTTTCAACGCGGCCTATTGGCGGCGCGTTCCTTCGAAGGGCCGGACAGTGGTCAAACCCATCGATGACTTCTTCTTTCCGCTGGACAAGATTCACGACTGGAACAAGCTCTATGGCAAGGCCGGTTTTCATCAATTCCAATGCGTCGTTCCGATCGATGCTGCCGGTAGACTGCGGGACATGGTGGAAAAAGTCGCCAAATCTGGTCTCGCCTCGCCGCTGGCAGTGCTGAAACGCATGGGCCCGGGCCGGGCCGGCTATATGTCTTTCCCGATGGAGGGCTATACTTTGGCGCTTGATTTCCGGAACACCCGCGAAGCGGAGCGCCTAATCCTCGAGCTTGAAGACCTAACATTGGCCGCATCCGGGCGCATCTATCTGGCGAAGGACAGCTTGGCGCGCAGCGTGAATATTCGGGCCATGTATCCCGAGCATGGAAACTGGCGGAAGGCCGTGACCAAGGCTGACCCCAACGGCGCTTTTGCAACCGACCTTGTCCGCCGTCTTGACCTGCGGGGGGACACAGCATGACCCAGACATGGCTTATCGTCGGCGCGACGTCTACAATTGCTCGCGCTTTTGCCAGGCAAGCAGCCTCGCGCGCCGAAGGCGTGCTTCTAGCAGGGCGCGATATGGACGAACTTGAGCGGATCGCGGCGGATTGTGACCTTCGCGGCGCCGCCCTTGCCGATGTTATCTCGTTCGATGCCCGCGATCCGGATACGTTCAACACTATTCTTGACCGTGTAAAAGCGGTGCAAGGGCCGATCAGCATCGCTGTTTTTGTGGGCTCGATGCCAGATCAATCCGAAATTGATGCCAATCCGGCGCTTGTCGATGGCACGATCACTGACAGTTTCACAGGACCTGCGCGCCTTCTGACCCTTCTCGCGCCTGTGCTTGAGGCACAGCGCGCCGGTGTCGTTGCCGGCGTCGGTTCGGTTGCAGGCGACCGTGGTCGGCTGGGCAACTATGTCTACGGCGCCTCAAAAGCGGGCTTCCACGCTTATCTCTCCGGCCTGCGCAACAGACTCGGGCGGTCGGGCGTACATGTGGTCACAGTCAAGCCAGGGACGGTGGACACCGCAATGACCTGGGGTCTTGAGAAACTGCCCTTCTTGGCACAACCCGAGAAGATTGCTGCCGATATCTTCCGCGCCGCAGACCGGAAAAAGGACGTTATATATACACCTGTTATCTGGTGGCCCATCATGACCATCATTCGCAGCATTCCCGAACGTGTTTTCAAGAAGATGGAAATCTGATCCGTCAGTTCTCGACGCTGCGACGCACGAAAACGCACCCGTCACTGATCAACTGAGGCGTGGTCAGGCACAAACCGCCAGCGACTTTCCATGTCGCAAGGACTTTCGGTACATAAGCACGTGTTTCGCCAAATGGCGGGACACCCTGATGTTCCCGCACGGCGCCTTCGCCCGCATTATAACCAGCCAGGGCCAAAACGGCGTCGCCATCGAATTCGTCCAGCAACCAATCCAGATAGGCAACGCCACCGCCAATGTTTGCAGTGGGGTTCTTGCTATCGGCGACACCAAAGCGTGCAGCCGTGGCCGGGATCAGCTGCATCAGACCTTCGGCGCCGGCTGAGCTGACAGCATCCGTTCTGCCCGCGCTTTCAATTGCGATGACCGCAAGCACCAGTGCTGGGGACACCTGCGTGCCGACAGTCGCTTTTAGAATATCTGCACCATGCGTGTCGACAATCCCTTGAAGCGTATCGAGGCGCGGCGTCCCGATCCGAAGCGCGTTTTTGTTTATCGTGGCCATCGCGGTCTGGAAGCGCGTGGCGGCATCTGTCCCGATGAGAGGCGAAACATCGTCCCAGTACCAGTCAAACGCCGTTGGCGCGCTTGGAAGCAGCCCAGGCGGCGCCTCGGTGGCGGCATCCGGCCTCGGGTCTCCGGGACGACGTGGCTCGGCGCCTGGCGTGATCCTGAAAACCTCGACGTCAGGGTCAATTTGCACGTTTATCCGTTTGCCGGACCCTGCGGAGGGGGGCGCCACACGTTTAAAGGTAAAATCCCCACCGCTTTGCGCCGGCGCAGTCGACTGAGCCGCAAGTGATGTCGCGCCAAAGCTCAAGGCTAGCGCTCCGATTACGATTCTCAGACAGGCACCCATCGCGGTTTTATTCTTTCTTAGTGATATGGGCGGAAACTTTGCAGAACATGACCGGGGAGACCAGAGCGAATTGGGCGTATTGTCCATGGATCGCGGAAAGTAGCCAAATTGAGCGAACATTGGCAACTGTTAGAACATAAAGAAAATGGTGAATTCTGTTTATTTTCAAAAACTTAATAGACATTTTGGTCATTCATGATCGCGATGGAAAATTGTACGACGGACGTCAAACTCTCGCCCAAATTAGGGGGCCATATAAGGCCATCCAAGCGCGGCATCTGGCCGGAAGTGAGAGGCCGGCCCGTCGCGATGGTTTGATGAAACTGAGCGTGCTTAATGGAGGGACATATGAAACTGTTCAACGCTTTTCTTAAAGACGAATCTGGTGCAGTCACGGTTGACTGGGTTGTTTTGACTGCTGCTATCGTTGGCCTCGGCATCGCCGTTCTGACGTCGGTCGGCAACGGCACTGTCAGCCTGGCTGACCAAATCTCGAGCAGCCTGGCAGACGCCGAGGTTCGTACGCTTGACGGCCTTGACGATGCGTTCGGTAGCGGCAACGCTGCTCCAGCCTCCGACTAAGCCTACATTGCGAAGGCCGCGCTATCGCGGCCTTCGCACTTAAATACCTAGGTCCGGCCTTCGCGTGCCAAATTGAAGCCGGATGCTTCGAAGGGGATGCGACTATGGTAAACTTTACTAAATTTCTTCAGTCCGAAGACGGTGCTGTTACTGTTGATTGGGTCGTTTTGACCGCAGCAATCGTTGGCCTGAGTGTGGTTGTCGTTGCAGCCGTCGCTAGCGGCGCAACCGATGTTTCAGGAAGTCTTGGCGCAAATCTAAATGATGCCACTCCACCTGAAGCGGCTATGCCAGTCTTCTAATCCGGACTATCTGGGACGATCCCTCACATTTTCGGATTTCGTCCACGGTTTCGCCACAAAGCTGCGAAACAGTGTGCGTGAAATCGGTGAACAGGGCGTCATTCAATTCGCCCTATTCGTAACCAGAGAGGACATGTGATGAGATTGGTGTTTGGACTTGTTCTGCTCCTCGGCGTGGGGCTGGCAGGCGTGGCTGTGTACATGGCGCGCGATTTCTTTGCGCAACAGCAGTTGCAACTTGCCGAAGCAGAAGCCGCGAAGTCGGCTATTGTTCCGGTGTCTGACGTGATGGTGGTCAATAAGCAGCTGCGTTATGGCCAGAGGCTGACAACCAAAGACGTGAATATCGTGCGTTGGCCAACGTCGGCAGTTCCGGACGGTGCATTTACTTCGGTTGAGGACCTCTTCCCGGACGGTCCGGAGGTTGAGAGGTCTATTCTCCGTTCGTTGGAACCAAGTGAAGCTATTCTTGCCGTGAAAGTCACCGAGCCTGGCGAGAAAGCCGGTGTATCGTCGCGTCTGACACCCGGGCTGCGGGCATTCACCATCAAGACTGATGCGACCAGCGGCGTGTCCGGATTTCTGCGTCCCGGCGACCGCGTTGATGTTTATTGGACCGGCAACCTGAATGGCGGCAGTGTCACACAGCTTATCCAGGCCGATGTGCGTCTGATCGCTATCAACCAATCCGCCGACGAAGACAGCAATGCGACTGTGGTCGCCCGGACCGTGACGGTCGAGGTGAACCCAACCGAAGTGGCAAAACTTGCACAGGCGCAATCCACAGGTCGCTTATCGCTGTCACTTGTCGGCGCAGATGACGAAATCGTTTCAGGCGCGGTCTCGGTTGATCAACGTGAGCTTCTGGGCATCCAACAGCAACAGGTCGAAGAACGGCAGCGTTGCTTCGTCCGGCGCCGCCAGGGTGAAGAAATCATAGCGATTGAAATTCCCTGCACAAACTGAACTTTCGCAACATTGTTTCGCAACTAGCACGCCACCATATCCGGTGGCGTGTTTCCGGTTTTCCGCAAGCACTGCGATTGTGTTGCTCTTCCTCCACATAAGAAAAGCCTTTCAAGTTGCTGATTGTTGAAAAAATTTCAACATTAGCCCATCGTCCGCGGTATAAGGGTGTTAATCCCGGTAACTGAGGCGTGATCGGAAAGGCAGGTCACATGACATTGAATAGCGTTTTCAGGGCGGCGCTCGTGGGGCTCGCCGTAACGACTGCGTCTGTTCCCCAGGCAGGGGCGCAGTCGCTAACCATTATGCAAGGGGAAGTTTCTACCGCGCTTCAGGTTCCGATGAACCGGGCTGTCGTGGTCGAAGCAGAAAATCCATTTGCGGAACTCAGCATCGCCAACCCCGGCATCGCTGACATCTCAACCCTCTCGGACCGCACCATCTATGTGCTTGGTAAAGCACCCGGGCGCACCACACTAACTCTGCTTGGTCCAGACGGACGTCTGATCACCAATGTTGAAGTGCAAGTGACCCCGGATGTGGCCGAATTCAAAGAGCGTCTGCGTCAAATTCTTCCAGGCGAAGGAATTGAAGTACGCACCGCTAATGATGGCATTGTACTTTCGGGCGTCGTGTCCTCGATCGAGAAGCTCGACCGTGCACTCGACCTTGCGAACCGGTACGCACCCGATCGCGTGGCCAACCTTATGGTCGTCGGCGGGACACAGCAGGTTATGCTGAAAGTCCGGTTTGCCGAAGTACAACGTACTGTTATCAAGAGCTTGTCGGGCGGTCTTACCTTCTTTGATGGTGAAGACCTAGACGGTGCGCTGGGCAACGGTTCCTTCAACGGGCCGAACTTCGGTGATGTCGAGCTAAACTTTACACCCGACTTCGGTGGTGGCCAAATCAGTACGGCATTCGACATCGGCAGCGTTGCATTCACAGCGCTTCTAGAAGCTCTTGAATCGAAGAACCTGGTACGGACGCTTGCGGAGCCGAACCTGGTTGCGCTTAGCGGTCAGGAAGCCAGCTTCCTTGCTGGCGGCGAGTATCCAATCCCCGTCAGCGATGATGATGGGATCACGATTGAATATCGTCCCTTCGGTGTTCAGCTTAACTTCATCCCACGCGTCGTCGACGGCAACCGGATCAACCTGGAACTGAACGCGGCTGTGTCGGCAATCGACGACTCAGTGACGGTCACGACAGACTCGATCAGCGTTGCTGCGTTTAGCCGTCGGGAAGCTCAAACGACCGTGGAAATGTTGGACGGTCAAAGCTTCGCAATTGCGGGACTTCTCGAGGATGAATTCTCGGATGCGGCAACTCAGACGCCGTGGTTCGGTGAAATTCCGGTTCTCGGTGCATTGTTCCGCAGCGCAAGCTATCAGCGCGACCAGTCGGAGCTTGTGGTTATCATCACGCCGCATCTTGTGACGCCGGTTCGTGGCGAAGCCTTGGCTCTGCCGACCGACCGAATTCGCCCACCGACCGAGAGCGAGCTCTTCCTCTTCGGTCGCACTGCCCGCCCTGCTGGCGCCCCGACATCGGGAGCCGCGGCCGAAGTGGCCAAGCAGGACTTCGGTGGTTCCTATGGCTACGTGATGGAGTGAGACCCATGAGTAAGACGACAAAATCCATCGTGGTCGGTTTCGGGCTTCTCGCCCTCGCCGCCTGCGGCGAAGCAGGAAGCAAGTCCTGGAATTCAGAAGCAGGTGCCTTCCTCGACGAAGGCGGGTTCGGAAACCCGACGATGAACAACATGCTGGCCCAGATGTGCAGTGGTCAAGCCAAAGGGTTTATCGTTCCCGATCCCATCGTCGCGCTTGACGGAACGACCGACGCGAAAGGCGCACCGCGCCTGCGTCAAGGTAAGGTTCTTTGCTCGGGCAACCTGAACGGCAAATATGCTCAGGTTATTTGGGGCGAATACGTCGGCTCGGCCACAGCGACCTCGCCGCTCGGCGGCGGCATCGCAGCCATCGAAAGCGCTGGCGGCGGCTGATAACCTCCTGATATCAAAAGCAAAGGGCGGCCTCATTTGGCCGCCCTTTCTTTTTTCCGGATCGTTGTTGAATACCGAATAATTACGATCTTTTAGCCTCAATGTCGCCAATATTGCCGGTCACTTCTCCATCAAGGGCGTAGTGCGTCACGACAAAAGGTGCATGCCCTGTCCGATCCCGCTGTCAGCGGGGACCTGAGCAGAAGGACGTGAGGGATATGAGTAGCAACGCGGCTTTGCAGGACGAACCAGAACCAATCGTAGCCTGCACTATCAGTCGGGATGTTCAGAACTTTGATCTTCTGATCGAAGATATGGAAAACGAGTGCGGGGAAAACTGGGGCGATCTGTCTTTGGAAGATGCCGCGGTCTTCTTTGACCAGCCCGAAGCGGACCACCTTGAATTCGTCGCCCTTGCCATCGATCAGGAAGATGAGGGTTCGACCGATCTGATCGCCGATCTTGTGCGCCGCGCCCATGCTCAACGGATCAAAGTTCTTGTCATCGCGGAAGAGGTCAGCCCGATCATTCTGCACAAGCTGTTGAATTTTGGGGCCGAGGAATTCGTCCCCTATCCTCTGCCCGACGGCGCGCTGCACGACGCCATTCGGCGGATGCGCGAAAAGGCCGAACAGGCTCAGATGGTCGCGGCGAACATCGCGAACAATCTGAAGGCCACCGGAGACCGCGACGGCGTTGTCCTTCCGGTCCATGGGCTTGCCGGCGGCACGGGTGCGACGACCTTCGCGGTCAATCTCGCTTGGGAACTGGCAAACATTGACGAAGGTGACGATGCATTGCGCGTCTGCCTTCTGGACCTCGACCTGCAATTCGGTTCGGCGTCTACATATCTTGATCTTCCCCGGCGCGAAGCTGTGTTTGAACTTCTGCAAGACACAGACCAGGCCGACAGTGACAGCTTCATGCAGGCCCTGCTCTCTTTCGAAGAGAAACTGCACGTCCTCACTGCACCAAGCGAATTGATCCCGCTGGATATGGTCGAAGCCAAAGACATCAAAAAGATCGTCGAAATCGCGAAAACCAACTTTGACTATGTCGTTATCGATATGCCGCGCACGATCGTTCAATGGACGGAAACCGTGCTGACGGAAGCCCATGTCTATTTTGCGATGACCGAGCTTGATATGCGGTCGGCCCAGAACACGCTGCGCGTCATACGCGCGCTGAAGGGCGAGGAACTGCCTTATGAAAAGCTGCGATATGTGCTGAACCGCGCGCCCGGCTTCACCGATCTGAACGGCAAGAGCCGGATCAAACGGATGGCGGAAAGCCTCGACATCAAAATCGAAGTGTTGATGCCGGATGGTGGCAAGCAGGTGGTCCAATCCAACGACCACGGGGTCCCGCTGTCAGAAGTGGCCGCGAAGAACCCGCTGCGGAAAGAAATCCAGAAGCTGGCAGCCTCTGTTCACGAAACCAACGTTGCGGCCCACGAAGGCGCTTGAGTGACGAAGGAGCATTATTGTGTTTTCCAAATACAAAAAGGGCGAGGGCTCGCCAGACTTGAAATCGGTACCAGGCGGCAAGGCTCAATCACGTCCCGCCAGCGCCCCGGCCCCCACGTCTACGGCGGTGGAAGTCAAGCGTCGCAATGTCAGCCGCAGCCCGGCACAGGCACAGGCGGCCGATAAGGAACGCAAGCGGAAGGAACGCTTAGGCGAAATCAAACTGGAGCTTCACAAGGAGCTTTTGGACAACCTGAACCTTTCTGCCCTTGAGAAAGCGTCCGAAAGCGATCTGCGGGCAGAGATCATTTCGATTGCAGGTGAAGCGCTCGACAACATGGGTGTCGTGCTGAACCGGGAAGAGCGCCAGACGCTCAACCAAGACCTCTATGATGAAGTGACGGGCCTTGGCCCGCTTGAACCGCTTCTGAAAGACGACACGGTCAACGATATTCTGGTTAATGGCCCGCAGCAGGTCTTTGTGGAACGTGCCGGTAAGCTTGAGCTGACAGACACCGCGTTCAAGGATGAAAAGCACCTGCTACGCATCATCGACAAGATCGTCTCGGCTGTGGGTCGTCGTGTTGATGAATCCAACCCTTACGTTGACGCCCGTCTTGCAGATGGCTCGCGTTTCAACGCCATGGTTCCTCCGATCGCGGTGGACGGCTCGCTGGTTTCCATTCGTAAGTTCAAGAAGGAAAAGCTGGCAATTGACGATCTGGTCAATTTCGGCGCTTTTACCGAAGAAATGGCCGCCTATTTGCAGGCCGCCGTGGCAACCCGCCTGAACGTCATCGTCTCGGGCGGTACGGGCTCCGGCAAAACCACCACGCTTAACGCGCTGTCGTCCTTCATCGACAACGACGAACGTATCCTGACGATTGAGGACACAGCGGAACTTCAGCTGCAGCAGACCCATGTGGGCCGGATGGAAAGCCGACCGCCCAACGTCGAAGGCAAAGGTGCTGTTACCCAACGCGACTGCCTGAGAAACGCACTGCGGATGCGTCCCGACCGCATCATCGTGGGGGAAACGCGTGGCGAGGAAGTGATCGACATGCTTCAGGCCATGAACACCGGCCACGACGGCTCGATGACCACGATCCACGCCAACAGCGCCCGCGACGGTGTTTCACGACTGGAAAACATGATCGCGATGGCCGGCATTGAGATGCCGATCAAAGCGACGCGCTCGCAAATCTCATCGGCTGTGAACCTGATCGTGCAAGCATCGCGTCTGCAGGATGGTTCGCGCCGCATGGTGTCGATCACGGAAGTGACGGGCATGGAAGGCGAAGTCATCTCGATGCAGGAGGTTTTCCGCTATCAGCGTGTGGGCCTGACGCCGGACAACAAAATCATCGGTCACTTCACGGCGACGGGTGTGCGTAGCCACTATTCGGAGCGCTTCAAGATGTGGGGCTACGATCTGCCGTCGGCGATCTTCGAACCCTTCGCGGCGGAGTAACGCGACATGGTCATTTCTGCAGAACCGCTCATTTACGGTCTGATCTTTCTTGCGGTACTTGCCCTTGTGCAGGGCATTTACCTGACGGTTTTCGGCAAGTCGATCTCGTTGAACAGCCGCGTCAATCGCCGCCTCGAAATGCTCGAAAAGGGCGCCGGACGCGAGCAGGTGTTGGAACAACTCCGCAAGGAGATGAGCCAACACATGAGTTCGCGGGCAATCCCGCTTTACGCGATCCTTGCGGACAAGGCGCAGAAGGCGAACATCGCCTTCACGCCCGGTCAATTGATTATGGTCATGGCCGTTCTGACGGTCGTTGCTTTTGTTCTTCTGACCTTCGGAACGGGCGCGGGGCTTGTCATCCGCATCGTAATTTCGGTTCTGATGGGCGTGGGCGCTGTGTATATCTGGGTCAACAACACGGCCAAGAAGCGCCTTGCGATGATCGAAGAGCAACTGCCGGAAGCGGTCGAACTGATGGTTCGTTCGCTTCGCGTCGGCCATCCCTTCTCGTCGGCCTTGCAGATTGTTGCGAAAGAGGTTCCCGACCCGCTGGGGACGGAAATGGGCGTGATCTCGGACGAGGCCGCCTATGGTCGCGATGTCGGCGAAGCGCTAAAGCACATGGCCGAACGGATAGACATGCAGGATTTGCGCTTCCTTGCGGTTGCGGTCACGATCCAGCAAACCTCAGGTGGTAACCTGGCCGAGATCCTTGATGGTCTGGCCAAAGTTGTCCGTTCGCGCTTCAAGCTGTTCCGCCGCGTCAAGGCGATTACCGCTGAGGCGAAGTGGTCGGGCATGTTCCTGTCTGTCTTCCCGATCCTGGCGCTTGTTATGATCAACGTCATCCAGCCGAACTACTACGACGACGTGCAAGGCACGGCCTATTTCATCCCGGCCTGTCTGGTCGTGGCAGGCTTCCTTGTCGCCAATATCTTCGTCATGCGCATGCTTGTGAACATCAAGGTCTGAATCAATGGAAATGGTCACCAATCTTTTCAACACCGCCAATACATGGCTGACCGATAATTTCGGC
>JBCCCA010000073.1:0-13775 GCA_039033735.1 Pseudomonadota bacterium
ATCGCCCGCGAGACCTTGTCAGCGTTGCGCAAGGACGTGACGGCCAAGTGCTATGGCGGGGATGCGACACGGAAGAAGAAGCTGCTTGAAAAGCAGAAGGCGGGTAAGAAAAAGATGCGCCAGTTCGGGCGCGTGGAGATCCCGCAGGAAGCGTTTATCAATGCGCTGAAGATGGATGGGTAGGGTGCGTGCTTGCACGCACCGCTTGCCGCACACGGTGCGTGCAAGCACGCACCCTACGCCGCTCTTCGGGCAAATGAAGAAAACGGCCAACCGGCTGGGTCATCCGCATAGCCATGTTTCACCGGGTTGAACCAGCAGTAATCCAAATGCGCCTGAAAATCTTCGTCGTTGCGAATGTGGTGTTCCCAAAACCGCCTTTGCCATAGGCCGCGTTCATCTCTTTTGACATGGCTTGGGCGGCGAGGGCCCATTGGCACTGACATCGAGAACCGGGATTTGATCAGGCGCCAACGGGTTGCGTAGTCGCCGTCGGCGGTAGGAAGTGTCCAGATACAGTGCATATGGTCCGGGAGGACGACCCAAGCGTCAATTTGGAACGGACGCTCCGTTTGAGTGAGGCGAACCGCATTGCGCAGTACATCAATTCTCTCTGTCAAAAGTGTCGATGAACGATCTGCAAGATTGACGGTGAAAAAGACGGTTGCACCTGAAGTCTGTGGCCTGATGTAGTTTGGCATTCGCCAAAGATGCCGCACGTTGGTTAAGGGTGGGTGTATTTGGCGGTGCGTGCAAGCACGCACCCTACCCCCCAAATTCCGCCAACTTCTCCGCCCGTTCCCGGACCACTTCAGCCCGCGCCCGCGCAGCTTCTGCAGCTCGACCCTTCGCGGCTTCCACGCCGTCGCGCAACGCCTTCACCGCGTCGATCTCTGCGCCAGACACGCCCGCTTTCTTGGCCAAGACCAGCACGGCCTCGGTCAGTTTCCCCAATTGTTTGCCGTAAGAGGCAACGGTGGTGACGACCTCGTGTTCGACCTCGGGGATGCCTTCGATCTCGAAATTCAGCATGGGCGAGATGCTTTGCATGACGTTTCCCGACAGGGGATATTCATAGGTGTTGGAAAAGACGATGGGGAACATGGGGCATTCTCCTGAAGTAAAATATCCCTAAAACCTCGCTGCATCGCAGCAATGCGTCAACCCCGCCGTGTTCTCTTGGTCGACGGCACCCTGCGGCGCGCCAGACCCAACCCCCAATCGCCCCAACCCCAACAAACTCGCACCATAATCGCAGTCTATGGACCCAATGGGGATGAAGAGGAAAGGTCTTACGATGACAACTTCGACAATGATTACTGTTGCTGCCGTGCTGTGCGGCGTGGCTTTGCTGTATCTTGTTATCTCGCGGACGATGAAGAAGCGGGACGATTAGTAAACGGGCGGGGCGAACGCCCCAAAACGACCCAACACCGGCCACAATCCCGCGTTAACCTTGTTTCCCATGATGAGGATACTCGCCATAACCAGCCTCCTGGTTCTCGCGGGATACGTGATGAATACCGGAGGCTTGCCGCAGGCCAATTCTTCCAATCCCGGGATTGGGAGCATTTCGACTTATACCGGTGCGGCCAAGCGTGTCGTGGGGGCGGTATCGCGCGACTAGGCGCCGTTACCGGACCCCGCCATCGCGCCGCGCGCCGCCAAATCGATTGGCGGCCATCCCGTCTTGCACCTCGGCCATTTGGCGCGGATCGCCAGAAAGTTCGGCCTTGATCAGGCGTCTCAGCCAATAAAGCAGCCCGAAGCCCCGGCGGTGCCCCTGCGCGTCGCGGGGCCCGTGTTCAAGATCGGCGCAGCGGTCCCAGATCAGGTCCATATCCGCTTGGCTGATCAGATAAACCGGGTCGCGCCCGCGCCTTTGGATACACACATAATCGTCGCCATAGCGCACTGCTGCGATGTAATGCGCCAAGTGCCGGCGGAACTGTGTCACGGTCACCGCCTTGTGGATCGGTCGTCCGCCCTCACTGCCTTTCATCATCGCTTAACCCCCGCGAGCACCGTTCTGTACAAAACGAAACTTCGGGGGTCAGGATGATGTACAAATCTACAAGAAAGCTCGCAGTCGCGGATGTACCGTTAACACGCTGCTCACATGTCAGAACAGATCGTTACCGCGATCCTCGGCAATGGTATCGGCGGCAATCGCGCCACCTGCGCCGATCGCCAGCGGGACACAGCCCGACGTGGCCACGGCGCCGGACAACAGGATCAAAGCAAAAATCAGTCGCATATATCTTCCCCTCATTTCCCTCTGTATGCCATGGGTGTGAGTCGCGGGAAAGAGGGGGGTTTTGCCTTTTATTCGCCCAAAAGTGACTTTGCAGGCGCAGAATATGCCGAAAATCTCGCTATGTACGACCCGTCAGACGGGGTCACTGTCAACCTTATGTGACAGCGCCGATTTTTGAGTTATCCCCAGCGATTTCCCCAAAGCTTTCAACAGCTTATCCCCATGAAAATTTCATGCTGCAGTGCTATTTTCTTGCGACCTGTCGGCGTTGGGGCGATGCTGTCCTTACCGGCAAGAAACGTAAGTGACGGGTCGGGGCAAAGGACCCCTCGGGTGTGGCGCAAACTGGAACAGAACATGTGTCTGGGACGGCAAGCAAAGGATCGCGGGGCGGGGCCGGAGAGCGCCAAGGTTCCTTCGGGAATTGAGGCGGCAAGGTTCCGAAACGCGGGTCAGTTGCGGCATGACGGGCAACCGGAGTGTCAGCTGAGAGGGGCAACCCTTGAAGCAGGCTGGGCCAAGCCCTCTGGGGGGAAGCTCAGGAAGGCGTCAGAGTTGTGAGGGATCACTCCCAAGCACCTGGCGCCTTTTCCTTTTTTGGGCTTGGGTGGATAGGCGCGGGCGATCAATGGGAACTCTGATCACCCGCGCATGACCCATGCTCGGAACGTGGCGTCTGCTCAAGGGACGAGCCGAGCCACACAAGGATCGTTGTGTAAACGCCCGACGTCTCAAAAAGTTTCACCCGGTTGTCATAAAAAAGCGCACGGCCTCTTCAAAAGCGCGCGGTTGTTCGGCATGAAGCCAATGCCCGGCTTTTGGGATCTTCACGAATTTTGCTTTTGGAAACAGCGTTTTGATCCTGTCGCGATGGGAAGGCATCACATAATCGCTGTCAGCGCCCGACAGGAAAAGCGTCGGGCCATCAAACGTGCCCGAGACGTCCGGAAACCCAATGATCTTGGGCATCTCTGCGGCCAAAACATCAAGGTTCAATTGCCATTTTCGAGCTTTGATGTCCAAAGACTGCAACAGGAAGGCACGCACGCCCATATCTTCGACAAGGGTCGCAAGCTGTTCATCCGCGTCGCGTCGGTTCCGAATGCTTGTAAGATCAACGCTGCGCATGGCATCAATCATCGGCATTTGGGTATGGCTGTATGTGACTGGCGCGATATCCGCCACCATAAGCCGCCGCACCAGGTCCGGGCGTTGCAGAGCCAGCACCATGGCCGCTTTACCCCCCATGGAGTGACCGATGACGTCGGATGGCGTGGACAGCACCTCAGCCATGTCAGCGGCCATATCGGGATAGCTGTGGGTGTCGTACCAGGGGCTGTCCGCATGATTGCGCATGTCGACGGCGATGACTTCGCGGGTATCGGACAGCCGCTTTGCAATCGCGCCCCAGTTTCGTGCAGAACCATAAAGACCATGTGCAATCAAAAGAGGGGTGTGGTCGGTTGGCGACCCGTGTGAGATCTTGGTCAACATCGGCTTTTCATACCGGCTTTGGCGCGGTATCGCCAGCGCGATGGATGTCACGGAAACCGCAGAAGAATTATCGTTATTGATGGCGCGCCAGTTACGGCTGAAAGGCGGGCGCCTTGCAGATGTCGCGGCGCGCGCGGGCGGTAAATTGCCCCGGAACCTTCACGCCGAGGTTCAGGCCATCCTTGAAGCTGAAGCGTTGGCGGGCCATCCAAAACTGTCCTACCGCGTGGACCAAAAGCGCGTCAAAACAGCGGACCGCAAGCTTCGCTGCTTTCTGGGCAAGCAAGACCCCAAGGCAGAACGACGGGCCGAAATCCTAGATCGGCTCGCCGGCATCGTGTTCATCCTGTTTGCGGCCACGCTGGGTGTGTTCTTCCTGGCCGTCTGGCAGGGTTACATCCCCTGATAGATTGGAAATCGCTGGCAAAGCTCAAGAACTTCGCCCTTTACCGAGGCCTCGATCTGACCATTCCCGTCCTCACCATGGGCGGCCAACCCATCGGTGACCCGCGTGATCCAGCGGGCGACTTGGCGGAATTCTACGTTGCCAAAGCCGCGGGTTGTGCCAGCAGGCGTACCAAGACGCACGCCGCTGGTGATCATAGGTTTTTCGGTATCAAAGGGGATGCCGTTTTTGTTAACCGTGATATGCGCGCGTCCCAAAGCCTTTTCGGTGGCGTTGCCCTTGACGCCCTTGGGGCGCAAATCAACCAGCATGACGTGCGTGTCCGTGCCCCCCGTGACGATATCAAGCCCGCCTTTCTGCAATTCATCGGCTAAAGCTTTTGCATTCTCGATCACACGGGCCTGATAGTCCTTGAACTCGGGCTCCAGTGCTTCTCCAAAGGCCACAGCCTTGGCCGCGATGACATGCATCAGCGGGCCACCCTGAATGCCAGGGAAAATGGCCGAGTTGACTTTTTTCGCAATGGCTTCGTCATCCGTCAGGATCAATCCGCCGCGAGGGCCGCGCAAGGTCTTGTGGGTCGTCGTCGTGGCCACATGGCTGTGCGGGAAGGGCGAAGGGTAATGCCCGGCCGCGATCAGACCGGCGAAATGGGCGACATCCGACAAAAGATAGGCGCCAACCAAATCGGCAATCTCGCGCATCCGCTTGAAGTCGATAATGCGCGGAATGGCTGAACCACCCGCAATAATCATCTGGGGTTTGTGTTCCTTCGCAAGGGCTTCGACCTGATCATAGTCAATCTCGAGCGTGTCCTTGCGCACGCCGTATTGCACGGCATTGAACCACTTGCCCGACTGGTTCGGGCGCGCGCCATGGGTCAGGTGACCCCCTGCATCCAGGCTCATCCCCAAAATCGTGTCGCCCGGTTTCAAGAGCGCGGTGAAAACCCCTTGGTTGGCCTGGCTGCCCGAGTTTGGCTGCACATTGGCAAACCCGCACTGGAACAGCGCTTTAGCCCGATCAATCGCAATATATTCCGCGATATCAACATATTGGCATCCACCATAGTAACGGCGACCCGGGTAACCTTCGGCATATTTGTTCGTCATCACCGAACCCTGCGCTTCCATCACGGCGCGGCTGACGATGTTCTCCGACGCGATTAACTCGATTTCTTCGCGTTGGCGGCCAAGCTCTTTGCCGATGGCGCCGAATATTTCCTTATCGCGCGCGGCGAGACTTTCACTGAAGAAAGCGGCGGTGCGTTGCGGTGCGTTCATGGGTAAGCTCCTTGCAAGGCGTCGGAATTCGCGAGTGAATACTCTGATTTCGCGCAAACGGAAACCTTGAGTTTCGCGCCCTCGCGCGCAATCCTGTCGCACCAAGCGGGGAGAAGTCATGCGTCCGTCAAATTCTATTGCGTTTCGGGCAAGCCGGGCGCCCGTGGCTCAAGCTGCTATGCACGCGCTCGAGGCGCGTTATGGCCAAGCATTGCTGGAAGATGCGGATGTCGTAGTGGCCCTTGGGGGGGATGGCTTTATGCTTGAAACCCTTAAGGATGTGCAACCTTTGGGGAAGCCGGTCTATGGCATGAACCGCGGCACAGTTGGTTTTCTGATGAACACGTTTAGCGAAGATACGCTGAGCGAACGGCTTTCGTCCGCGGAAGAAGCGGTGATCAATCCACTGCGAATGCGCGCCGGACGAACCGATGAAGGCGTCGTTGAGGGCCTTGCGATCAACGAAGTGTCGCTGCTACGCCAGGGGCCGCAGGCGGCGAGACTGGGAATTTCGGTGGACGGGCGGACCCGGCTCGAGGAACTTGTGTGCGACGGGGCGCTTGTCGCGACCCCGGCTGGTTCGACCGCTTATAATTACTCTGCCCATGGCCCGATCCTGCCCATTGGGTCCGAAGTCCTTGCCTTAACTGCTGTGGCCCCGTTTCGTCCGCGACGTTGGCGCGGCGCGCTTTTGCCGAAATCAGCGGTCGTTCGCTTCGACGTGCTGGACCCGCAGAAACGCCCGGTCATGGCCGACGCGGACGGATCACCGGTCGAGGATGTCGCTTGGGTCGAAGTGCAAAGCGAGCCCACCGTCGCGCACCGTATTCTGTTTGATCCGGGCCACGGGCTGGAGGAACGCCTGATCCGCGAGCAATTTCTTTGAGGATTTGCGCCGCCTGACGGCGCCGCGCTGAGAGGGGGCTCTGCCCCCTCGGCCTTCGGCCTCACCCCCGAGGTATTTTGGGCCAATGAAAACTGAAAAGTTTGGCCCGCCTCGTTTATGTGAGGCGGGCCGCGGTTTTCACCGGCCACGGTCATCGGCTCCTCAGCCTGTACCGTGATCACTTGGTGCCATCTAAATCTGAAGAATTTGTTTTCGTTGGTCTGAAAATACCTTGGGGGTCCGGGGGGATTGCCCCCGGCGCAGCGACGCTGTCAGACGGCGCAAAACCTTAGGGCTTGGCGTATCCGATGGATTGGAGTGCATCTTTGATCTCATCAAGGATCATCGGATCATCGATTGTTGCTGGCATTTTATAGTCGTCGTTGTCCGCGATTTTAACCATGGTGCCCCGCAGAATCTTTCCTGACCGCGTCTTTGGCAGACGCTCGATAACGACCGCATGTTTGAACGCGGCGACCGGACCGATCTTTTCCCGCATGAGCGCCACGCATTCGGCGACGATATCCGCATCGTCCTTTGTCGTGCCAGCATTCGTGCAAAGAAACCCAAGCGGCAGCTGACCTTTCAAACTGTCTGTCGCGCCAATTACGGCGCATTCGGCAACGTCGGGATGGCTGGCCAAAACCTCTTCCATGGCACCTGTTGACAGGCGGTGACCGGCGACATTGATGACATCATCGGTGCGCGCCATGATATAAAGGTAGCCATCTGCATCAATCATCCCAGCATCACCGGTTTCGTAATAGCCGGTGAAAGTGGTCAGGTAGCTTGAGACAAACCGCTTTTCCGCGTTCCAAAGTGTGGGGAGTGTTCCGGGCGGTAAGGGTAGTTTGACGGCGATGGCTCCCAGTGTGCCAGCTTCGACAGGGTGGCCATCTTCGCCCAGAATTTGAACATCATAGCCTGGCATGGCGACCGAGGGCGAGCCCACTTTTACAGGCAGTTTCTCAATCCCCATCGGATTGGCCGCGATCGCATAGCCGGTTTCGGTCTGCCACCAATGGTCGATAACTGGAACGCCGAGTTTGTCCTGCGCCCATTCGATCGTGTCTGGGTCTGCTCGTTCGCCGGCCAGGAACAGGCTGCGCAAACCCGAGGTGTCATAATTCTCAAGGAAGCTCCCGCTTGGATCCGCTCGCTTAATGGCCCGAAAGGCCGTGGGAGCGGTGAAGAGGACCTTCACATCATGCTCTTCGATCACCCGCCAGAAGGTCCCGGCATCAGGTGTGCCGATCGGTTTGCCTTCAAAGACGAGTGTTGTGTTTCCAGTGATCAAAGGGGCGTAGCAAATATAGCTATGGCCCACGACCCACCCGACATCCGAAGCGGCCCAAAAGACCTCGCCCGGATCGACGTCGTAGATATTCTTCATCGTCCAGTGCAGGGCCACCAGATGACCTGCAGTCGGGCGCACCACACCCTTTGGCTGACCTGTCGTGCCGGAAGTGTACAGAATATAGGCCGGGTGATTGCCTTCGACGGGCACACAGTCCACGGGTTCCGCAGTCTGCTGGAACGCATGCCATTCATAATCCCGCCCGTCGATCAGTGTGGCAGTCGCCTCATCTCTTTGGAAAATAACGCAGAAGTCAGGTTTTTGTTCGGCAAGTTCAATCGCGCCATCAAGCAGCGGTTTATAGGCGACCACGCGGCCCGGTTCGATCCCGCAAGACCCGGCGATTACGCATTTCGGTGCGCAATCGTCGATCCGCACTGCCAGTTCGTTTGCCGCAAAGCCCCCGAAGACGACCGAGTGGATGGCACCAATGCGCGCGCAGGCCAGCATGGCTTCTAGCGCTTCCGGCACCATGGGCATGTATATGATGACGCGGTCGCCTTTCGTGACACCACGCGCGGCAAGCGCGCCGGCCAGCCGCGCGACATTTTTCTGAAGCGCGGCATAGGTAATGGTGCGCTTCGTGTCGGTAATCGGGCTGTCATAGATGATTGCGACCTGATCGCCGCGCCCGGCCGCGACGTGGCGATCCACAGCATTATAGCAGGTGTTGACCTGGGCGTCCGTGTACCACTGGTAAAGGGGGGCGCGGCTGTCATCCAGCGCGCGCGACGGCGGCTTCTCCCAGTCGATTGCCTCGGCCGCGTCCATCCAGAATTTTTCGGGGTTCGACTGCCACTGATCGTAGACCTCGGAATATGTCATGTCGTGCTCCCTCGCGTCTCGACGGGCTTAGTGTTAGGCCGACGCTGTCGCCGAATGCAAGCCGGGTCAATGCGCATTGTGCCGATCAACCTGACCGCTACCCGTAATGCGTGACGGGTGTGCCTGCCAACGCCGAGATGTTCAGTAGCCCCCGCGCCGTGATTGACGGAGTCACGATATGTGCGCGGTTCCCCATCCCCATCAGGATCGGTCCCACTTCCAGCCCCCCTGCCTTCATCTTGAGAATGTTACGCACAGCCGAGGCGGCATCCGAGTTTGCGAAGACCAGCACATTCGCCGGCCCTTCGAAGCGAGCATTGGGCATGATGCGGGCGCGCACCGTGGTATCTAGGGCGCTGTCGGTGTGCATTTCGCCTTCGTAGGCAAAGTCGCGTGGTGTGTTGTCCAGAATGTCCAGCGCCGCGCGCATGCGTTTGCCCGAGTCGATTTCGAGGTTGCCAAACTGGCTGTGACTGCACAGCGCAATCTTCGGTTCAACGCCGAACCGCCGGACATGCCGCGCAGCACCCACCACCGTTTCCGCGATCTGTTCGGGTGTTGGTTCGGGATGCACATGGGTGTCAGCCACGAAAAGCGGACCGTCCTCCAGGATCAGCAAACTAAGCGCGCCGATCGGATGCAGCCCATCATTTGCCAAAACTTCGGTCACATAGCGCAGGTGCCAAAGGTACTGGCCGAAGATGCCGCAGATCAGACTGTCGGCTTCATTCCGGTGTACCATCACTGCCCCAATGGCTGTCGTGTTCGTCCGCATTATGGCGCGTGCAAGCTCGGGTGTGACGCCCTTGCGCGCCATGAGTTTGTGATAAGTTTCCCAATAGTCGCGATAGCGGGGGTCGTTTTCCGGGTTCACAAGCTTGAAATCGCGGCCCGCTTGAATTGGAAGACCCAGCCGTTCGATCCGGGATTCGACCACTTCGGGGCGCCCAATCAGGATGGCATTTTCGGTGGTTTCCTCGATCATCGCTGTGGCCGCACGCAGGACGCGTTCATTCTCGCCTTCCGAGAATACGATGCGGCGGGTTTCGTTCGCGGCCGCTTCGAACACCGGGCGCATGATCAACGACGACTTGAACACCGTCCCGTCGAGCTTCTGCCGGTAGGCGCCCAAATCCTCCAAGGGGCGCGTTGCCACACCGGATGCCATCGCGGCTTCGGCAACGGCGCTGGCCACTACGCTGGTCAGGCGTGGATCAAAAGGCTTTGGAATTAGATAGTTAGGTCCAAAAGTAAGCTCCTCACCGCTGTAGGCGGCCGCGGCTTCGGCGCTGGTTGTGGCGCGAGCCAGTTTTGCGATGGCTTCGACACAGGCGATTTGCATCGCGTCGTTGATGCCCGTGGCACCCACATCCAGCGCACCCCGGAAAATGAACGGAAAGCAAAGGACATTGTTCACCTGATTTGGGAAGTCCGAACGGCCCGTGGCAATGATCGCGTCCGGGGCCACACTGCGGGCGTCTTCCGGATCGATTTCCGGGTCCGGGTTCGCCAAGGCGAAAATGATCGGGCGTCCTGACATGCGCTTCACCATGTCGGACGTCAAAACGCCTGGGCCGGACAGGCCCAGAAAAAGGTCTGCGCCGTCGATCACTTCCGCAAGGCCGCGTGGTCCGCCGGGTTGTGCGAACTCGGCCTTTTGAGGTGTCATCTCCTCGGTTCGACCCTCATAGACCAAACCGTTCAGATCGCAGAGGAACACATTCTCGCGTTTGACACCAAGCTTCAGCAGCATATTGAGGCATGCAATCCCGGCAGCCCCGCCGCCGGTCGAGACGACCTTGATATCGCCAAAACTGCGGTTGGAGACGCGCAACGCGTTTTCGGCCGCGGCGCCCACGACAATGGCGGTGCCGTGTTGGTCGTCGTGAAAAACTGGGATGTTCATCCGTTCACGGCAAATCTGTTCGACGATAAAACAATCAGGCGCTTTGATGTCTTCAAGGTTGATTGCCCCAAAGGTCGGTTCCAGAGCGCAAACGATATCGGCCAGCTTTTCAGGGTCGCTTTCGTTCACTTCGATATCGAAGCAATCGATGTTGCCGAACTTCTTGAACAGAACAGCCTTGCCCTCCATCACAGGTTTGGACGCAAGGCCGCCGATATTGCCAAGGCCCAGAACAGCGGACCCGTTCGAGACGACGGCCACAAGGTTGCCGCGCGCCGTCAGGCGGCTTGCTGCCATTGGATCATCTTTGATGGCCAGACAGGCGGCGGCCACACCGGGGCTGTAGGCGCGTGCAAGGTCACGTCCGTTTGCAAGTGGCTTTGTCGCGCGGACTTCAAGTTTACCGGGTTTCGGGAACTCGTGGTATTCAAGCGCGGCTTTTTTGAGTGACTTTTCGCGCGCGTCGCTGACCATTCTTCGATTCCTCCCGAAAGATAGTTTAATACTAAACTAATTTTTTCCAACGCGCGGACTGCGGCGGATGTCTCCCTTTCACAGTCTTCGACCAACTCCCGGACGAGTTCAAGCGGCTTGTCACTTGCACTTGGGCGGTCAGCGCGCCAGTTTGCCGGAAAGAGGATGCCGTCATGTCTGACCGAGATGCCCTAGTCGCCGCCGCGGCGACCGTGCGCAAAAACGCTTACGTCCCGTATTCCGGATTTCGCGTCGGCGCCGCGCTGATCGCTGAAGATGGGTCTTTTCATGTCGGCTGCAACGTTGAAAACGTGGCTTATCCCGAGGGCACCTGTGCCGAAGCCGGTGCCATCGCGGCCATGGTGGCAGCGGGCCAAACTGCCTTCTCGATGATTGCCGTAATTGCCGACAGCCCTGTTCCGGTAACCCCATGTGGCGGGTGCCGTCAGAAGATGTTCGAGTTCGCGCTGCCGGATGCAACGATTTTCATGACAACCACAGAAGGCGGGGGCACCATGCTTTCCGTACAAGACCTGCTGCCCGGCGCCTTTGTTCGGGCGCAGATGGACAACGTTTGATGGACGCCGCAACGATCATCGCAAAAATCCGCGACGGGGATGAACCAACGCAAAGCGAGTTGAGCTGGTTCGCCTCCGGCATTGCGCTGAACCGTGTCAGCGATGCCCAAGCGGGCGCCTTCGCGATGGCGGTCTTGTTGAAAGGCTTGAGCGAAGAAGGCCGTGTTGCGTTGACACTGGCGATGCGCGACAGCGGCGATGTCTTGGGCTGGGATCTGGGCAGGCCTGTAGTCGACAAGCATTCAACCGGTGGGATTGGCGACTGCGTGTCACTTCTTTTAGCGCCGATGCTGGCCGCCGTCGATGTGCCTGTTCCGATGATTTCTGGCCGTGGCTTGGGTCACACGGGCGGCACGCTTGACAAGCTTGAGGCTATTCCGGGCGTTCAAACGGACGTCGGTGAGGCGCGGTTTCGCAGTTTGATGGATGACATTGGCTGCGCAATTGTCTCGGCGGACCGGAAGATGGCGCCCGCCGACAAACGGCTCTATGCGATCCGTGATGTGACGGGGACGGTGCCCAGTATCGATCTGATCACAGCCTCTATTCTGTCGAAGAAACTGGCAGCCGGTCTGGATGCGTTGGTGCTTGATGTAAAATGTGGCTCGGGCGCTTTCATGGAGACCGAGGAACAGGCGCGGGCCCTCGCGGCCGCCTTGGTTAGTACAGCCACCGGCGCTGGTTGCAAAACGGCTGCGCTTGTCACGGATATGAGCCAGCCCTTGGCGCCCGCGGCTGGGAACGCGTTGGAAGTGGCCGAGGTCATGGGCGCACTGAACGATCCAAAGAATTCGCGTTTGGTAGATCTGACCCTTGCCCTTGGGGCCGAGGTTATGGTGATCGCGGGCTATGAGGCGGCCCGCGAGGTCGCTGCTGTCAAACTGCGGGACGCCCTTACGAACGGGCGCGTGCGCACGACGTTCGACCAGCTTGTGGCCGGACTTGGCGGGCCCGAAGGGTTCAGCGACACATGGTCTCAACGGTTGCCCGAAGCCAATGTGATCCGCGAAATTTCGGCGCCCGCAACGGGCAAGATTGCCGCCTTGGACGGCCACAAGATCGGGATGGGCGTGGTTCACCTGGGGGGTGGCCGCCTGCGCGATGGCGACAGAATCGATCCTTCTGTCGGGTATTCCGATATTCTGCCGATTGGGTCCGACGTGACCAAAGGCGCGCCCGTGGCCCGATTGCACGCAGCCGGTGAACGTGCGGCACAAGCGGCCGAACGGGCATATCTGTCGGCACTGACGATTGCAGACGCGGCCGCACCGCGCCCCCTCATGATTGACCGGGTCGGATAATGGCGCGCGCTTTCCTTGTTGTGATGGACAGTGCGGGGATCGGAGGCGCCCCCGACGCGGACCAGTTTTTCAACGGCAAAGTGCCAGACACCGGCGCAAACACTCTCGGTCATATCAATGCCGCCTGCGCAGTTGCCGACGGTGTCGAAGGACGGAAAGGTCCGCTACAGTTGCCCAATCTGGCGCGCCTCGGTTTGGGCGAGGCCATCACGCTTGCATCTGGTGACACCGCCCCGGGCCTGATGACACCGCCTGAGGGCCTTTGGGGCGCTGCGACCGAGGTTTCAAAGGGAAAGGATACGCCGTCGGGACATTGGGAACTTGCGGGCGTTCCTGTCCCGTTCGATTGGCACTACTTTCCGCAAACGGCGCCTGTGTTTCCACAAGCTGTCCTGGATCAGGTGGCGCAGATCGCGGGGACCGAAGGAACGCTGGGCCACGTTCATGCTTCTGGGACCGAGATCATTCAACGCCTTGGGGACGAGCATATAGCGACCGGTTGGCCCATCTGTTACACCTCAGTCGACAGCGTTTTGCAGATTGCCGCTCATGAAGAGCACTTCGGCCTCGAACGCCTGCTAAACCTTTGCAAGACCATTGCGCCGACCCTGCACAAGATGCGGGTGGGTCGTGTGATTGCGCGACCATTTGTTGGAACGTCTGGTGCGTTCACCCGCACCGCCAATCGTCGGGACTATGCGGTCCCGCCGCCCGCGCCGACGCTTTGCGATTGGGTGCAGGACGCAGGCCGCAAGGTTCATGCTGTCGGTAAGATTGGGGATATCTTTTCCATGCAGGGCATCGATGACGTGGCCAAGGGGCCGGACCACGACCTGATGGACCACCTTGTGCAGCTGGCGGGCACAGCAGAGGACGGGAGCCTGACCTTCGCCAATTTCGTCGAGTTTGACAGCCTTTACGGGCATCGGCGCGACGTGGCGGGTTATGCGGCACATCTTGAATGGTTTGACGCTCAACTGCCTCGGCTGTTTGGAAAGCTGCGCGACG
>JBCCCA010000074.1:0-13681 GCA_039033735.1 Pseudomonadota bacterium
CGCGAATGCCACCAAGCGACGCTTGCAGTTTCTGCTGCTCGCGTTCCATGCCAAGACGCTCTTTCTTGGTCAGGCCTTCGGCACCTTCCAGCATCTGTTCGTCGATGGCTTTCAAACGCTGGATCGACTGCGACACGGTCTTCCAGTTGGTCAGCGTGCCACCCAGCCAACGGTGGTTCATGTAATACTGCGCGCAACGTTCGGCGGCGTCAGCGATCGGCTTTTGTGCTTGACGCTTGGTGCCCACGAACAGAATACGTCCGTTCTTGGCCACAGTCTCGCGGATAACGTTCAGCGCCGCGTCCAGCATCGGCACGGTCTGTGTCAGGTCGAGGATGTGAATGCCGTTCCGGTCGCCATAGATGAACTCGCCCATACGCGGGTTCCAGCGTTGTGTTTGGTGACCGAAGTGAACGCCAGCTTCCAACAGCTGACGCATAGAAAACTCAGGGAGCGCCATGTCCAAATTCCTTTCCGGTTTGCGCCTCGGCAGAGCCATCAAGGGACATTGTCCCAACCGGCGGACCTGACGGGATGTCTCCCCGAAAGGCCCAAGCCCTGCCTGTGAAGTGCGCGCGGAATAGACCAGCTTTGCCCCCAATGCAAGAGGCTGCATGGAATGGTACCGGACATGCTGTCTGTCGACACAAATCCGTCGCGACCGCCTTGATCAGGTATGCCTACCCCAGCCGCCCAAAGAATGTCATCCGAGCACTTTCCGAAAGCGACACGCCCGGTTCCGCATTATACGCCAGCACCGCCAGAATACGCGTGCGGTCGCTTTCGTTGGGCGACACACGATGAACGGAGTTACGCCCCCGGAACAGCACCAGTGCGCCAGGCTCCATCTCAAGCACATTTGGCTTAAGTTCACCGTCCAGCAAGGCTTCAACGCCGCGATAATTCATGTCACCCGACGCGGTGTCCCGCAGGTCCGTCACATATTCAAACCGCCCGCCCGCGTCTGGCTTCTGCAACAACAACGTGATCGCGAAAGAAGAGTTATCAAAGTGCCAACCCAATTCCTGACCACGCTCGGCATAGTGGATGTTGATCGACGACAAGGGGTCGGCATAGGGGTACAGCCCGCCCTGCCCGACCACCGCTTTTACAAAACTCTTGAA
This sequence comes from Pseudomonadota bacterium, assembly GCA_039033735.1. GTDB lineage: Bacteria > Pseudomonadota > Alphaproteobacteria > Rhodobacterales > Rhodobacteraceae > JAJDOD01. The sequence continues at coordinate 1,125 of JBCCCA010000074.1, forward strand.
ACCGTCCGCCTCATAAAGTGCCCGCAGCGGTGAGCCGGCGGCCACGTCATCGTCGCAAATACAGCCCTTCGACGAAACGACCCGCCGATTGGCCGGATGATCTTCCGGAAAGGACGGGTCCGGTGCCAGATAGACACTATGTTCCTGAGTGCAGAAATAGGCCTTGTCTCGCCCGGCCTGGGCTTCTGTTAAAATCTGCGCCAAAGCCGGTTTGGTCAGAAAGTCCGGTAGCACCAGAACACCGGTCTCATCCAACTTGACCCGACAGGCGGCCCTAAAGGCCGGTGTTTCAACCGGATGTCGTGCCAAATCGACAATCTCACCAAGGTCCATACCCGCTCCATGTCTTTGCACCTCGCAGTTTTCGGCAAGCATGCCCCGATGGCAACAGCAATGGTTGCAAACCCGGCCCACCGATGCCACAGACCGCGCTATGGGAGAGCAGGTGTCCTTTGCCGACAAGGTGCAGAATGTCTTCGCCCGCGCCATCCTGGGCGGCGCGCTTCTTTTGCCGTACGAGCGCCGCGTCCGGCTGGTTGGCAGCGTCATGTCAACAGTGGTCGCACGGTTTGCTGGCTGGAACCGCCGCGTCCACAAAAACCTGGCTTATGTCTATCCCGACATGTCCGAGGCCGAACGCGCCCGGATTGCCAAAGCGGTCACGGATAACGTCGGGCGCACCCTGATCGAGATTTATTCCGGCGAAGAGTTTGTCGCCCGCGCCCGCGGCTCGAAGCTTGAAGGACCGGGCACCAAGGCCTTAGCCGCCGCGCGCGTCGAGGGACGCCCCATCGTTCTGGTGACAGCCCATCTTGGCAATTACGATGCCGTCCGCTCAAAGCTGACGCGCGAAGGCTATCCCATGGCCGCGCTGTATCGCCCGATGAACAATCCGTTGTTTCACCAGCACTATCTGCGTGCCATATCGACCATTGCCGAACCGGTGTTTCCGACGAATGGCCAGGGCATTAAGGCGCTGATCCGGCACCTGAAGAGTGGCGGGATCATTGGTATCGTGGCCGACGTCAGTTCGCGGCGCGCGCCCCTGCTCCACTTTTTCGGCAAACCCGCCCATACACCACTATCTGCAGCAGAGTGGGCGCTGAAGTATAATGCCTTGATGGTACCCGTCTTTGGTCTGCGCCAGCCGGATGGGTTTACCTTCCGCCTGCATGTCGCCAACCCGATCCCGGCCAGCGACCCAGCGCAGATGATGCAAATCTATAATGATACGGTCGAGGAGGTTGTGCGCGCCAACCCAGAACAATGGTTCTGGGTCCACCGCCGCTGGAAACTCAGCGCTGAGGCAAAAATCAGCGAAGCTGTGACGCCCCCAGAATAGGCCCACCGGGGCCGGCTTGCACCAGAACAACGACCGGTGCGCCGCCGCTGACACTTGCCGAAGCACTGAAGGTACCCTGCCCGTTCCACTTCCCGATCGGGGCAATTTTGCGAACCACGTTGTGATATGTCAGTTTCCGCCCGGCATTTTCGCCACGGCGCACGTCCACCACCTCTTCCGGGCTATAGGTTGCGAGGAACACGATCATCTCGGGAAGGTTGCCCGCGCCGGATGCTCGGACAGACACCGTGCTGCCACTGCGTTGCAGGGCCACATCAACCGGCATGACGCGTTCAGAATGACGTTCGACGGCGCGCTCGACCTGTTTCCGGTTTGAACCGACAACGTGATCGATGCCGCCAAACACCATCTGCGGGGTGTAAATCGTCCGCTCGCCTTGCACACGGGAATAGGCGCGTTGCCGAGCCGTGTGCTCGGCGCTGGCGAACTTGTCTTTCCAACCAAGGTAGTCCCAGTAGTCAACGTGCAGCGCGATGGCGATCACATTGTCTTCCTTCGCCAGATCACCCAACAGCGAATCTGCTGGCGGACAGGATGAACAGCCCTGTGACGTAAACAGTTCAACGACAACGGTCTCATCTGCCTTTGCCGCACCAAGTGCCGCAAACCAAACCGCCATCACCAAAGTTCCTAAACGTAACATCAATTGAAGTCCCTAATGCTGTCCCCGTGCTGTGGTGGTACAGAATGCGACCATGACGCGCCAATCAACGTTTTGAGAGACCTCGTTACAAGCTATATATTGCGATAAAGTTGTCTTGTGCCCGTCCCATTTACATCAACGTGCAGTCCGACGTGTATTAGGCTACGGCAAGGACATTAAGCGATTGTAATGACTGATGATTAGCCAGAGCCCGAGACCCCTTAGCGTAGCACAACATGTCACATCCCGCGGGATCTAATAAAATGGTACACGATGGTATACAATTTTTAGTTGCTCCCAGATCGCACGCGGTCTATTGGGACGCCACACTCACGATTTGCCCTAGCCGGAGTTAGCCAGATGCCCATCAACGTTGGTCACGATTCGTCAAAGACCCGCAAGACCCTCACCGTTGGCAGCCAGTCGATCGACTATTACTCGATCCCCGCCGCCGAAGCCGCCGGGCTTGGCAGCTTTGCCAACCTGCCCGCTGCGCTGAAAGTCGTGTTGGAAAACATGCTGCGCTTTGAAGACGGAAAAACCGTCAGCGTCGACGATATCAAAGCCTTCGGCGACTGGGGTGCGAAAGGTGGCAAGAACCCGCGCGAAATCTCCTATCGCCCGGCCCGTGTACTGATGCAGGACTTTACGGGCGTGCCCGCGGTGGTCGACCTTGCAGCGATGCGCGACGGTCTGAAGGCGCTTGGCGGCGATCCGCAAAAGATCAACCCTTTGAACCCCGTTGACCTTGTGATCGACCACTCGGTCATGATCGACGAGTTCGGCAATCCGCGCGCGTTCCAGATGAATGTGGACCGCGAATACCAGCGGAACATGGAACGCTATACCTTTCTGAAGTGGGGCCAATCTGCGTTCAACAACTTCCGCGTAGTGCCCCCTGGCACCGGCATTTGCCACCAGGTGAACCTTGAATATCTCAGCCAGACTGTCTGGACCGACACCGACCAGAACGGGGTCGAAGTTGCCTATCCCGACACGCTGGTCGGCACCGACAGCCACACCACGATGGTCAACGGCGCCGCGGTCCTCGGCTGGGGCGTTGGCGGGATCGAAGCCGAAGCCGCCATGCTCGGCCAGCCGATTTCGATGCTGATCCCAGAAGTCATCGGCTTCAAGCTAACAGGCGCGATGATGGAAGGCACCACGGGCACCGATCTGGTCCTCAAAGTCGTCGAAATGCTTCGCGCAAAAGGCGTTGTTGGCAAGTTCGTCGAATTCTACGGCCCCGGCCTTGACCACCTGCCGCTGGCCGATCGCGCGACCATCGCCAATATGGCGCCTGAGTATGGTGCGACTTGTGGCTTCTTCCCGATCGACGGCGAAACGCTGCGCTATTTGGAAAACACCGGTCGCGATGAGGACCGGATCGCGCTCGTCGAAGCCTATGCCAAGGAAAACGGCTTCTGGCGCGGTGCGGATTACGATCCGATCTATACCGATACCCTCGAACTGGACATGGGGACCATCGTACCTGCCATCTCGGGCCCGAAGCGCCCGCAGGATTTCGTCGCGCTCACGGACGCGAAAGCCGCCTTCACCAAGGAAATGGCTGAAACCTTCAAGCGCCCCATGGGCAAAGAAGTCGCGGTCAAGGGTGAAGACTACACGATGGAATCGGGTAAGGTCGTCATCGCTTCGATTACGTCCTGCACCAATACATCGAACCCTTACGTCATGATTGGCGCGGGTCTGGTCGCCCGGAAGGCCGCCGCTTTGGGCATGAACCGCAAGCCTTGGGTGAAAACATCCCTTGCGCCCGGTTCTCAGGTCGTCTCAGCCTATCTCGAGGCCGCCGAACTTCAGGACGACCTGGATGCCATCGGCTTCAACCTGGTGGGCTACGGCTGTACCACCTGCATCGGCAACTCAGGCCCAATCCAATCGGAAATCTCCGAAGCGATTGCGGAAGGTGATCTCGTCGCAACCTCTGTCTTGTCCGGCAACAGGAACTTCGAAGGGCGTATCAGCCCGGATGTGCGCGCCAACTACCTCGCCTCACCCCCGCTGGTCGTCATCTACGCTCTGGCCGGAACCATGGACATTGACCTCTCCTCCGAGCCAGTTGGCCAGGATCGAGACGGAAATGACGTCTATCTGAAAGACCTGTGGCCAAGCCAGGCGGAAATCGCCGAGCTGGTCGAAAGAACCGTAACGCGCGAAGCCTTTATGGAAAAATATGCCGAGGTCTTCACGGGTGACGAGAAATGGCAGGGCGTCAGCGTTCCACAGCAAGAAACCTATGACTGGCCATCCACATCGACCTATGTGCAGAACCCGCCCTATTTCCAGGGCATGGATGCCGAGCCGGGTGTCATCACCAATATAGAAGGCGCGCGTGTGTTGGCGCTTCTCGGCGATATGATCACAACCGACCACATCTCACCTGCCGGCTCCTTCAAGGAAACCACCCCTGCCGGCAAGTACCTGACCGACCGTCAGGTTCCACCGCGGGAGTTCAACTCCTACGGATCACGTCGGGGCAACCACGAGATCATGATGCGCGGTACGTTTGCGAACATCCGTATCAAGAATGAGATGCTGGATGGCGTTGAAGGCGGCTACACCAAAGGACCAGACGGCAACGAGACATCCATCTATGACGCCGCCATGGCCTATCAGGAGGCGGGAATCCCGCTGGTCGTGATTGGTGGTGAACAGTATGGCGCTGGTTCGTCCCGGGATTGGGCGGCCAAAGGTACGGCACTGTTGGGCGTGAAGGCTGTGATCGCGGAAAGCTTCGAGCGTATTCACCGTTCGAACCTGGTCGGCATGGGCGTCATCCCGTTCGAGTTCACGGGTAGCGACAGCCGCAAGTCGCTTGGCCTAAAGGGTGAAGAAACCGTCTCGATCCACGGGCTTGAAGGCGACCTGACACCGTTGTCGAATGTGCCCTGCACGATCACCTATCCGGATGGCACAACGAAAGACATCGAGCTGAAATGCCGGATCGATACCGCGATCGAGATCGAATATATCGAACATGGCGGTGTCCTACACTACGTGCTGCGGAACCTTGCCCAGGCGGCGTGAGTCGACCCCGATAAGCCTATGAAATGAAACAATCCCCTCGCCCGGTTGGCGGGGGGATTTTCGTTACCCGCGGCTCTATGTGTCTGAACAAATGGTTAACGACGCAGGAGATTCCAAACAGCCCGGTTGCCATTGCGGGATTGTTTCGGGATCGGCGTCAGTTAACCACAAATTTGCCTTAAACCTTCCAATGCGACCGGAGTAATGGCACATTAAGGCTGTTAAGTGTTTCGGGGGAAATATGAAGGTTACGAGTAATCGGCTGCGGATTGTGGCGCGTTCTATGCCGCTGTCTCTTCCGCCACTGGAGGGCGGGCTGCTTTTTCTTATGATGATGGTGTGGCTATTCGGCTGACGCTGAGGCTAGGGCCAAGGCGGGTTTGATCCGGTTTTCCATCAAGGGTGCGTTGATCGGCCCACGCAGGTGCAAAATCACGGTGCCGTTTCCATCAATGACGAATGTTTCGGGCAGGGCATAGACTCCCCACTCTATGCTTTGCCGGTTGCGCGGGTCAGCGATGACGGCAGTATATGGGTCTCCAAGTTCCTCCAGAAATCCTTTCGCCTGCTCCGGTGTGTTGTCGCGGTTCACGCCATAGACGGGAACGGTCTCGGACAGTTCCATGATGTACGGATGTTCCAACCGGCAGGGCGCGCACCAACTGGCCCAGAAGTTTAGAACCTTGGGGCCGGGTTGGGTAAAGACAGCCTGATCAAAACTTGGCAGATCGCCTACGGGCAGCTCAACCACCACCGGTGCCGGCAACCCTTCCTGCGATGATGGAAGGGCATCCGGGTCATCGCGGAACATGCCGCCCAGGAACAGCCCTGCGATACCTGCGAACAAAAGGGGGGGCAGCACGGCCAGCCAGGGTAATCTACGCATCGTCGCGTCCTTCGGCGTCGCGCAGTCGCGCCCGCGTGATCCGCGCCTGGCGCCAACTTAGCCCGATGATCCCAAACAGAAGCAGAAGCGACCCAAGATAGGCCAGCGACACCTCGAACACATACGCACCAAGATCGGGCATCAGGCCAACCGCTCTTTCAGTTCCAAGGCATGGATACGGCGCAATCTGATCTCGGACCGGGTGCGCAATAAAACCAGCGCGACGAACAGCAGAACAAACCCCGCGATCGATATCACAAGCGGCACCCAGAAGACGTCCGAAATATTCTCTTCCTTGTCCAGGGACAGCGTCGCGCCCTGATGCAGGCCCTGGTTCCAGAACAGAACAGCATAGCGCGAAAGAATGGCGAAAACGGACCCCACAAGGCAAAGCACGCTTGTCAGATCAGCCGCAGTGTCCGGATCCTCGACGGCCGCCCAAAGCGCCATATACCCCAAATAGAAGAGAAACAGGATTAGAAACGACGTCAATCTGGGGTCCCATTCCCACCATGTGCCCCACATCGGTTGTCCCCAGACAGCACCCGTGAAAAGCGCCATCAGGGTCATAGTGATCCCGACCGGTGCCGCGGCCTTGGCCGCCAGAGCACTGACATGATGGCGCCGGATCAACCAGACCAGCGAAGCGACCAACATCATCGCCCAGGCGTTGATCGCCATCATGGCCGACGGCACATGGAGATAGATGATCTTGACGGTCGATCCCTGTCGGAAGTCATCCGGGGTCGCGAAGAATCCCCATCCAACGCCAACCGCCAATGCAAGACCAGCAAGTACGAAAAGCGGCGCCATCACCCGGTCGGTCAGGTGCATGAACTTGCGCGGATTGGCGTATTCCCAAAGTGACATGAGCGGATATGTAATCTCAGGCTGCGGGACGCTCAAGCGCCACCGGGTCGCAGGGTGTTCATATTAATGAATCTTAACGCCTCAGTGGTTCCCCTTCCCTACCACCCTCTATCCTTGGGCGAGTCGGTTAAACAAACCTAAAAATCGCCTCGCTCAAGCTGATCCAGCAGAACATGCGCATTTTTGACAAGATGAACGACCTTGGACTGGTGCTCAGCGTAAGTTCACCCGTAACGCGGCCGCCGCTGCAAAAGGACCGATCGCAATCGTGCCCAGCGTGATCGCGGCCAAAAGGAGAACCGGTGTCGTCGGGTCCAGCCCGTCCGAGGCCCGACGCACACCTTCGGCGCCAAAGATCAGGGTCGGGACATAGAGCGGCAAGACCAACAGCGAAATCAAAAGCCCACCGCGTTTCAAGCCGACCGTCAAGGCCGCCCCGAAGGCGCCCAACATCGACAGTGCTGGCGTCCCGAGAAGCAAGGTCACAATTAGCGCGCCATAGGCGCCGGGCGCGAGATTCAGAAGCACGCCCAGCCCCGGCGCGACCAATGTCAACGGCAGGCCGGTTGTCAGCCAATGTGCAACGGCCTTGGCCAGCACCAGGCTTTCCAAGGGAAGTGGTGCCGTGGCCAGAAGGTCCAGTGCGCCATCTTCGTGATCGGTGGCAAACAGCCGGTCGAGCGACAAAAGACACGCCAAAAGCGCGCCCACCCAAAGAACGCCGGGGGCAATCCGCGCCAGCACCTCGCGTTCGGGTCCCACGCCAAACGGCACAAGAACGACGACCATCAGGAAGAACGCCAGCGCCAGACCAAACCCGCCGCCAGCCCGGATGGCCAGCCGGATATCGCGTTGTACGACCCGGATCACAGGAAGCTCTCGTCAAATGCCTGAACGCGGGGCGCTACAGGGCGGAACTCGGAAACATCCAGCGTATCAGCGTCCAGTCCAAGGTCGATATGGGTGGCAATCAATGCCGCGCCACCATCATGCAGGTGCTGACGGATCATCGCAGCGAACTGACCCACCGCATGGGTATCAAGCGACACGGTCGGCTCATCAAGCATCCAGATCGGTCGCCCCGTCACCAAAAGGCGCGCCAACCCAAGGCGTCGCTTTTGCCCGGCGGACAATGCATGGGCCCGGCGGTGACGTAACGCCGCCAGATCGAACGCGTCCAATGCAGGCGCCGTATCGGTTTCGCCAAACAGCCCAGCCCAGAAGCTCAGATTCTCTTCAACCGTCAGCACGCCCTTCAGACCATCGGCATGCGCGGCATAGGCAATGCTGTCCGGCGCCGCCTCAACGCTGCCGTCAAAAGCGGGTTGTAACCCGGCAATTGTTCTGAGGAGGGTTGTCTTGCCCGACCCGTTCGGCCCCCGCAGGATCAGCGCCTGACCGGGGTCCAGCGCGAAAGAAACATCGTCAAGCAGCGTTGCGCCACCTCGCGCACAGGCAACAGAAGACAGGCGAAGAAGTGGGGTCGTCATGCGTCACTCTTGTCGCAAGCCACTGGCGAAGTCCACCAGCTCTCAGACGGAAAGGACCGCGAGTCCAACGCGCCGGCCTTCTCCCAGAAGCACGTTATACGTCCGGCACGCTTGCGGGGATGACATGACTTCGGCACCGATCCCGGCCGCCTCTAGCGCGTCACGCAGCGCGGGCGGCAGATGCGCGATATCAGCGCCCATCCCGAACAAAAGGACGTCGATGGTGCCGGCTGCGGCCAAAAGCGGTGCTGCGTCATCGAGCCCGCCCCATGGCGCAACCCCCGAGGGCAGAACGGCAAGCGGCGCTTCATGCGCCGTGCCAGCGATCCGGAAAAACCCTGGTCCATAGCCATCAACCGGCAAGGCATCGGAATAGCTCACTTCGTTCAATCGCATCTTATCGATCCCAGATTGGCAGCCCCAGAAAAGCCGAGCCTGCAATAATGGTATAGGCGACGCGGCGGTACAGCACTTCCCGTTCGGGTCGGAACATCATCGCCCCCAGCCAGTTGCCCATAAGATAGGGCAGGATCATCGCAACGCCCAGCAGAACAGCCGATGTCACCAGCACGCCGCTCCATTTGAACACCGCCAACAACAGCACATCAGCCAGAATAAGATACAGCGTCAGGGTCGCGCGGATGACCGCCGGCGGCAGTGTTGACGCCATATAAAGCAGGATGACAGGCGGGCCGGGCAAGCCAACGCTTCCCGCCAAAAAGCCACCTGTTCCACCGGCCGCGATGCTGATGCCGGGCGTAATGGGTCCTTTGTAGCGCAGTCCAAAGATCAAAGCGGCCAGCATCGCGAAGGTGACCACCGAAACGGCCCAGCGAAAAACATCGGGCGCGACTTGCGATAAGACCCAAACACCCAGGGGTACGGAAATGACGGCGCCCGCCATCAACCAGAGCAGGTTGCGTGGCTGTCCTTCGCGCACCGCGCGCGGCACATGGATAAGCGGCGCAATCAGGTCCTTCACAATCAATGAGGTCAGTGCCGCAAACGGGCTAAGCACCTGACCTGCAAAGGGCAGATAGATCATCGCTGTTCCGAACCCCGCGAACCCCCGGACCAAACCGGCCAAAAGTGCGCCAAACGCCAACCATCCCAATCCTGCGCAACTGGTCAGCCCGCCAAAAAGGTCACACATCCCCAAGGCCGGTTTCAATCCAACGTCTGTGGGCCGGGTCCGGCAGCAACGCAGCAAAGCGCGCGTCGTAAAGCGCGATCAGATCATCGGTAAAGTCGTCGGCCCAGGCGCCCGAGCGCCCGCCCGCAAAGAACTTCTGTTCATCGTGCCAAATATCATTGGCCGCTTCGGGCGCAAAATCGGCGGCCTTGACCTTCATCGCGCCAAACTCGGTCGCCCGCGTGATATCTGCAATCAGGGCTTCAGACGCAGCAGTGCCAAGAAACTGGTCAAGCGCGCGGACGGTCCCCTCGTGGTCGCGAGAGATACCCGCGTAATTCAGAACCAGTTTGTGCGGCACCCGGTCGCCAAGCACGCTGCGTGTAAAGAACGCGACGATGGTCTCAAGGCCATCCCGGTCGATCTCATCAGGGTCGAATGTGCGATCGAGAAAATGCGGCAGCGATGCCTCGACCGGATCGAGAAGCGGGTGTTCGTCGACAACTTTGGCATTGGCGAGATGTTTCCGGAGCGACAGGAAAACCTCCATCGGATGGCGAAAGCACATCACGACCGGAACACCGTCCCAGATGGGCCAGCCGTCTGCGGGGGTGTGGGTCTTTATAACGCGTCGCCCGGGCTGACGCTCCAGCGCGGCAAGGTCGTCGTCCAGGTTCGAGAAGTTGGATTCGATCCAGGGCGACATGATGCTCAGCTTTTCGGGCAGCTCGGTCGTGCCGTTCAGAAGCATGGCCATCATGGTTTGCGTCCAGGTCGTGCCGGATTTGGCCGGCGTCGCCAGGACGACGTCGCCTTCGCGCGGGCGCAGCGCATCCCAGCGGTGCGGCTCGGTGATCGATCCCCGATAGACGGTCGCGCGGTCGGCAATCTTCCGTGCGTCCTTCATGAATCAGGCGTCGATATTGGCAAATTGCGTACCCGCACCGCCGCCGCCTTCCGACGGCTTCGACCAGTCGCGCTTGACGCCCAGCATCAGCACCACATTTTTCGCCACATAGACCGATGAATACGTGCCGATTATGACACCCCATGTGATCGCAAAAACAAAGCCACGGATCACGTCTCCGCCAAAAATCAGAAGTGCGATCAAGGCAATCAAGGTGGTGCCCGAGGTCATCAAGGTCCGGCTAAGCGTCTCATTCACGGTGCGGTTCATGACCTCTTGCAACGCCATCTTCTTGAACTTCCGCAAGTTCTCACGAAGCCGGTCAAAGATCACCACGGTGTCGTTGATCGAATAGCCAACAATGGTCAGCAGCGCCGCGATGGTCGCCAGATCGAACCGGATCTGCAGTAAACTGAACAGTCCGATGGTGATGATCACGTCATGGAACAGGGCTGCGACGGCACCCACCGAAAACTGCCACTCGAAGCGCAGCCAGATATAGACAAGAATGCCCGCCAACGCAGCGATGACGGCAAGAATGGCCGTCTGGACCAACTCGCCCGAGACTTTGGGACCAACGCTGTCGACGCTGGTGAATTCGATGGACGGGTCGATTTCGGCCAAGGCCACTTGCACCTGATCGACGACCGCGTCGGTAACGCTTTCCTCCCCATCCTGCGCCTGAATGCGGATCAGGGCCACGTGTTGGTCCGCGGCAAAGTTGGGATCGAACACCTGCGTGACGCTGACTTCGCCGATATCAAGCCCCTCGACCGCCCTGCGATATTCGCCGTCGTCAATGGGTTGCACCGCTTCGGTACGGATCGAGGTGCCGCCACGGAAGTCGATGCCGAAGTTCAGACCAATCGTCACCCAAAGCAGGATCGATGCGATGATCGCCGCCATCGAGATCCCGAAGGTGATGTTCCGAAAGCGGAAGAAGTCGAAATTGGTTTCCTGTGGGACAAGTCTCAGCCGCATGTCGTTAAACCTCGATTGTCCGGGGACGCTTCCGCTCGAACCAGAGCACGATCAGAAGCCGTGTGACAAAGATCGCCGTAATGACCGACGTGAGAATGCCCAAGCCCAGCGTCACCGCGAAGCCCTTTACCGGGCCCGAGCCCAGCGTGAACAGGATCGTCGCCGTGATAAAGGTGGTGATGTTGGCATCGATGATCGCCGACAGCGCCTTTTCATAGCCAAGCTCAATCGCACGGCTTGGCCCTTTGGCGGTCTTCAGCTCTTCGCGTATCCGCTCGAAGACCAGCACATTGGCATCCACCGCCATACCGATGGTCAACACGATCCCTGCGATTCCTGGCAAGGTCAGCGTGGCGCCGATCGAGGAGAGTAGCGCAAACAACAGGGCGACGTTCACAATAAGGGCAACATTCGCGAACAGGCCGAACAGCCCATAGGACAGGACCATGAACACCATGACCGCGCCAAACGCGACCAAACAGGCAATGGTGCCCGCATCGATGCTTTCCTGCCCCAGGGTTGGGCTGACCGTTTGTTCCTGCAGGAACACAAGCTCTGCCGGCAAGGCCCCTGCCCTGAGCAAAACCGCCAAATCAACCGATTCCTCGACCGAGAAATTGCCGGTGATCTGACCCGAGCCCCCTGGGATCGCCTCCTGAATTTGCGGCGCGGTAATCACTTCGTCATCTAGAACGACCGCAAATAGCGCGCCTACGTTTTCAGCGGTATATTGTCCGAAGATCCGCGCGCCCGCAGCATTGAACCGGAAACTGACTGACGGTTGCCCATTCTGGTCAAAGCTTGGCTGCGCGTCGACCAGATCATCCCCCGACAAGATTGCCGTACTTTCCAGCTCGTAGAACGCCACAGGTGCCTGACCGGCAGGCGCCAATTCAGGCACGATGATATTGCCGGAGCGCGGTGCGGCATCTGCGGCCACAATCCCGTCAACGGGATGGAATGTCAGACGTGCTGTCGTGCCAATCAGGTCTTTCAACTCGCTGGCCGAGCCCAGACCGGGAACCTGGATCAGGATCCGATCCTCGCCTTGACGCTGGATATTCGGCGCGCGCGTGCCGACCTCATCAATCCGGCGGCGAATGATTTCAAGCGATTGCTGCACAGTTCGCTGATCTGTGGCAAGCTTCTCGTCCTCTGACAATTCGACCCGCAAAAGGTTGCCCTGCCCCGAAACGACAATATCGGTCGAACCGACGCCCGTTAGACTGACGAC
>JBCCCA010000075.1:0-13672 GCA_039033735.1 Pseudomonadota bacterium
CATGTAAACGATGCATTTCAGACCGAATTTTGCGCACACAGTCGCAGTCGCGACACCATGCTGACCGGCGCCGGTCTCGGCGATAATGCGGGTCTTACCCATCCGGCGCGCCAGAATGATCTGTCCCAGCACGTTGTTGATCTTGTGTGCGCCAGTGTGGTTCAACTCGTCGCGCTTCAGATAGACCTTGGCGCCTCCCAGCCGTTCGGTCAGACGTTCGGCAAAGTACAGCGGCGAGGGACGCCCCACATAGTGCTTCCAGAGAAACTCCATCTCATCCCAAAAGCTTTGATCTGTCTTGGCCTTTTCATACTCGGCCTCAAGATCAAGGATCGGCGGCATCAAGGTCTCGCTGACAAAACGCCCACCAAATTGACCGAAACGACCGGTTTCATCCGGCCCGGTCATAAAGGAATTGATCAGATCGTCCGGCATAACGCACTCCCTCGCAGACCCGAGAGATCTATCGAGGCGCGGCCAGCGGGTAAAGGCAGAAATCAGGCCGCAGTGGCAAAGCGGCGGGGCAAATCGCCTCGGGTCCGTGCTTGGGCAAGAAGGGCGGGAATATCGCAGTCCAGCGAAGCGGAAAGCTGTTCAAAGCTGTCGATCACGAAATAGACCGGTTGCAGAATATCGATCCGGTAGTCGGTCCGGAATATCGTCAATAGATCGAAGGGTAGCGTTTCAACCTGACCGGAGGCCGCGTGTTTTGCTTCGGACGGGGATGAAATAATGCCGGCCCCGAAAGCTTTCTGGCGCCCGTCTTCCTGGACCAGGCCGAATTCCACGATGAACCACCAAAGCCGGAACAATCGTTTTACATCTTCAGGCGGAAGCGAGAGGCTAAGCGCTCCAAAACGCTCCATGAAGACACAAAACGCGGGGTGGCATAGCATCGGACAATGGCCAAAGACCTCGTGAAAAATGTCAGGTTCTTCAATGTAATCGAGATGTTCGCGCCTGCGAATGAATGTAGCAACGGGAAAGCGACGGGCGGCCAATAGCGCGGAAAACGCATCTTGCGGGATCAGGGCCGCGACGGGCTCAACACCTGCACCGGTCGCGGCGAAGAGCGCTGCGTCGATATCCCGAACCTGCGGCACTGCCTGCGCTGTTAAGCCCAATTGCCTTTGCCCGGCAAGGTAGGCTTTGCACGCAAACGGTGCCAACTGGGCCATCTGGCGCGTATAAAGCGTGCGCCAGACGTTGTTTTCGTCGGCGCTGTAGTCAAACGTGCCGTCGGCGGACGGCGTTTTAGATGTATAAAGCGTTGTCTGTTGCATCGCGGCCTCCTTGCTTGGAAGAAGACACCCGCTTGGTTGGAGTTTTTTGCCTGAAACCTAGCAAAGTTATAGCTTATTGAAAGAAATTCCCGTATTTTTTGAGAATATGAAAATAAGTGACGTAGATCGACGAATATTGCGGGAAATCCAGCGGGACACGTCGCCGGCCTTAGCTGTTTTGGCGGATAGGCTGGGCATTGCGCAGTCGACACTATGGAGACGGGTCAATGACCTTGAAGCCTCGGGCGTGATCGCGCGGCGGGTTGCTGTGCTTGATCCGGGAAAAGTCGATGCAAAGCTTTGTATTCTGGCGCAGATCACGCTTGAGGACCATTCCGAGGAGGCGGTCGAGGCTTTTGCACGGCTGGTTGCGCTGCATCCTGAAATCCAGGAATGCCACAAGGTCTCGGGGATGGCGGATTACGTCCTGAAAATAAGGGCCGCAGATGTCGACGCGTACGAGTCTTTCCAGACGCGCCATCTTTTGCGCAGCCCCTATGTTCGGTCTGTTCAGTCGAGTTTTGTCCTAAAGGAAGTGAAATCGACGACCGAATTGCCCCTTTGAGCCGGTCGTGACCAAAATGCGCGCCTGACGGCGCATACGATACTGATCTGGCGCCGTTTAGGGCCGCCTTACCATACCCATAATGTCGAAGGTCCTGGTGAGTATGGGGGCTGCGATGGCGCTGGCCCGCTTTGCCCCATCGGCGAGAATACGATCAATCTCGGCCGGGTCCGCCAAGAGCCGGTTCATCTCTGCCGTTATCGGACCCATGGTTTCGACGGCGACATCGGCAAGATGCGGTTTGAATTGACCCCAACCCTGGCCTGCGACCTCGGACATCACCTGATCGGGGGAACGATCCTGAAGGGCTGCGAGGATGTCGACGAGGTTCCGCGCTTCGGGACGATCCTTCAGAGCCTCATAGGTGTCCGGAAGGGGTTCGGGATCGGTCCGGGCCTTGCGGAATTTCTGGGCGATTGCGTCTGCATCGTCGCTGAGATTGATGCGGCTCATGTCGGACGGATCGCTTTTCGACATCTTTTTGCTTCCGTCGCGCAAGCTCATCACGCGCGCGGCAGGTCCGCCGATCACGGGCTCGGTAATTGGGAAAAAGTCGACGCCGTAATCATGGTTGAACTTGGTCGCAATATCGCGTGTCAGTTCGAGGTGTTGTTTCTGGTCTTCGCCCACGGGCACATGGGTTGCGTGGTGGACCAGAATGTCGGCGGCCATCAACGCCGGATATGCAAAAAGGCCGAGCGAGGCGTCTTCCGAGTTCTTGCCCGCCTTGTCCTTCCATTGCGTCATCCGCCGCATCCAGCCCATCCGGGCGATACAGCTAAACAGCCATCCAAGCTGGGCATGCTCGGGTGCCTGGCTTTGGTTGAACAGGATGGCGCGGGTCGGGTCGATGCCAGCTGCCAGAAAGGCGGCAGCGATTTCACGTGTTTGGCGTGTCAGATTCTCGGGCGACTGCCATGTTGTTATGGCGTGCAAATCCACGACACAGAAGATGCAGTCGTGCGTTTGGGCATCTTGCATATCAACAAAGCGTTTTAGCGCGCCGAGATAGTTGCCAAGTGTCAAACCACCGGATGGTTGGATGCCGGAGAACACTCGCGGGGCGAAGGTGGCGTCGGCCATGGCCGAACTCCTCTGGATTTTCGGGTCCGCGGGGCTTACCGAGACGGGACGTGCCCGTCAAGGAAGTGCCATGCAAGATCACCGTTCTCCGCAGCCCGTATTCAATAGCCTGCCGCCTGCGGTTGTCGCCCTTGCGGTTGCCATCTTCGCCGTGGAAGTCGTGCTGACGCTGGGCGCGCGCGGTATCATTGGCGGACCGGAAGCAATTGGCTGGCGCCTGGTGGCCGTTCAAGAGTTTTCGTTTGTGTCGGCAGTGTTGAGGGTTTTCTTCGAAACCGGGAACTGGTCAACGGCAGAGGTTCAGCGGTTGGTGACTTATCCGTTTGTCCATATTGGTTTTACCCACGCCGCCTTTGTGATCGTATTCCTTCTGGCCCTTGGCAAAATGGTGGGAGAGGTTTTTGGCAATCTTGCGGTCCTGATCCTGTTCTTTGCCTGCGGTATTTTTGGCGCTGTGATCTATGCCGGGTTGGTGGGCGACAGCCGACCCTTGGTTGGAGGGTTTCCAAGCGCTTATGGGCTCATCGGGGCCTATACCTTTCTTCTTTGGGTGCGGTTCAGGGCCACGGGCGAGAATGAATGGCAGGCGTTCACTCTCATTGGTTTTCTTATGGCGATTCAGTTGTTTTTCGGGATCTTCTTTGAAGTGGGCTGGGACTGGGTCGCAGAGGTTGCGGGATTTGTTTTTGGGTTTGTGGTGACGCCTGCACTTGTGCCCGGTGCATTTCGGAGGTTTCTGGACCGGATGCGGCAGCGCTAGGCTTGGTGTGCGGCGCTGTTTGCCTGTTGGCAAAGGCGCCCCGCCCACCGTCCCATTAGCCGCGCCGCATCAGGGCGCGGAGATCTGACAGTCGAAAGGCGCCAAGCGCTGCCCCGAAAAGGGCGTAGCCCAGAAGTCCCAGACTGCACAGTACGAGCAAGCCGAGGATGGGCGCGGTTGCCATGAGCCCTGTCAGGAGCATCCGGTCGCAGATCAGAAGGCCGCCCCCCATCAGCATCGACGCGAGCGCTATCTTTACCAACCGTTTCGGCGTCTCCGGGCTAAGCTGGGCGGCCTCCCCCATCCCGCGGGACCCATTCCAGAGAAACGCGAGCATCGCCCAGCCGGCCGCAGTGGTGCCTATGGCCGCTGCGATGAAGCCCATGCTGGACATGAGGCCAATGGCGATACAGGCGTTCACGATCAAAGCAACGACAGCGTAGTAGAACGGGCGGCGTGTGTCTTCTCGGGCAAAGAAAAGAGGCTGCAGGACCTTTTGCAGCACAAACGCTGGTAGGCCGAGCCCGTAGATCGCACAGGCTAGAGCTGTCTGTGTGGTATCCGTGGCATCGAAGGCACCCCGTTCGAACAGTGCCGAGACGAGTGTCGTTGGGATAACGGAAAGGGCGACAGCAGCCGGGATCGCCAGCGCGAGTGACATCTCGGTCGCGCGGGAAAAGGCGGCGCGGCTTCCGGCGATATCGTCCGCCTGCAGACGGCGGGACAGGTCGGGCAGCAGGACAATCCCGATTGCGATGCCGACGACGCCGAGCGGCAGTTGATAGAGGCGATCCGCATAGGACAGCCAAGCGACAGCCCCTTCGAAAAAGCTTGCCACCTGGCGCCCGACAAGCAGGTTGACCTGTACCACACCACCGGCAAGGGCAGCGGGTGCGGCGATGATCGCGAGCCTTTTGAGTTCGGGTGACGGCCGCGGGACCCTGAGGTGCAAGGGATATCCAGCCTGGGCCGCGGCCCACCAGACCAAGGCCAATTGCAGAATTCCGGCCAAGACCACGCCGAACGACAACAATGTCCCGTGGCGCGCGCCTTCAAACGGACCGACCAGAGATTGACCGACGCCCGCTTCCGCGGCAATTAACGCTGCGATCAGCACGATGTTCAAAAGGACAGGCGCCGCCGCCGCAGCTATGAAGCGCCCGCTGGCGTTCAGGACACCGGAAAAAAGCGCGGCCAGCGAAATGAACAGGATATAGACAAAGACAATCCGACCCAGTGTGACGGCGATGTCAAAGCGTTCATCCCCACGGAACCCGCTGGCCATCGCCAGAACAAGCCACGGCATAAACACGGTCGCGAGAATGGTAAACACCACAAGGATCAGGGCCAATGCAGCCAGAGCGTTTTGGGCAAAGCCAATTGCGTCGTCCCGGGCTTCCAGCTTTTTAGAGAACATCGGCACGAAGGCCATGTTGAATGCGCCTTCCGCAAAGAACCGCCGGAACATGTTTGGCAGCGCGAAGGCGACCAGGAAGGCCTCGGCCACGGGGCCTGTGCCCAGCCAGGCCGCAATTAGGATGTCGCGCACGAAGCCGAGAATGCGGGACAGTAATGTCCAGAACCCGACCGTCAGGAAGCCCGTGATCAGGCGGACGCTGCTCACGCAATCGCCTTTGGCACGGTCACGTTCATTCGGTGCGGGCGCGTTCGGCGCCTTCTGCAATCGCGCTGCGAATCTTGTGCTCGAGTGATTTTTGTTTCGACTTTGCGTGGAACTTCAGACCGAACATGTCCTTGACATAGAAGGTATCAACCACCTGTTCGCCGTAGGTTGCGATGACCGCACTGTTAATCACCACGTTCGCTTCGGTCAAAGCACGCGCAAGGTCATACAGTAAACCTGGCCGGTCGCGCGTGTCGACTTCAATGATCGTAAAGATGTCCGAGCCGTCATTGTCGAACGACACCGAGGTTGGCACCTTGAAGGCGCGTTCGCGCTTTTTCAGTCGGTCGCGGTCGACGAGGGATTCGCGGGGCAAGACCTCACCATAAAGCGTCCGTTCGATCATCGATTGAAGGCGTGGCAGACGATTTGCCTCATAGGGCGATCCCTCGATATCCTGCACCCAGAACACCGCTGTCGCATACCCGTCCGAAGACGTATAGGTACGGGCATCCACTACGTTTGCGCCGACAAGGGCCAAGGCGCCCGTCAATCGACCGAAAATGCCCGGATGGTCGGCAAGGGCGAAGCAGACCCGCGTTGCATCGCGGTCAAGATCTGGCTTCAGGTCCAGGCAAACTTCGGTGTCCGAGATGTTTTTCAGCAGATTGGCGAAGATGACATGGGTCTCGGTGGGCAAGCCCTGCCAATAGGGGCCGTAATGCCGCGATGTTTCTTCCCGAAGCGACTTCGTATCCCATCCACCAAGCGCGGCCCGCAGATTGCGCTTCGCTTCGGCCTCGCGGCTTTCGCGGTTCACGGCTTCGAGACCATGTTCCAAAGCGGTTGCCGTCGCTCGGTAGAGCGATCTTAGGAGTTCGGCCTTCCAGTTGTTCCAGGTGCCCGGCCCAACACCTCGAATGTCGCAGACGGTCAGAACCGTTAGCAGATCAAGCCGCGCTTTCGTCTTCACGGCTTTCGCGAAGTCCCGGATGGTGCGCGGATCGGACAGATCGCGCTTTTGGGCCATGTCCGACATCAGCAAATGGTACCGGACCAGCCATTCAACTGTTTCCGCGTCGGACTTTCGCAAACCCAGTCGAGGCGCCACTTTCCGGGCGATCTGCGCACCCAGAACCGAGTGGTCTTCGTCCCGGCCCTTGCCGATGTCGTGCAGCAGCAGCGCTGTGTAGAGGACCTTGCGGTTCACGCCTTCTTTCAGGATGCGGCTGGCGATGGGCAAGCTTTCGACCAGTTCTTCCCGTTCAATCTGCGCCAGCGTTGAAACGCATTGGATCGTGTGTTCGTCAACGGTGTAGTGGTGGTACATATTGAACTGCATCATCGCGACGATCGGTGCAAATTCCGGCATGAACGCGGCCAGAACACCCAGTTCGTTCATCCGGCGCAACGCGCGCTCCGGGTTGCCGTGCTTCAGCATCAGGTCCAGAAAAATGCGATTAGCCTCGGGCGCGTTTCGCATGTCATCGTCGATCAGGTCGAGATTGGCGGTGACAAGCCGCATGGCATCCGGGTGGATCAGATATCCCGTGCGTAGCGCTTCTTCGAACAGGCGCAGGATGTTCAATTTATCGTTGAAAAATGCGGACGGCGCGGCGATGTCCAGGCGGTTCTGTCGGACCTCAAAGCCAGGCTTCACCGGTCTCCGGCGCCGAAAGAAGGTTGCAAGCGACGGGGCTGACTTTACGTGCTGGGCTTCCAATGCGGTCAGAAAGATGCGTGTCACTTCGCCCACCACCGTTGCGTGGCGGAAATAATCCTGCATGAAGTGTTCGACGGCCCGGCGACCGCCCTTATCGACGTAATCCAGCCGTGCCGCGATCTCGACCTGCAGATCGAACGTCAGCTGGTCCATGGCACGTCCGGCGGCAAGGTGAAGATGGTTGCGAACCGCCATCAGAAACGTCTCGGCCGCATGAAAACGGTCGTACTCATCTTGTCGGAAAAGCCCAAGCTGCATCAGCTCCTGGCCGCTGTCGACGTTGTGAATGTATTTTCCGATCCAGAACAACGTTTGGAGATCGCGCAACCCGCCTTTTCCCTCTTTCACATTGGGTTCCACCAGGTAACGTTGGCCGCCTTGTTTTTTATGGCGTGACGCGCGTTCTTCCAACTTGGCTTCGATGAAATCTGCAGCTGTGCTCTGAAATAGCTCTGATACCAGCTTTTCCGAAAGTGCGGCCCCAAGTGCGGCGTTTCCAGCCAGAAAGCGATGCTCCAGCAGAGACGTGCGGATCGTGTAATCCTCGCGCCCCAAACGCATGCAATCCTTGATCGAACGGGACGCATGGCCGACCTTCAGGTGAAGGTCCCAGAAGATATACAGCATGCTTTCAATCATGCTTTCCGCCCAAGGCGTGGTCTTCCATGGCATCAAGAACAACAGATCGACATCGGAATGGGGTGCCATCTCGCCGCGCCCATAGCCGCCGACTGCCACAATTGACAGACGCTCGCCTTCGGTCGGTGTGGGGTTCGGATGGATCAGGTCGCAGGCCACACGAAACACAGTGCGCACAATGCCGTCTGTCAGATAGGAATACGCCCGCACCGCGTCGCGTGAGGCCAATGGTGCATCGAGGATGGCGGCGCCAATCCTGCTTCGGCCTGCCGCGATGGCGTCGCGGAGGAGGCCGGTCGCGTGGGGGCGTATTTCACTGCCACGACTTCCTGTGCTTGCAAGCACAATGGCGTCATAGACGGCTGCCGCATCAATGATTTCCGATGGCTCTAGCCGCAGGTCGGGAAAGGTCGGTTGGTCTGTAGACGGTGACGGTTCAGAAACCGACGCCGCCAAAACTTCTTGGTGCGGGGTCAATCACAATCACCTGGTTGTTCTGAATCTGTGCGACTGCCAAACCGCGTTCGTTGGTGCCGTTTGGCAAGAACCGGAAGGGGCCATTGACGCCAGCGAACCCGGCGCCTTGGGTCAGCGCGCTTGTGCTCAGCGCGTTGGCGTTACCTTGCGCGACCAGCGCGCCAATCGCTGCTACGCCGTCATAGGCCAAACCGGCGACCGCCGTTGGTTGTTCGCCGTAAGCGGCCGCATACCGGTTGTTAAACTGTTGGACCAGCGCGGGCGACGGGGTCGCGAACCATGCGCCCTGCAGTCCTTTTAGCGACAGCGCACTGGAGGGAACATCAAGGCGCTGCAACCCGATGAACTGCGCATTTTCAGACGTCATCCCGTTTTCGGGCAGAAGTTCAGCCAGAAACGGCAAGGCCCCTGAATTGCCCGAGGTCACGAACACCGATTGCGCGCCCGAGGCTCGGAATTCCCGCGAAATATCGGGGATGGCGTTGACAACGCCCTGTTGAGACAGCGGGAATGACGCAACACCCACGACGCGCCCACCATTTTGCTGAGCCGCGCGACCGATCGCATCGGCGCCGAGGCGTTCGGCCGGATCATCCGCGTGGATGATGAACATGTTTCCCTGTCCTCGGTTCACCGCAAAGCGCGCCAACCGGTCGGCGCTGGATTGGAAGGTATTGCCCAGCAGAAAGACATTCCCGCCAGCGATCGCCGGGTTGTTGGAGAACGACAGAACATTTACGCCGCGCCGCGCCGCGACTTGTCCCACCGCGCTTGCGTTTTCGGCAAAAAGTGGGCCGACAAAGATGCGTGCGCCGTCAGAAAGCGCCTGACTGGCCGCTTGTGCGGCACCTTGGGGCGTCCCAAACGTATCATATACCCTAAGGTCAATCTCGACTTCGCCCAGGTCATTGACGGCCAGCCAGGCGGCATTCTCCAGAGAACGCGCAAGATTTCCCGCAGCTTGCGAGCTTTTCGGAACAAGAAGGGCGACCGGAACCGCACGGTTGGTGTTGATCAGTGGGCCATTTCCGCCCGGCAGCGATACATCACACGCCGCCAGCCCCACGGTCGCGATGACCGCGGCTGTCCAGCCTAGTATCTTGCGGCGAAACCGGAAAACAGCGACCATTGGGTTCTCTCCTCGGGAAACAGAATTGGCGAGACCCTATGCAGAAACCGCAGCCAAGTAAATCGCAGGTAAGTGGGTGACGCAGGTTTGGAATAGGGTGGCACTTGCGCCAGGGCTCTACTTTGTCGCGACACCGTTGGGAAATGCTCGTGACATTACGTTGCGCGCGCTCGATATCCTTGCCTCGGCGGATGTTTTGGCGGCCGAGGATACGCGGCGGCTGAAGCAGCTTATGGACATGCACGGCGTGCCTTTGGCAGGGCGGCATATCACCGCTTATCACGATCACAATGGACCCAAGGCGCGGCCAGGGCTGATTGCAGCGCTTCGGAATGGCAAAAGCGTCGCCTATACATCAGATGCCGGAACCCCGCTTGTGGCTGACCCGGGGTTTGCGCTGGGGCGGGACGCAATTGCCGAGGGTGCTGACGTTTTTGCAGGCCCGGGCCCGGCCGCCATGATTGCCGCGCTGACCGTGTCTGGCCTTCCAAGCGATCGGTTCACCTTTGCCGGCTTTCCGCCGCCCGCAGCAGTCGCCCGGACCAAGTTCTTTGAAACGTTGACGGCCGCACAAGGGACACTGATTTTCTACGAAAGCCCGAAAAGGGTCGTGGCAACGTTGCAATCCGCGGCCGCGGTTTTCGGAGGATCGCAGCCTGCCGTACTTGCGCGCGAATTGACTAAGAAATTCGAAGAAGTGCGGCGGGGGACTTTGTGTGCCCTGATCGAAAGCTGTACTGAGAACGCGCCTCGGGGGGAGATTGTGTTGTTGATCGCACCGCTCGGCAATGATGTCGCGCCGGATGACATCGATGCTGCACTTCGCACGGCACTAAAGACATCCAAGTTGAAGGAGGCGGCAAGTGACGTGGCCGAGGCATTCGGCCTGTCACGCCGCGATCTGTACCAACGGGGCCTCGAATTGCAGCGCGATATAGATGATTAAGATGCCGTTAAGTGTGACGGGCTATGCCGGGTCTGTGTCCCATCAACGCCCGACCGACCGCCAGCGATCGCAACTTGGCAAAACAGCATACCAAGATGGTCTTGCTGCTGAGGATTGCGTGCGGCGCGATTACGTCTCGCGCGGGTATCGGATGCTGGCGGAGCGTTGGCGGGGCAAGGCTGGGGAAGCTGATCTGATCTTTCAAATGGCGAACACGTTGGTCGTGGTTGAGGTCAAAAAGGCCGCCTCCGTCGACATCGCGGCCTCGCGCCTCTCAATGCGCCAGTTGCATCGTATCGCGCACACGGCCGAGGAGTACATCACAAAGGGTGATCTGGATGCCTTTATGCCGATTCGTCTGGACCTTGCGGCGGTCGATGCTGCAGGTCGCGTGACCACGGTGGAAAACCTGACACTCTGGTGACGATCGCGCATTGCGACGCACGCAATCTTCCGCCACAACAACGCGTATTCAGCGGATTTGACGGGATGGTGGCATGCGCGTTGCTTTTCAAATGGACCCGATCCAGGCGATCGATATCGACGCCGATTCCAGTTTTCGCCTGGCCGAAGCTGCACAGGCGCGGGGCGCTGAGTTGTTCTATTACACGCCGGATCAACTTGCCTTTGACAAGGGGCAGGTCATGGCTACCGGATGGCCGCTGACCGTCCAGCGTGTGGTCGGCGAACACGCCACATTAGGGGAAAAGACAACCGTCGATCTGGCCAGCATGGATGTCGTCTGGCTGCGGCAAGACCCACCCTTTGATATGAGCTACATAACGACAACGCATATTCTTGACCAGCTGGCCGGGCATACGCTGGTTGTCAATGATCCGTTCTGGGTGCGGAACTATCCCGAAAAACTGCTGGTTTTGGAATTCCCTGAGTTGACGCCGACTACGACAATCGCTCGCGATCTTGAGACACTACAAGCCTTTCGCGCGCGCCACGGCGACATGATCCTGAAACCGCTCTATGGGAATGGGGGCGCAGGCGTCTTTCGTCTGAAAGAAGATGATCCCAACATGATCTCGCTTCATGAAATGTTCTCGGCCATCAACCGCGAGCCTCTAATCGCTCAGAAATTCGTGCCCGATGTCTCGAACGGAGACAAAAGGATCATTCTGGTCGACGGCACACCGATTGGTGCAATCAACCGTGTGCCGCCAGCAGGTGAGACACGATCGAACCTGCACATTGGCGGGAGGGCCGAGAAAATCGGCCTGACGCCGCGCGACCGCGAAATTTGCGCCGCCATCGGACCGCTGCTGCGGGACAAGGGCCAGGTCTTTGTCGGGATTGATGTGATCGGCGACTATCTGACCGAAATCAACGTGACTTCGCCCACGGGTATTCAGGAGCTTGAGCGGTTTGACGGCATCGACGTCGCAGGCGCCATTTGGGACGCCATCGACACACGGTTGGCAGAAGCGCGCTAGCTGCGCCTCACGCGGCTCGCGACAGGCGGAAGCTGATGGCCTCGGCCACGTCCGCGCGTCCGATCACGTCGCGCCCGGCCAAATCGGCGATAGTGCGCGCGACCCGAATGACACGATGATAGCCGCGCGCGGATAACCCCATACGCTCAGCCGCTTTCCGAAGAAGCTCGCGACCTTCCGCGTCCGGGCGTGCGACATCTTCCAACACGCGACCTGAGGCGTCTGCATTGACTGAAACACCTGCCATGTCCACATAGCGCTGGCGCTGAACATCGCGCGCCGCAGCCACACGATCAGCGATCACGGCCGACCGCTCGCCGTCCTCCTTCAGCTCTAAGTCCTGGAATGACACCGGCGGCACCTCGACGCGCAGATCGAAACGATCCAGAAGCGGGCCCGAAATGCGGCCCATATAGTCGTCGCCGCAACCAGGCGCGCGGGCGCAGGCGCGGGCTGCATCAGTTAGGTATCCGCATTTGCAAGGGTTCGCGGCAGCGACCAATAGAAACTTGCAGGGATAACGGACATGCGCATTCGCGCGTGCAACCGTGACATCCCCCGTTTCAATCGGTTGGCGCAACGTCTCAAGCACATTGCGCGAGTATTCAGGGAATTCGTCCATGAACAGCACACCATTATGGGCCAGTGAGATTTCTCCGGGCTTTGCGCCTTTTCCGCCGCCCACGATCGCGGCCATAGACGCAGTGTGGTGCGGTGCGCGAAACGGACGGCGACGGGAAATGCCCCCGGCATCCAATAGCCCGGCCAGTGAATGGATGGTCGAGGTTTCCAGTGCCTCTTCCGGCGACAGGTCGGGGAGAACGCCCGGCATGCGGGCAGCCAACATCGACTTGCCCGAACCGGGCGTTCCGATCATCAACAGGTGGTGGCGTCCGGCGGCTGCAATCTCGACCGCGCGTTTGGCGCGTTCCTGCCCCTTTACTTCAGACAGGTCGGCGATTGGCGCGTCGCCGTCGGTCAAAAGGCCCGGCTGGCTGACCTCGATTGGCTTTGCACCCGTCAGGTGCTGAATAGTGGCTTGCAAACTGGCAGGCGCAACGACGGGAAGGCTGCCAACCCAGGCCGCTTCGGCACCAGACGCCATCGGGCATATTAGCGTTCGGTCGGCGGTGGCTGCCGCGATGGCGGCGGGCAGGGCGCCTGCGACCTGAACAAGGGTCCCATCCAGCGCGAGTTCACCAAGCGAGACCAGCCCGGCCACCGTGTCCTTTGGAATGATCTCAATCGCGGCCAGAAGCGCAAGCGCAATGGGAAGGTCAAAATGGGACCCCTCCTTCGGCAAATCTGCTGGAGACAAGTTTATCGTGATCCGACGCGACGGCAAGGCGATAGACAGAGCATTCAAGGCCGCGCGCACACGTTCTTTCGCCTCGCTGACAGCCTTGTCCGGCAATCCAACCAGCGAAAAATGCGGCAATCCGGGCGAAAGCGCGCACTGAACTTCGACCAGACGCGCTTCGACGCCTTCAAACGCAACCGTGTAACTCTGTGCAACCAATCCGCATCGCCTTATCCGGGGGACTGCCGCATGTGTCCGCCAACCAAGGTTAATTACTGGTTAAGACGTTTCAGAAGGCTCGTAGACCGGTTCGGCAAAAAATCCATAGCATCTTTTGATCCAATTAAAGCGTCGTCGCGTATCATTAATAAAAGCAAGCTCTGGGAGTACGACATGTCTGCTGAAAGTGCATTTGATCAATCCCTCTCGCGCCGTGCAATGCAGGCTGAACTTCTTGACGCGGATACCGAGCTTGCGCTGGCATATGCGTGGCGCGATCATCGTGACGAACAGGCGCTTCACCGCCTGATCACCGCGTATATGCGTCTTGCAATCTCGATGGCGTCCAAGTTCCGCCGCTACGGCGCCCCAATGAATGATTTGATCCAGGAAGCGGGCCTGGGTTTGATGAAGGCGGCCGACAAATTTGACCCTGACCGCGGTGTGCGCTTTTCAACCTATGCTGTGTGGTGGATCAAAGC
>JBCCCA010000076.1:0-13668 GCA_039033735.1 Pseudomonadota bacterium
ACAACCTGGCACGCGATGTGTTCAGCCGCATGGTGAAAGGCTCGTGGGAGGTGATCAAGATTGCGCCTTTTGCGACGCTTTTTGCCTTCATGGTCGGCATTACACTCGGTCTGCCAGCCGCCTATTACGGCGGCAAACTGGACACGTTCCTGACCTTCCTCGCAAACCTCATCCTGGCGTTCCCCGTGATCCTACTCTTCTACCTGCTGGTCACGCCCGAGATCGTGGCTACGGGTATCCCGGTCTACATGGCAGCGGTTCTGTTCATTTTCCCAATAGTATTCATGGTGATCCTGCTCAATTCGCGCTTCTACGTGCAGCCGCAAAAGAGAAACATCTATATTGCCGTTACGCTGGTTATCGGCCTTTGGCTTTATGCCGGGATTGCCTGGAATGCCGACCCGCTCGGGATCATCTCGTTCCCGCCGAACCTGCTTGTCGTCTTCGTCAGTGTGGTCTTCGTAAACTCGCCAACCGTGTTCCGCATCGTGCGTGGCATCGCACTCGATATCAAAACACGTGACTACGTGGCGGCGGGTCAGACCCGGGGCGAAGGCCCCTGGTACATCATGCTTTGGGAGATTCTGCCCAATGCGCGTGGACCGCTCATCGTCGATTTCTGCCTGCGCATCGGTTATACCACGATCCTTCTCGGTACACTTGGGTTCTTCGGACTGGGTCTCTCCCCTGAAAGCCCCGACTGGGGATCGACCATCAATGATGGCCGCAAGCTCCTCTCGATCTATCCACACCCGGCCCTCGTTCCCGCGCTTTCGCTGATGAGCCTCGTCCTTGGCCTTAACTTGCTGGCAGATGGCCTCCGCGAAGAAAGCCTGCGCGACTGATGGGTCTTCAGTGGCCTAAAAATACCTCGGGGTCTGGTGCAGAGCCCCAGCGGATCGCCACCAAAGGTGGCGAAACCAAAGGAGATATCCATGACCAAAACTGACTATGACGGACCGATCCTCGAGATCGAGAACCTCTCAATCAGTTTCTTCACACGGCTCAGGGAAATTCCCGCTGTGATGGATTTCACCTGCACCGTTCAACCGGGTGAAGCGATGGGACTGGTTGGAGAATCGGGTTGCGGCAAGTCCACGGTCGCACTGGGCGTGATGCAGGACCTCGGCGTCAATGGCCGCATCGTCGGCGGTTCGATCAAGTTCAAGGGCCGCGACCTGAATGAGATGACACCAGAAGAACTGCGCGACGTTCGGGGCTCCGAGATCGCGATGATCTATCAGGAACCCATGGCGTCCCTAAACCCCGCCATGCGGATCGGCAAGCAGTTGATGGAAGTGCCGATGATCCACGAAGGAGTGGATGAAAAGGTAGCTTACCAACGCGCCCTCGAAGTCGTCACCGACGTGCGCCTGCCCGACCCCGAGCGGATGCTGAACAGCTATCCACACCAGCTCTCCGGCGGTCAGCAACAGCGCATTGTCATCGCAATGGCGTTAATGGCGAACCCGTCCCTGTTGATCCTTGATGAGCCGACCACCGCGCTCGACGTGACTGTGGAAGCTGCTGTCGTTGAGCTGGTCAAAGACCTCGGCAAGAAATACGGCACTTCGATGCTGTTCATCAGCCACAACCTCGGGTTGGTGCTGGAAACCTGCGACCGGCTTTGCGTCATGTATTCCGGCGAAGCGGTTGAGACCGGCTCAATTGAAGATGTGTTCGATCATATGCAGCACCCGTATACCCAGGCGCTCTTTCGTTCAATCCCGCTGCCCGGCGCGGACAAGAACGCGCGGCCGCTGGTCGCGATCCCGGGCAACTTCCCGCTACCCCATGAACGCCCACCCGGCTGTAATTTTGGCCCGCGCTGCGATTATTTCGAAGGCGGGCGCTGCGATGGCGGCGACATTAAGATGGCACCGGTGTCGGGCAATGACCGGCACAGCACGCGCTGCCTGCGGTTCGAGGAAATCGATTGGAACGCGCCCATTGTCGCAGCCAGTACGACGGAGAAGGTCGAACCGGGCGACGTGGTGCTCAAGATGGATGGCTTGAAGAAGTATTACGAGGTTGCCGCAAACTCGCTGTTTGGCGGCGGCAACAAGAAAGTCGTGAAGGCAAATGAGAGCCTGTCTTTCGAAGCACGCGAAAGCGAAACGCTCGCCATCGTGGGCGAAAGCGGGTGCGGTAAGTCGACCTTCGCCAAGGTGTTGATGGGGCTTGAAACAGCGACTGAGGGGCAGATCCTGCTCGACAACCAATCGATTGAAGACGTGCCCATCGAAGCGCGCGACACCAAAACAGTGTCTAACGTCCAGATGGTTTTCCAGAACCCGTTCGACACACTGAACCCATCCATGACGGTGGGGCGCCAGATCATCCGAGCGCTGGAGATCTTCGGGATCGGTGACACTGAAGTTGAGCGCGAACAAAGGATGCTCGAACTGCTCGACCTCGTAAAGCTTCCCCGCGAGTTCGCAACCCGCATGCCGCGTCAATTGTCCGGTGGGCAAAAGCAACGCGTCGGCATCGCTCGCGCTTTCGCAGGCGGCGCCCGGATTGTGGTGGCAGATGAACCAGTGTCCGCGCTTGATGTGTCGGTGCAAGCCGCCGTGACGGACCTTCTGATGGAGATCCAGCGGAATGAGAAGACAACGCTTCTCTTCATCTCCCACGACCTGTCTATCGTGCGGTATCTAAGTGACCGCGTGATGGTCATGTATCTGGGCCATGTGGTCGAGATCGGCGACACCGAACAGGTCTTTGCACCGCCCTATCATCCCTACACTGAGGCGCTCCTTTCAGCCGTGCCCATCGCGGACACTAGCATCGAGAAACAGCATATCGTACTCGAAGGCGACATCCCGTCCGCAATGAACCCGCCCCCGGGTTGTCCGTTCCAGACCCGGTGCCGCTGGAAGGACAGGGTGGCAGGTAGTCTCTGCGAAAAAGATGTGCCACCCTTGCGCACCATCGACGGCGGCCATCAGATCAAATGCCACCTCTCAGAAGATACGCTGGCTGCTATGGAGCCCGTGATCAAGATTGCGGCGGAGTAGCCGAAGACGAAAACGGTGTGCGATGCGGACCTTGTTGAAAGGCCACGCGCCTTGCCCGTAACGTCAGTGTGGCGCGCCTCAAGCGAATTGCACTCGCGTCGGCATACACTACGGGTTGGCGCGCCAAGCCCTCAAAAGTCGATGGCAAGACCTTTTTTCTCCCAATCGCCATAACGCACTGGATCGGGTCCGTCCCGGCCACCAAGTTCGGTTGGCAAGGCCACGTCCTTGGCCGCCTTGCGACGCGCTTCGGCCTCGGCCAATGCACGTTCAGCTTCAGGTGTCATGTTGGGTTTCTTGTCGCTCATGACGTATTGGTATAACGCGGGCCGAATGGCTTTCAAGGCGAAGATATGAGTAACGACGGGCGCGTAGCGCGTAAGGCGGCGGTCGCGGCGATGACAGCGGTAACTGAAGAGGCGATCACGCTGGGCGACGTTCTGCCACGCCTAGTTGAACAGCTTCCGCCTTCGGAAGCGGCGCGTGCGGGCCGACTAGCGACCGAAGCGCTGCGATGGGCCAATCGTTCAGACCGATTGCTGGGCCCGCATCTGCGTATGAAACCGGAAGATCCGGTCATGAACGCCCTTCGGCTGGCACTTTATGAGATTTTCGAGGAGGGCGCCGCGCCGCATGGCGTTGTTGACGCCGCTGTTTCCCTTGTAACGCGATCAAAATCCGGCCTTGTGAACGGAGTCTTGCGCAACCTGCTGCGCCGTGAGGTCGATTGGGCCGCGCTACCTGTGCCGCACACGCCGAAGTGGTTGCGCAAACGTTTGAATGCGGCCTGGGGCAAAGCTGCTCTTGAAGCGATGGAGCAGGTCCACGCGACGCGCCCACCCCTTGATCTGACCTGCCGAAGCAAAGCGGACATATGGGCTGCCAAGCTGGAAGCTACACTGCTTCCCGGTGGAACCCTGCGCATACCGTCGGGCGTGCGTGTCAGTGGGTTGCCTGGCTATGACGAAGGCGCATGGTGGGTTCAAGATGCGGGTGCCGCCGTGGCGGCCCAGGTCTTGGCCCCCCAAAAAGGCGAGCGGGTTCTTGATCTTTGCGCCGCTCCTGGCGGTAAAACGATGCAACTGGCTGCTGCGGGCGCTTCAGTGACGGCACTTGATGTCTCAAAGGCTCGCATGGCGCGGGTTCGGGAAAATCTGGGGCGCACCGGGCTTCAGGCCGACCTTGTCGTGGCGGATGCGCTCGCGTGGACCCCCGATGGCCCGTTTGACGCCGTCCTCCTTGATGCGCCCTGTTCGGCCACCGGCACATTGCGTCGACATCCTGATCTTGGCCATGCGCGCGATGGGACCGGGCTTGACGATCTGATCGCCTTGCAAAACCAATTGCTGGACCGTGCCGCCGCATGGGTGCGCCCCGGCGGACGGGTCGTATACTGCACCTGTTCGCTTCTGCCTGAAGAAGGCGAGGCGCAAATCGATCGCTTTATGGACCGTGATCCCGGGTTCAGCGTTTTTGTGCCTGATGCCATTGATCCTCAGTGGTCCGTACCCCAAGGATTGCGTCTTCGTCCCGACCATTGGGCCTCAAAAGGGGGCATTGATGGGTTTTTTATTGCCTGCCTTGAAAAACGCCCATGACAGCGTGTTCGGTTAGACGTATCTTGCGGTACAAGACCTGAAGAACGGGCAAAAGCAGAGGCAAGGCAGCCGTTGGCAGACAACGCAAGCTGGTCCACAAGGAAAACACGTTTCCTAAACCGAATGCACGCGCGCGCGGCGCGCTTTTCTGCTGCCGCAACCGCGTTCACGACGACACCCGAGCCCCGCACGATTGGGTCGTTTGCCCGGGGTCGACAGATCAACGGGGGCAACTTTCTGTTCGCTGGCTTTCTTGTACAAGCGCCGGGGACCGCGATTTGGGAATTGCCCATGCCCGACGACAGCTTCGAGGTCGAGCTACACGGGTTCACTTGGCTGGATGACTTGGCGGCTGTGGGAGACCTGCACGCTGCCCGTAACGCTCAGGACTGGACCCACGACTGGATTGACAGATTTTTGGGCGGTCAGGGCCCAGGGTGGACGCCAGATTTGACTGGACGACGTTTGATCCGTTGGATCAACCATTCAATCTTGCTGCTGAACAGCAGGGACAGCGCAACAAGTTCCGCGTTCTTCAAGGCGCTATCACAACAAACAGTGTTCCTGTCGCGTCGTTGGCGGGCTGCATCACCGGGATTGCCACGGTTCGAGGCGCTTACGGGGCTGATCTATGCTGGGCTGGCCTTGGAAGGGATGGACAGGCATGTGGGCGCGGCCATGCGTGCCCTGGCGCGGGAATGCGAGGTCGAGATTGACGCAAGCGGCGCTCTGGTGACCAGAAACCCGGAAGAGCTTCTGGAAGTATTTACACTGTTGAATTGGGCCACTGATGCCCTTCGTGATGCCGGCCGCGCACCAGATGATCGGATGATCAAAGCAATCACCGCGATGGCTCCTGTCCTGCGCGCGCTGCGCCATACGGATGGAAGCCTGGCGCGGTTTCACGGTGGCGGTCGCGGAATGGACGGACGGCTGGACCGCGCACTTGCGACCGCAGGCGTGCGCGGGATGGCGACGCACGACCTTTGTATGGGATTCTCGCGGATCTCCCATGGTCGGACCAGTCTGGTTATCGATGCCGCGCCTCCCCCTGCTCGTGAGGCATCCGCGAACGCCCATGCCTCGACCTTGGCGTTGGAGGTGACCTCTGGGCGGCGTCCATTGATCGTGAATTGTGGGTCAGGCGCAACATTTGGACGCAGCTGGCGCCGCGCGGGACGTGCGACGCCAAGCCATTCTACCCTTGGGGTTGAGGGTTACTCCTCTTCGCGACTTGGAGGCATGGACAAGAAAACCGGCTTGGAAGCCGAGCTGTTGGTGGAAGTCCCGCAGGAGGTCGGCTTTGAAAGGGCTGAGGTCGAGGGTGGTACGCGACTTGTCGTTGGCCATGATGGATATGTCCCGACACATGGCCTGACGCATGTGCGGACCATTCATCTCGGGTTCGACGGGCGGGCGTTGCGAGGCGAGGATGTTCTGATGGCGCGGACGGATACCGACAAGCGCCATTTCGATCTGATGTTTGACAAGTCACGCATGCGCGGAGTTCCGTTTAGCATCCGTTTTCATTTGCATCCGCATGTAGACGCCACGCTCGACATGAATGGCACCGCAGTGTCGATGGCTTTGAAAAGCAGCGAGCTTTGGGTGTTCCGTTTCGAAGGCCCGGCCGAACTTGAACTGGAATCCAGCGTCTATCTGGAAAAATCCCGCTTAAGTCCGCGCGCGACCAAACAGGTGGTTCTCTCTGGCCACGCGGTAGAGTATGCCACGCGCGTCAGCTGGTCCCTTGCCAAAACGCAGGATACGCCCAACGCGATCCGCGATTACGATGTCGAGGACACAGCCATGCTGGCGGCTTCGGACTAAGGGGACCCAGAGTACATGACCGATTTACAGCCGGTGCGCCGCGCGCTTCTCTCCGTTTCCGATAAGACGGGGCTGGTGGAATTCGCGTCCACCCTTGCGTCCCAAGGCATTGAGTTAATCTCGACCGGCGGCACGGCGAAATCGCTTCGCGAGGCCGGGCTGAGCGTTGTGGATGTGGCCGATTTGACAGGGTTTCCCGAGATGATGGATGGTCGCGTCAAAACGCTACATCCGGTCGTTCATGGCGGACTGCTGGCGCTTCGCGACAGTGCGGAACACATTGCCTCGATGGAGGTGCATGACATCGGGCCCATCGACCTTTTGGTGGTCAACCTTTACCCGTTTGAGGCAACAGTTGCGCGTGGGGCCGACTATGACACCGCGGTCGAGAATATCGACATTGGCGGTCCAGCAATGATCCGCGCGGCTGCGAAGAACCATCGATTTGTGAATGTCGTGGTCGATGTACAGGACTACGCCGCTGTCCTTGACGAATTGCAGTCCAGGGATGGCCAGACTTCTTATGCGTTTCGACAACGCCTTGCTCTAACAGCCTATTCCCGAACAGGGGCTTACGACGCAGCCGTTTCGTCCTGGATGGCAACGGCCTTGAAGGAAGCTGCGCCGCGGCGCCGGGTCTTTGCGGGCAAGCTGGCACAGACGCTGCGCTATGGGGAAAATCCGCATCAGGCGGCGGCCTTTTACACAGACGGGACGGCCACGCCCGGAGTTGCCACCGCGACCCAGCACCAGGGGAAGGAACTTTCCTACAACAACATCAACGATACCGATGCCGCATTCAGATTGGTCGCCGAGTTTGCGCCGGAAGATGGACCAGCGGTGGCAATCATCAAACACGCTAACCCCTGCGGTGTGGCGCGCGGCGAGACTTTTGTGGGCGCATTCGGCAAAGCGTTTGATTGCGACCGCACCAGTGCTTTCGGCGGTATTGTCGCGCTGAACGGTGTTCTTGATGGCGATACGGCCCGCGCAATCTCGAAGATTTTCACGGAAGTGGTCATCGCGCCCGAGGCGACGGACGAGGCGAAGGCTGTCTTCGCGGCGAAAAAAAACCTGCGGCTGTTGACTACTGGCAGATTGCCAGACCCCTTTGCCGTTGGTCTTGCAGCGAGACAGGTCTCGGGCGGCTGGCTGGTCCAAGATGACGATATAGGACACGTGACCGCCAGTGATCTCAAAGTGGTTACGGCCAAGGCGCCCAGTGATGACCAGATGGCCGACCTGCTTTTCGCGTGGCGTGTTGCGAAACATGTCAAATCGAATGCGATCATCTATGCCAAGGGCAGCGCAACGGTGGGTATTGGGGCAGGGCAGATGAGCCGCGTTGACAGTTCAACGATTGCTGCCCTGAAGGCAAAACGAATGGCAGAAGAGCTGGGTCTTAACGAAAGTACCGCGCTTGGATCGGTCGTCGCCTCGGACGCGTTCTTCCCTTTTCCTGATGGTTTGCTTGCCGCAGCCGAAGCTGGAGCAACCGCAATCATTCAGCCTGGCGGGTCTATGCGTGACGACGCGGTCATTGACGCGGCGAACGAAGCAGGGCTTGCTATGGTTTTTACTGGTATGAGGCACTTCCGACATTGATACGCGCGCTTTCAACACTCTGGGTCACTGCATTCCTGCTGTTTGTCGTCGATCAGTTCACCAAACTGATTGTCGTGCACGCGCTGGATTTGAAGAACCGGGGCGGCATGATCGTGTTGGACCCATTCCTGAACTTCAGGATGGCATGGAACACGGGCATTAATTTCGGCATCCAGCTTGGGGACCGGTGGATCCTAATTGCGCTCGCTTTGGCTATATGTGCTTGGGTGGTCTGGTGGATGAACCGCGATCGTCCTCGCGCCTCGGTCCAGATTGCGGCGGGTCTGGTCCTTGGGGGTGCGCTTGGCAATGTCATCGACCGGATTGTCTACGGCGCAGTCGCGGACTTTCTGAACATGTCGTGCTGCGGGTTTGAGAATCCCTATTCGTTCAATGTGGCTGACATTTCGATCTTCGCCGGGGCGATTGCGTTGATACTTTTGACGAATGACCCAGAACCCACGCGCGACTCGCCAGAGCGCCCCGAGTGACGTAAACAGGGGCGAATAAACGGAGTAATGATGCGATACCCAATCTTGGTTTTTGGTGTCCTATTTGCGATTTCCGGCTGTGGTGGTTCGGATGAGCCCAAACTCTTGAACATCACCCCGTCGCGCGGGGCCGGTCCCGACGAATTCGCCGTCTTGCCGACCAAGCCACTGGAAATTCCCCAGAACCTTGCGTCTTTGCCGCCGCCAACGCCCGGCGCTGGGAATCGCACGGATCAAACACCTCAGTTAGATGCCATTGCGGCACTTGGCGGTAACCCTGCGGCGCTGTCTCGGGCGTCGACGGATGGCGCACTTGTCGCCTATTCCCGGCGATTCGGTGTCGACCCTAATATTCGCGCCGAACTTGCCGCCGATGACCTGGAATTCAGACGCCGCAACGACGGACGCCCACTTGAGCGTCTTTTTGACGTAAATGTGTACTTCCGTGCTTACGAGAGTATGTCGCTAGATCAGTATCGTGAGCTAGAACGTTTGAGGCGCGCTGGCATCCGTACCTCTGCCGTCCCGCCAGACCCAGCCCTGGAGCAATGATCCGCTTCCAGGGTGTTGTTAACTTGAAGCCGTGGCGATGTGCGCCATGTCGTCAAAAAACTGTGTTGAAAGGACCGCTTATGCGTTTCGCCGTATTGGCTTTAACATCTTGGCTCGTTTCCGCGCCGTTCGTTGCGGCAGAGATGGCCGTGACAAATTTCGAACTCGACAACGGCATGGAGGTTGTTGTGATCGAAAACGACCGCGCGCCGGTGGTTGTCCACATGGTTTGGTACCGTGTCGGTGCAGCGGATGAGCCTTCAGGGGCATCAGGCATCGCGCATTTTCTGGAACATCTGATGTTCAAAGCCACGGGCGAATTGGCTTCGGGCGAGTTGAGCGAGACAGTAAAAGCCAACGGTGGCAGCGGCAATGCATTCACTGCGCAGGACTACACCGGTTATTTTCAGCGCATTGCGTCGGATCGGTTGGAACTGGTCATGTCCATGGAAGCAAGCCGCATGGATGGATTGCGCCTTGTGCCGGCGGATATCGCGCCTGAGCGCGGCGTCGTGATAGAAGAACGCAACCAAAGGGTCGAAAACGATCCTGGTGCCCTCTTTGGCGAGCAGATGCGCGCGGCCCAGTACCTGAACCATCCCTACTCCATTCCAATCATCGGTTGGATGCATGAGGCAAGCGCGCTGACCTTGGAAGATGCCAACGCCTTCTATGAACAGCATTACGGGCCCAATAATGCCATTCTCGTTGTTGCTGGCGACACGACGCCTGACGAAGTACGGGCGCTCGCGGAAGAGCACTATGGAGTAATCCCGCCAAACCCGAACATCGTCGCACGCGACCGGGTCCAAGAGCCACCCCAACTGGCCGAGCGGCGCCTTCGGTACTCGGACCCGCGGGTCGGGAATGACTATGTTATGCGAACCTATCTTGCGCCCGAGCGTGATCCGGGCGCTCAAAAGGAGGCTGCGGCGCTGACGTTGCTGGCTGAGGTCTTGGGTGGATCGCAGACCACTTCGGTTCTGGCCCGGAAGCTGCAGTTTGAAGATCAGGCTTCGGTTTATACGGCTGCCTGGTACTCGGGGCAGTCTCTCGACGACACGACCTTCGGTGTAGTGAACGTCCCCGTTCCCGGGACCACACTCGAAGACGCAGAGGCAGCCTTGGACGAATCGCTCGCCGAATTCATGGAGGAGGGCGTCGATCCGGCGAAACTTGAACGGATCAAGACCCAAATCCGTGCGTCCGAAGTCTATGCGCTGGACGATATTAGCGGGTTGGCTAACCGCTATGGCTCGGCGCTGTCTGCGGGCCTCACTGTGGAAGACGTGCAGGCTTGGCCCGATATACTGCAATCTGTAACCGAAGCCGACATCATGGCCGCTGCCGAACGAGTGTTTGATCGGCGCAAAGCCGTGACAGGCTTTGTGCAAAGGTCGACGGAAGAGGTGACGCAATGATCCGGTTTGCCTTAGTATTTGCCGCAATTGTTAGCCTAACAAGCCCGGCTGCGGCTGCCATCGACATCAAGGATGTCACCTCACCCGGCGGGATCAAAGCATGGCTCGTTGAGGAGGACACAGTGCCGTTTACGGCGCTTGAACTGCGCTTTGCGGGAGGCGCATCGCTTGATCGCGAAGGCAAGCGCGGTGCGATCAACTTGATGACTGGGCTATTGGAAGAAGGCGCGGGCGATCTGGATGCACAGGGGTTCACCATTGCGCGCGACGAGCTGGCCGCGAGCTTCCGCTTTGATGTGGGCCGCGACGGGTTGTCGGTCTCGGCACGGTTCCTCACGGAAAACCGGGACGAGGCGATTGCGCTGCTGAAGTTGGCGCTGACCGAACCCCGCTTTGATCAATCTGCAATCGACCGCGTTCGCGCACAAGTCCTGTCGGGCATTCGTAGCGACAACACCGATCCGAACACCATCGCGGGGGACCGGCTGAACCTTTTGACCTATGGCGACCATCCTTACGCTACGCGACTTGATGGAACACTGGACAGCGTTTCTGCGTTGACGCGAGACGATGTGCTAAACGCCTACAGCGATGTTATTGTACGGGATCGCGTCTATGTGGGTGCGGCTGGCGATATCGCGGGCGACGAACTTGCAGCGCTTCTAGACGATTTGTTAGGGGATTTGCCTACGGGCGGCGCCCCCTTGCCGGAAGTCGCTGACGTCGCACTGGACGGCGGCGTTACGGTCGAATTTCTTGACGTTCCACAATCGGTTGCGCTGTTCGGGCATACAGGCATACAGCGAGATGATCCGGACTTTTTCCCTGCATTCGTTGCGAACGAGGCGTTTGGAGGGGGTGGTCTGAATTCTCGGCTAAGCCTTGAGGTGCGTGAAGAACGCGGTCTGACGTACAGTATCGGGTCGTTCTTGGTGAACTGGGACCTCTCGAATATGGTCCTGGGCCAGTTTGCAACAGCGAATGAGACTGTGGCCGAAGCGATAGACGTTGTGATCGACGAATGGCGTAAGGTTGCTGCCGAAGGTCTCAGCCAGGAAGAACTTGATGCGGCAAAGACCTATCTGACTGGGGCCTATCCGCTTCGTTTTGATAGCAACGCATCCATCGCGCGTATTCTTGTTGGCATGCAGATGGATGATTTGCCCATCGACTATGTGGTCACGCGAAATAGCAAGGTCGAGGCAGTCACGCTTGAGGATATCAAGAGGGTGACCAAACGGCTCTATCGAGCCGATGACCTTCATTTTGTGATTGTTGGTCAACCGGACGGGCTGGAAGAGGTCAATTGAGGCTGATGATTGGTTTTCGGCAATAGTTCGGTGACCAGAAGGCCTCTCACCCCTATCATTCTGCGCGTTTCCTGAATATTTCCAGAGTATTTTCTGGTGCCTACTTTGCAGGCGGTTGCCGGGCGCCTCGTGTCCGCGCTGTGGCACGACACACTTGGTGAGTACCAGTTCTATTGAGACCCGACGCGGAAAGGACAAACAGAATGCGCATCATGTTCACGGGCGGTGCCGGTAAAGCCGGCAAACACGTCGTGCCCTATCTTATGGGCAAGGGACACAACATCCTGAATGTCGATAGGGTCCCCCTGGATCACCCGGGCGTCGACAATCGGATCGCCGATATCACCGACCCGTCGCACATGCATGATGTCATGCAATCCTATGCCAACTTCAAAGAGTTGCGGCCTGGCACCGGTGTTCCGTCCTTTGACGCAGTCGTCCACTTCGCGGCAGTGCCCCGTATCCTGGTTACAGGCGACAACGAGTGTTATCGCACCAATGTTATGGGCACGTACAATGTCATAGATGCGGCGCTGAAGGCAGGGATCAAGAAGATCATCTTTGCGTCTTCGGAAACCACCTATGGCGTCTGTTTTTGGGATGGTGAGAAGAAGCCAGACTACCTGCCAATAGACGAAGACCATCCGACTGTGCCGATGGACAGCTACGCAATGTCGAAGGTCGTGAATGAGGCGACGGCCCGCAGTTTCCATGCGCGCAGCGGAGCCGACATCTATGGTTTGCGGATCAACAATGTGATCGAACCACATGAATACCGGCAGGACTTTCCGGGCTACCTCGCGGATCCGGATACGCGACTGCGCAACATTTTTGCTTATATCGATGCTCGCGATCTGGGGCAGATTGTGGAACGCTGCCTTCAGACGGACGGATTGGGGTTCGAGGTGTTTAACGTCTCAAATGACGATCACTCGGTGGCTGATCAAACGCCCGCGCTGTTGGAGAGGTATTATCAGGGCGTTCCAGTCACAAAAGAGATGGGCGCGACCGAAACCTTTTATTCAAACGAAAAAGCCAAGCGTTTGCTTGGCTTTGCGCCAGAACATCACTGGCGGATGTACTTGGATGATCCGACTCAAGCCTAATATGGAAAAGAATGGCAATTGGGGTCGTGGATGCGCCCGGGGCAAACCCCGAGCGCCACACTCTTAGTAGCTGGTCGGTTTTCCGTTCAGCGCCATTTTGAGCGACACATAGGACCAGGTTTCGCGTCCGCCGCGTGCTGCGATTTCAGCAAGCTGGACACGTGCGCCTTCAATATCACCCGTGGCTGCAAGACCTTGCCCCATATACGAGCGCGCCAGAAGATAGTCGGGATCGATGGCAAGCGCTTGGGTATAGAAAGACATCGCGTCGGCCATGTTGCCCAACTTGCGCTGGATGAAGCCCTGATAGTTCAGAAAGCGCGCGTCGCCGGGTAGGTCGGCGGTGGCAATTACGCCAAGTGCGCGGTCATAAGCGCCAGCATAGGCCAGTTCGCGAACCGCGTTATAGCGGTCATCATCATTGAACGACTGCTGATCGGCATCGACGCAAGTTTTCGCACTTTCGTCATAGATTTGGCCGTTGGTGCATTCCGTCGTTGTGCGGGTTGTCTTGGGTGGTGTGTCGCTGCCGCCACCGGCTGCGTGTGCACCAAAGGACAGGGTAAGGGCGAAGGGAAGTGCAAGAAAAACTGTGGTACGCATGGGTGCCTCTATTGGGTTGATCATGCAAGGTATACGTTCGGGCCCCGGGTTTATTCCAAACGTTCTCAAGAAAAGCGAAAGGCCGCGCTATCCCCGGCGCGGCCTTTCGCAAGCAATGAGTGAACTCAAGCT
>JBCCCA010000077.1:0-13531 GCA_039033735.1 Pseudomonadota bacterium
GCCGCAGGGACGTCTGTTAAACGACCGCTGATTTGTTCGCCGAGCGACATTCGCTTGGTCGTGTCACGCCGTTGGCCTATCTGATCGAGGGCACGAAACACGTCGGACATACAAGAACGTGGGAAAGGGGACACGTGTCAGAATCTGCGTCTATTTCCACCGGCATTGCAGCGCGCTATGCGTCAGCCGTCTTTGATATTGCAAAGGAAGGCGGTCAGATCGCCTCCCTTGAAAGTGATGTTGACGCCTTAGAAGGTGCGATCCGGGACAGTTCGGATTTCCGCGACTTGATTCACTCACCCATCTATTCGCGCGACGCGCAAGGGAACGCAGTGGGTGCGGTCGCAGAAAAAATGGGCCTTTCGCCGACCGTTGCGAATACTCTTAGGCTGATGGCCTCCAAGCGCCGCCTTTTCGTTCTGCCGCAGTTAGCGTCAGCGCTCCGCGGGCTTATCGCCGATGAAAAAGGCGAAGTCACCGCCGAGGTTCAGGCCGCTAATGCGTTGTCAGCAGAACAAGAAAAAGCCCTTGCCGAGACTTTGAAAAATTCGGTCGGCAAGGATGTGAAGATGAATATCACCGTCGATGAAAGCCTCATCGGCGGACTTATCGTGAGAGTGGGCTCGAAGATGATCGACACTTCGATCCGTTCAAAGCTCATGAGCCTGCAGAATACCATGAAAGAGGTCGGATAAATGGCGATCCAAGCAGCAGAGATTTCTGCGATCCTGAAAGACCAGATCAAGAACTTTGGGCAGGAAGCCGAAGTGGCCGAAGTGGGCCGCGTGCTTTCGGTCGGAGACGGTATTGCCCGTGTCTATGGCCTCGACAGTGTCCAAGCCGGCGAGATGGTCGAGTTTCCGGGCGGTATCATGGGCATGGCCCTGAACCTGGAAAGCGACAACGTGGGGATCGTGATCTTCGGCTCTGACCGTGACATTAAGGAAGGCGATACGGTCAAGCGTACAAACTCCATTGTGGACGTCCCTTCCGGTGACGCGCTTTTGGGCCGCGTTGTCGATGGTCTTGGCAACCCGATTGACGGCAAGGGTCCAATCGAAACGTCGGAGCGTCGCGTTGCTGACGTGAAGGCGCCCGGTATCATCCCGCGTAAGTCGGTGCATGAGCCGATGGCGACAGGACTTAAGGCCGTCGACGCCATGATCCCGATTGGCCGTGGCCAGCGCGAACTGATCATTGGTGACCGTCAGACCGGTAAAACGGCCGTGGCGCTTGATGCCATCCTGAACCAGAAGTCGTACAACGATGCCGCTGGCGACGACGAAAGCAAGAAGCTCTACTGTGTCTACGTCGCGGTTGGCCAGAAGCGTTCGACGGTGGCTCAGCTGGTTAAGAAGTTGGAAGAAAGCGGTGCGATTGATTACTCCATAGTCGTTGCCGCGACCGCGTCCGACCCCGCCCCCATGCAGTTCCTTGCGCCTTACGCCGCAACTGCGATGGCCGAGCATTTCCGGGACAACGGCCGCCACGCGCTGATCATCTATGATGACCTGTCCAAGCAGGCCGTGTCTTATCGTCAGATGTCGCTTTTGCTGCGTCGTCCACCCGGACGCGAAGCTTATCCGGGTGACGTTTTCTATCTTCACTCTCGCCTGCTGGAGCGGTCGGCCAAGCTGAACGAAGACAATGGCGCAGGCTCGCTGACGGCCCTGCCTATCATCGAAACCCAAGGTGGCGATGTGTCGGCCTTTATCCCGACCAACGTGATCTCGATTACTGACGGCCAGATCTTTCTGGAAACCGATCTGTTCTATCAAGGCATCCGCCCGGCAGTGAATACCGGTCTGTCGGTGTCGCGTGTGGGCTCGTCCGCACAGACATCCGCGATGTCTTCGGTTGCAGGTCCGGTGAAACTGTCGCTGGCGCAATACCGCGAGATGGCGGCGTTTGCGCAGTTCGGCTCGGACCTTGATGCAGCGACACAGCGTCTACTGAACCGAGGCGCACGTCTGACCGAGCTTATGAAACAGCCGCAGTACTCGCCGCTGACAAACGCTGAAATCGTTGTAGTCATTTTTGCAGGCACCAATGGGTATCTCGACAATCTTGATCTGAGCCATGTGGCGCGCTTTGAAAGTGAACTTCTGACCCACATGCATGCGAAGCATTCGGATGTGATGGAATGGATCACGACAGAGGACCCCAAGATCAAAGGTGATGCTGCTGACAAATTGAAAGCAGCGATCGACACGTTCGCCGCTGATTTCGCCTGAGAAAAAGCTATCACCCGAAAGGATAGGGTAGATGCCCAATCTCAAGGACCTGAAAACCAGGATCGACTCGGTCAAATCGACCCGGAAGATCACCCAGGCGATGCAAATGGTCGCCGCTGCCAAACTCCGCCGCGCGGAAGAGGCGGCGGGTGCCGCGCGCCCCTACGCCGAACAGTTCAACGCCGTTATGGCCGGGCTGGCCGGGTCGGTGGGCGACGGTGGACCAAAGCTGCTGGCGGGCACGGGCGCCGACCAAACACACCTTCTGGTGGTGATGACCTCGGAACGTGGGCTGTGCGGTGGATTCAACACAAACATTGTGAAGCTGGCCAAGGCCAAAGCCGAAGACCTGAAAGCAACCGGTAAAACAGTCAAATTCCTGACAGTTGGCAAGAAGGGTCGTGAACAACTGCGCCGTGAATACGCAGATGACATGGTTGGTCATGTCGACCTCTCCGAGGTCAAAAACGTCGGCTACACAAACGCGCAAGACGTTGCCAGCGATGTGCTGACACGGTTTGACGCAGAAGAGTTCGACGTGGCGACAATCTTCTTCTCGAAGTTCGAAAGTGTGATCAGCCAGGTTCCAACAGCGACACAGATCATTCCGGCCCATTTCGAAGCGAACGAAGGGGATGGCGACGCGACCGAGTTCGACTATGAACCCGGCGAGGAAGAAATCCTGCGCGAGCTGCTGCCCCGCGGTGTGGCAACGCAAATCTTCTCGGCGCTGCTTGAGAACGGTGCCTCTGAGCAAGGCGCCCGGATGAGCGCGATGGACAACGCAACTCGAAACGCTGGTGACATGATCGAAAAGTTGACAATTCAGTTCAACCGGACACGTCAAGCCGTGATCACCAACGAGTTGATCGAGATCATCTCGGGTGCGGAGGCGCTTTAAGGAATGAAGCGCTTCATCCTTATTCTTGCGGTTGTTGTGATTGGTTATGCCGCGCTTCCCTATTGGAGCGCATATGCCCTTGGCACAGCGTTGCAGGAGGGGGACGAAGAGGTTCTTGCGTCGAATGTCGATTGGGAGCGTTTGCGCGCGCAATTGGGTGAAGATCTGACGCAGGTGGCCGCCGCACAGTCTGATCGAAGCGAAGGGCTTCGTCAGGTACTGCTATCGCGCCTTGCACCACAGCTTATAGACGCAGGTTTAGAAGCGGGTCTGACGCCCGGAACGATCAGTGCAACGATGCGACGGGTGCGTGACATCCAAGAACGGAATGCTGGCAACGACCCTTCATCCGCTGACCAAGAGGATGACGCACCGGCCCGCCGTGCCGACGTTCGTTATGCGTTCTTCACCGGCCTGAACACATTCCGCATCTCGCTTGCCCCCAAAGGCAGTGACGATGTGGTTGACCTCAATTTCGAGCGACAGGGTCTGTCCTGGCCGCTCGTTCAACTGGACTTGCCCGACAGCGTTCTCGCCGGGCTGACGAAATAACTTCTGGAGTTGACCAAATGGCAAACGCAAAAGGCAAAGTGACTCAGGTCATCGGCGCTGTTGTTGACGTGCAGTTCGACGACCATCTGCCCGAGATTCTGAACGCACTTGAAACCGACAATAATGGCAACCGTCTGGTCCTCGAAGTGGCTCAGCACCTTGGCGAGAATACTGTGCGGACGATTGCAATGGATGCAACAGAAGGTCTTGTGCGCGGTCAGGTGGTCACCGACACGGATGGCCCGATCATGGTGCCGGTCGGTAACGCCACACTGGGTCGTATTCTGAACGTGATCGGCGAACCGGTCGATGAAGGCGAGCCTGTTGCCGCTGAAGAAAAGCGTGCCATTCACCAGCCTGCGCCCGAGTTTGCGGAACAAGCGACAGAGTCGGAAATCCTGGTTACAGGCATTAAGGTTGTTGACCTTTTGGCGCATTACTCGAAGGGCGGTAAGATCGGCCTCTTCGGCGGTGCCGGAGTGGGCAAGACCGTTCTGATCATGGAACTGATCAACAACATCGCGAAAGTGCATTCGGGCTACTCAGTGTTCGCTGGTGTTGGCGAGCGGACGCGTGAAGGCAACGACTTGTATCACGAGATGATTGAATCCAACGTGATCAAGCCGGACAACCTGTCGGAAAGCCAGGTGGCGCTTGTGTACGGTCAGATGAATGAGCCTCCGGGCGCGCGTGCGCGCGTGGCCTTGACCGGCCTGACTCTGGCTGAGCAGTTCCGCGACCAGTCCGGGACCGACGTTCTGTTCTTCGTCGACAACATCTTCCGCTTTACACAAGCAGGTTCTGAGGTGTCGGCTCTTCTGGGTCGTATTCCTTCCGCTGTGGGCTATCAGCCGACGCTGGCAACTGACATGGGCGCGATGCAGGAACGGATCACCTCGACCAAGCAGGGCTCGATCACCTCGATCCAGGCCGTCTACGTGCCTGCGGACGATTTGACCGACCCCGCGCCTGCAACCACCTTTGCCCACTTGGACGCAACGACCGTTCTGTCGCGTGCCATTTCCGAGCTGGGCATTTACCCGGCTGTGGACCCGCTCGACTCGAACAGCCGTATCCTTGACCCGCAGATTGTGGGCGAGGAACACTACCAGGTGGCCCGTGACGTTCAGGGTATCCTCCAGCGCTACAAGTCGCTGCAGGACATCATCGCCATTCTCGGCATGGACGAACTGTCGGAAGAAGACAAACTGACCGTGGCGCGTGCCCGGAAAATTCAGCGCTTCCTGTCGCAGCCGTTCGACGTGGCAAAGGTTTTCACCGGCTCCGACGGTATCCAGGTTCCGCTTGAAGATACTATTTCTTCGTTCAAGGCGGTTGTCGCTGGCGAATACGACCACTTGCCGGAAGCGGCCTTCTACATGGTTGGCGGCATTCAGGACGTGATCGAGAAGGCC
Organism: Pseudomonadota bacterium; assembly: GCA_039033735.1. Taxonomy (GTDB): domain Bacteria; phylum Pseudomonadota; class Alphaproteobacteria; order Rhodobacterales; family Rhodobacteraceae; genus JAJDOD01. Next base: position 5,103 of record JBCCCA010000077.1, read on the forward strand.
CAAAAACTGGCTGCGGAAGCGGCATAAGGAGGCTTCATGGCTGACACGATGCAATTTGATCTGGTCTCGCCTGAGCGCAAGCTGGTGTCCGGGCAGGCCACATCTGTGCTAATCCCCGGTGCTGACGGCGATATGACGGCGATGCCGGACCATGCGCCCGTTGTGACAACGCTTCGCCCGGGCATCCTGGTTGTTGAAATGGATGGCGGCACGCAGGAATACGCCGTGACTGGCGGATTTGCGCAAGTGACATTCGATGGCACGACCGTGCTTGCCGATGAAGCCTTGCCGAAAGACGAAGTGTCGACCGAGCTTCTGGCCGAACGTATCTCGGCAGCCGAGGCGTTGCGGGACGGCGCCGATGGCGCAGCGCAAGATGACGCGGCAAAGCGCGTGGCAGATCTTTCTGCCCTTCGTGATGCAATCGGCTAGCTTAGCTTTGAAATCTTGAAAATGGGCCCCTACCGAGGGGCCTTTTTTTGTGTTGGCGGGATCGCGCAACCGAAGGTGCGTTGCCATAACACTGCCATAATTCCGAACGACCTTTCAGACATTCAGGTTTGCATGGGGATGTCTGCCATGACTCGATTTCAAACATTCGGGCTGATCGGCCTGTGTGTCCTTGCTTTGGGGGCCACGGTCGATTCTGCGTTTGGCTTGGGCGGCGGCGCCCTGCTGGCGGATATCTGTCGCACGGTTCTTGAAGGCGATGGTGGCGATGCGGCCATGGGCGACATGCAGATGGAGGTCAAACCCGTTCCACTGATCGCGCTAAGCTTGGTGGCAACGCTATTCACCATCTATGCCATGTCTGCCGACCACCGCCGTCGGCTTGCAGGCCAGTCCGTGCCAACGGAAGAAGAACGCGCGGCAATCCTGTCGGCCATGGTCGTGATGGCGGTGGCGCAAGGCCGGACGTCGCGCGAAGAAATGCTTGACGCGTTCCGGATTGTAACCGGACACAGCTTGCAGCCCGAACTGGCTGAACTGGCATTCCAGCGTTCGCAGGCTCTGTCCGAGATCGACATTGAGCAAAGCAGGCTGTCCACTGTATCGACACATATTGGGCGACGTCGAACATTGGCTGCCGCGCTCATGCTTGGCTGTGTGGCGCGTCCAGCGACACCGACGGTGGCGTCGCAGCTTGAGCGGATTGCCACGGACATCGGTGCCACTTCACGGGATATTCAGGTCGCCCGCCGCGCCCTGGAATCTTGGAAAAGCGATTGCCGATTGGCGCAAGGCGTGTCGCCGATTACCGTTCTACGTCACAGGTCGCTTGCGTTGAGCCCGTCTTAGGACCCAAGCGCTGACCTGAGCTTCTCTACGGCAGTTGTGATATCTTCCTGATACCGAATTCTATCGGTGTAACGTCCGCGGTCATCAAACAGAAGAACCGAGGCTGAGTGATCCATCGTATAATCGCCCCCGGCCAGCGGCACTCTGGCGGCGTAGACCCGGAACGCTTCGATGGCCTTATCGACCTCTTCCTGACTGCCGGTTACGCCCTGAACCCCATCGACCCAGTCGACATAACCTTCGAGAATGTCGGTTGTATCGCGTTCTGGATCGACCGTGACAAAGAACACTTTCATATCTGCCGCCTCAGGCAATTCAGCCTGCCACATCGCGATGTCGCCCAATGTGGTTGGACAGACATCAGGGCAGTGGGTAAAGCCAAAGAAAACAGCCGTGGGACCATTCGCCAGCGTTGCTTCGGTGAAAGTGCCGCCGTCCGTTGTCTGGAGCGTGTAATCCCCTTGGCCAAGCGTATCGAGCACTCCCTCGTTCAGGCGGGGCGAAATGATACCAACCCACGCCAGGGCTGACAGATTTACGGCGACCAGCCCCCAAAGCAAAATGCGAAGCTTCGTCGGTGACACGTGTCTATCCCTTCATTCTGCTTTCGGTGACGCGATATCAGGAGCCGTGCCCGGAGTGATCCATGCTTTTCGCGCCCTTGCCAATGATCGTGAATGGAAGCGTCACCGATCCCGCATTCTTGAACATTAGGGTGGCGTCCATCATTTCACCTTCAACCAGCGGCTGGTTCAGTTTCATGAACATCAGGTGATATCCGCCGGGTTTCAACTCGACAGTCGCACCGGCCGGGATCACAAGTCCGTCAGCAAGCTGGCGCATCCGCATGGTGTCGCCTTCCATCGCCATCTCGTGCACCTCACCACGTTCCGAAATGGCGGAGGAGACCGACATCAGGACATCGTCTGTTTCTCCGTTGTTCGTGATTGTCAGGAACCCGCCCGCAACCGGTTGGTTCGGCAAAGTGGCACGCGCAAACGGGGCCATCAGCGTCAGTTCCCCGACGTCATGTTTGGGCATGTGTTCCGCGTCTTTGCTACCCTCGGCATAAGATGCCGCTGAGACGTGGATAAACAGGGCGGTCAGCAGTGCAATTCCGGTGCGTAACATTGCGACGTCACCTTTCCCAGGTTGTGACTATTAAGGGGCAGATTATGCCATCGATTCGGGCGGTTTTGTGTCAGTCGATTTGTCGCAAGCGGGCTGCCGCCTAACGGGTCGCGCGAACCGTATCGATCATCAGCTGCACATTTTCGGGATCGGCGTCGGGCGTGATGCCGTGACCAAGGTTGAATATGTGTGGTCCGTTCGAGAACGCTTCGACAATGGCGCGGGCCTCGCTGACCAGCGCCTCGCCGCCAGTCACCATATGCGACGACGCTAGGTTGCCCTGAACACAGCCGTCGACTTGCACATGCTCGGCTGCCCAAGCGGCATCCACCGAATTGTCCAGCGCCACGCAATCGGCCCCAACTGCTTTGCCGAAGCCGACATATTGATCGCCAGCTTCGCGGGGAAAGGCGATGATCGGTACATGCGGATGCTTTGCCTTCAGGGCGCAAATGATCCGTTTTGCCGGCGCAAGGGCATAGTCTTGGAAGTCTTGCCCCTTCAACGACCCGGCCCAACTGTCGAACAGTTTCACAACTTCTGCGCCCGCTTCGATCTGCGCGGACAGATAAGCAATCGTTGCCTCGGTCAGGCGGTCCAAAAGGCTTTCAAAAACTGCTCGATTCTCAGCCTTGAGCGCATGAGCCGGTCCCTGATCCGGTGTTCCACGCCCAGCGATCATATAGGTCGCAACCGTCCAGGGAGCGCCTGCAAACCCGATCAAGGCAGTCTCGTCCGGCAATTCGCGGGATAGGATGCGCAGAGTTTCATAGACTGGCGCCAGATGAGCGTGAATGTCTTCAGGAGCCTTGAGCTTGGCAAAATCGTCGGCGGTTTCGATGGTCGACAGTCGTGGGCCTTCACCGGTAACGAACCACAAGTCGCTGCCAAGCGCGTCGGGGATCAGCAAAATGTCTGCGAACAGGATTGCAGCATCGAAACCATAGCGACGGATCGGTTGCAGGGTCACTTCAGCGGCAAGTTCGGGATTGTAACAAAGGCTGAGGAAATCTCCGGCCTCGGCACGTGTTGCGCGATACTCAGACAAGTACCGACCTGCTTGGCGCATCATCCAGATTGGCGGCACGTCGAGTGTTTCGCCAGCCAAGGCGCGCAGGAGCAATTTGTCGGCCATGAGTATCCTTCCTCGCTTCAAAACTGTCGTCCCAAGTAGACACTCCTTTGTCAACCGCGTAGAGCTATGACTATGACTTTGCTTCCCAATCCTGACACGCCCTTCCGTATTGGCACCCGTGGATCACCGCTTGCTTTGGCGCAAGCCCACGAGACGCGATCCCGCTTGTCGCTTGCCTTTGATCTGCCCGAAGCGGCGTTCGAAATCGTCGTTATCAAGACGACGGGCGACAAGATCCTTGATCGCCCTCTAGGCGAAATCGGTGGAAAGGGCCTTTTCACCCGCGAGATCGAGGACGCTTTGTTGGATGGCAGTATCGATATTGCCGTTCACTCGATGAAGGATATGCCGGTTCTGCAACCAGACGGGCTGATCATCGATTGTTGTCTGCCGCGCGAAGACGTTCGCGATGCCTTCCTGACGCTTGATGGGCGCGCGCTGGCGGACCTTCCAAAAGGCACCGTGGTGGGCACGTCAAGTTTGCGTCGGAAATCGCAATTGCTGCACCGGCGCCCGGATCTGGAAATCGTCGAGTTTCGCGGCAATGTGCAGACCCGTCTGAAAAAACTTGAGGCTGGCGTGGCGACGGGCACGTTCCTTGCCATGGCTGGGCTGCGCAGACTGGGGCTGACAGATTTGCCCGCTGCCGCGATTGAAACTGATGACATGTTGCCGGCTGTCGCCCAGGGTGCGATTGGAATTGAAAGGCGACGCGATGACACGCGCGCGGGCGAAATACTGGCCGCCATCAGCGACGTGCCGACGGTAACGCGCCTTGTAGCCGAGCGTACGTTTTTGGAAGCCCTCGATGGGTCGTGTCAGACACCAATCGCTGGGCTTGCGGAATTGGATGGCGGCAATTTGAGGCTGAGAGGTGAAATTCTGCGGACCGACGGTTCAGAAGCGGTTGAAGGCGTGCGCGAGGGTGCGGCGGCTGACGGCGCCGAAATGGGGCGTGACCTAGCGGCAGAGCTGTTAGAACGCGGCGGTCCAGGCTTTCTAACGCATAAATAATTCTGCATCGCAGCATTTTTATGCTGCGCAGAAAGCCATTGATTTTAATGCGTCTTCGCTTAGGCTCAACGAAATGTAGTGTTTAGTCGGAGAAGGCAGATGGCCGAAACTTTATTGATCAAGCGGTATGCCAGCAGACGTCTTTATAATACCGAGACTTCCGACTACGTGACATTGGAAGACATTTCAGGCTTCATTCGTGACGGGCGCGAAGTGCAAATCATTGATCTGAAGTCGGGTGATGATTTGACCCGTCAGTATCTGCTGCAGATCGTAGCTGAACATGAAAGCCGCGGTGAGAATGTGTTACCGCTTGACGTGTTGACCGATCTTGTACGGTCCTACACGACACAGGCGCAATCGGTTGTGCCGCAATTCTTGGCGATGAGTTTCGATATGCTGCGCGAAGGGCAGTCGAAAATGATGGAAAGCATGACCAACCCAATGTCGGCTATGCCCGGCTATGATGCCATGCGCGCGCAGCAGGAAGCTTTTATCAAGGCGATGACAGGCGGGATGGGAAATGGCTGGTCGGGCCCTTCACCCGACGACGGCGAAGCACCCGAAGCCAATCTGGATGAAATCCGCAAGCAACTTGCAGAAATGCAGGACCAACTTGCTAAGATGGGCAAGAAAAAGTCCTGATCGTCCCTTCTGAGTTTATCTGAAGATCTGCCGTACCGTGTCGGCCATGAGTTGAACCATCAGTGCATCCGAAACATAGCCGGTCTGCGGTAGCCGGCGTGCTGATTGATAGCGGCGTATGGCGCGGCGTGTTTCTTCGTCAAAGGTGCCGTCCACGGTTCCGGGGCGCAAACCAAGCCCGTTCAATCGAGCCTCGATTAGCTGTCTTGTGTTTGACGACATGTTCATGGCTTGCTCGGCTCGCGCGGCTTCCGTGAATTCATTCTCCCGTTGCAGGGCGACGATCCGCGCTTGCGCCTCTTCGCGGAACGCGCCCGAGGGCGACTCGACAAGATAGCGCTCGTAAGCAGCTGCGGTATCGCGCGCCGTCGCTTCGTCCCAGAGTTGTCGGTCAAGTCGGCCTGCGCGTTCGCGCTTCTGCTCTTCGACAATCCGCAACCGCTCGTTGGCAAGTTCGGCAAATTCACCATCCGGGAAGCGTTCCAGATAGGCGCGCAAGCCCGCCTCGCCGCCGGTTGAACCGGTCTCGTTCCAGAACGCAAGATCATCTGCCAACTGTTGCTGACGACGGGCTTCTGCTTCTTCTTCAAGCTCAGTTGCGCGTCGGGCGGCTTGCTCGTTTAACTGCTCGATCTGGTCGCGTGTCAGATAGCCCGACGGCTCAAATCTTTCGGACCGTTGCCATTCCGCAATCGCTGCGCGCGTTCCACGCCCGAAAATACCGTCGATGCCACGGGTGTTGAAACCCAGAAGTGACAAGTCCCGTTGGATGTCGCGCCGCGCGTTTCTGTTCAGGTCTAGTGACTGTTCGGCTCTTTCAGCCCGCGCTTCCGGTGTATCGACAAGGGCGGCCATGCGGTTCTCGGCCATTTCAGTGAAAGTGCCGTTCGGGTAGTCTGCCAAGTAACCCTCATAAGCCTCGACCGTGTTGGCGTCGACAGCGGCGCGCCATTGTCGAATTTCGTCGGCGCGCGTTCCTCTGGTTTGCGGTGGTGGCGTTCGCCCGTCCAAAAAGACAAGCGTGTCTGGCATGTAGCCGTCAATCCTGACCCGACCTTGCCGGGCTGCGCCGACAAAGGGTCGTCCGGGTTGGGAAATGTGGCGTTGGATCAAGTCGGTCGTGCGGCGCGGACTGCCGGCGATCACCGTGACCCCTTGCGGGATGTCGAGGGTGCCAAGGCCATAAGACAGGTTTCGGTCCAGCCCGTCGCGCCGGTCGTCCGAGGCCAGAACAAGGATAGACTTGCCAGGCTTTTCGGCCAGCACTGCGAACACCGTCGATAGCGGCAAGGCGCGCAGGTGCAACGTGATCGATGGGCCGACATCGGCGTCAACGGGAAGGAAATAGGTCTCGGTTTCGCTTTGAATAAAACGGCCTGAGAGGACGACCAAGATTTCTCGCGCTTGCGGGACACGTTGGCCGAATGCTTCAAGCGCTTCGGTCAGGCGAATTTGATCAACGTCGGGCAGATAGTCCACCTGCATTCCTGCATCCGCAAGCGATGCGACGGCGCGGGAGACTCGGTCCGCGCCGTCGACTTCAGGCAGCAGGTCGTAATCCTCGTTTCCGACAAGAAGGCCAATCGACTGCGCAAGTCCAATGACCGGTATGAACACTGCCAGCGTGGCTGTGCAAAGCAAATGTCGCATTGCGCGTCCTCCCTCTTTCTTGTGGGAAGACTAAGGGACGAGACCGATGCCCAAAAGGGGGAAGTTTCCGACCCACGCGGCATGTTGCCTGCAATGGTCAGCTGTGGATCGGGCCATCCCCGCAGGCCAACGCCGCTTCGCGCACGGCTTCAGAGTAGGTTGGGTGCGCATGGCAGGTGCGTGCCAGGTCCTCGGCAGCGGCGCCAAACTCCATTGCGACGCAGATTTCGTGAATGAGATCGCCGGCCATCGGTCCGATGATATGTGCGCCCAGGATCCGGTCGGTTTCCTTGTCGGCCAGAATTTTCACAAACCCGTCCGCGGCATGGTTTGCCTTGGCACGACCATTGCCCATGAAGCTGAACTTGCCCACCTTGTAGGCACGTCCGGCGTCTTTCAGTTGCTCTTCCGTTTGGCCGACATTGGCAACCTCAGGGTGGGTGTAGATGACGCCGGGGATGACATTGTAATTCACATGGCCCGCCTGGCCTGCGATGGTTTCGGCCACCGCCATCCCTTCATCTTCGGCCTTATGGGCCAGCATGGGGCCCGTGATGGCGTCGCCGATGGCATAGATGCCGGAGATACTGGTGCGCCAATGCGCATCGGTTTGGACTTGTCCGCGATCGGTCATCGCCAAGCCAAGTGCATCCAACCCGAGGCCGTCGGTGAAAGGTTTGCGGCCCGTTGCGACGAGGACGGTGTCAGCCTCTATCATATGATCGCTGTCGTCTTTGCGGAGCTTGTAGCTAACTTTTGCCTTCGACTTCGCAACCTCCACACCTTGGACAGCGGCGCCCATGATGAAGTCGACGCCTTGCTTTTTCAGGATGCGCTGAAATGTCTTCTGAACCTCGGCGTCCATGCCGGGGGTGATGACATCAAGGAACTCCACAACCGTCACGTCTGCACCAAGACGACTGTATACGCTGCCCAGCTCGAGGCCGATGACGCCGGCGCCGATAACGACCATCTTCTTGGGAATGCTGGCAAGTTCCAGCGCGCCGGTGGAGGTGACGACCGTTTTCTCGTCCACATCAATCCCCGGAAGGGAAGACGCTTCCGAGCCGGTGGCGATGACGATGTTTTTCGCCTCGTGCACCTCGTCGCCGACCTTGACCTTGCCGGGTTCGGGGATGCTGCCCCAGCCTTTCAACCAGTCGATCTTGTTCTTCTTGAACAGGAACTCGATGCCCTTGGTGTTGGCTTCAATCGTCTCGCCCTTATAGGCAAGCATCTGTTTCCAGTCAATTTTTGGCTTGGCGACGCCAATGCCCATCTTGCCAAAATTCTCCTCGGCCTCGTGCACCATCTCGGTCGCATGTAGCAACGCTTTCGACGGGATACAGCCCACATTGAGGCAGGTGCCACCCAATGTCTCGCGCCCCTCGACACAAGCCGTCTTCAGCCCAAGCTGAGCGCAACGGATGGCGCAGACATAGCCGCCGGGGCCGCTGCCGATTACGATGACGTCATAACTCGCCATGTGGTTTTTCCTCATTTTGCGACGTCGGTATCACGTCGGTGTTTACGTCGGTATTGCGTCGGTGCGCAA
>JBCCCA010000078.1:0-13470 GCA_039033735.1 Pseudomonadota bacterium
AAATCGAGCAGGCCTCGGCCGCTCGGCCAAAATGCCCGGAGCGCGCAAGCGCATCAAAATACCTGAGCTGTTTGAGTGAGACGTTTATCATCAGGAAAGCTTATCGGAATTATCAGATAATTCAACTTCAACTGATGGCATTCCCTTGTTAGAACGTTTCCAGATCGCGGCTGCTTGTGCCGCGTCAAATCTCATAACTTTTCCCCAAGGAGGATACCGATGGACGGCGTTTTCGAAGGCAAGTGCCCGGTGATGCATACAGGTACGGTCAAAAACCAAGCATGGTGGCCGGAACAGGTAAACTTGAAGATGCTCCATCAGGGCGGGACCTCGCCAGATCCGATGGGCGACGGATTCATTTATGCAGACGCCTTCAAGAAGCTTGACCTTGATCAGGTCATGGAAGACCTCAAAGCCTTGATGACCGACAGCCAGGATTGGTGGCCGGCAGACTATGGTCACTACGGCCCGTTTATGATCCGCATGGCCTGGCACAGCGCCGGGACCTATCGGGTGCAAGATGGCCGGGGCGGTGCCGGGGCCGGTCAACAGCGCTTTGCGCCGCTGAACAGCTGGCCGGACAATGGCAACCTGGACAAGGCAAGGCGCCTTCTTTGGCCAATCAAACAAAAGTATGGTCGTAGCCTGTCTTGGGCAGACCTGATGATCCTGGCAGGCAACGCAGCCCTGGAATCAATGGGCTTCAAGACGTTCGGCTTTGCCGGGGGCCGCGCCGATGTCTGGGAACCGGAAGAAGACGTCTATTGGGGCGCCGAGACCGAGTGGCTTGCCCCTTCGGACAACCCGAACAGCCGCTACACCGGTGAGCGCGAGATGGAAAACCCGCTCGCCGCCGTGCAGATGGGGCTGATCTATGTGAACCCCGAAGGCCCGGACGGTAACCCGGACCCGCTGGCCTCGGCCTATGACATTCGCGACACCTTTGCGCGGATGGCGATGAACGACGAAGAAACAGTGGCCTTGGTTGCAGGTGGACACACGTTCGGCAAGGCACATGGTGCGGGTGACGCCGAGCTGGTCGAGGCCGAGCCTGAGGGCGCGCCGATCCACCAGTTGGGATTCGGCTGGAAAAGCGGTCACAAGTCGGGCAAAGGCGTCGACGCGATCACGTCCGGCATTGAAGGTGCCTGGACCCCAACACCGACGACGTGGGACATGTCCTATTTCGACGTGCTGTTCGGCTATGACTGGGAACTGACCAAAAGCCCCGCTGGCGCAAACCAGTGGCAGCCCAAGGACCTGAAGGAAGAAGATATGGCCCCCACCGCCGATGGCGCGGGCAAGACCCATATCATGATGACGACCGCCGATATGGCGATGCGGATGGACCCGGCTTACGAAAAGATCAGCCGTGACTTCCATGCCAACCCCGAGAAGTTCGCGGATGCCTTTGCCCGCGCGTGGTATAAGCTGACCCACCGCGACATGGGCCCGCGTGATCTGTATCTGGGTGCAATGGTTCCGGACGAAGATCTGGTGTGGCAGGATCCGATCCCTGCGGGCGCGATGCCATCGGACGATGCTGTCAACGCCTTGAAAGACAAGATCATGGCCTCAGATCTGACGGTTCAGGAACTGGTATCAACTGCGTGGGCCAGCGCCTCGACCTTCCGTGGGTCGGACAAGCGGGGCGGCGCCAATGGCGCGCGCATCCAACTTGCGCCGATGAAGGATTGGGAGGCAAACCAACCTGCGCAACTGGCGAAAGTGCTTGAGACGCTGGACGCAATCCGTGGCAACATCTCGATGGCGGATGCAATCGTGCTCGCGGGCTCGGTCGGGATCGAGAAAGCTGCAAAAGCGGCAGGGCATGACGTGACCGTTCCGTTCACGGGCGGTCGGGGCGACGCAACGGCCGAGCATACTGATGTCGAGAGCATTGGTTGGCTTGAGCCGCAGGCCGACGGCTTCAGAAACTATGCCAAAGCGGATGGGTACGAACAGCGTTCGCCCGCCGAGATGTTGATCGACAAGTCCCAACTGCTTGGTCTGACCGGTCCGGAACTGACTGTGCTTCTGGGCGGGCTGCGCACTCTTGAATGCGGCGCACCCGAGCATGGTGTCCTGACAGATCGTCCGGGTACTCTGAGCCGCGACTTCTTTGCAGCCCTTCTGGATATGGGCACGGTCTGGGCCCCTGCGGGCGAGGGCGTGTTCGAAGGTAAGGATCGCGCAAGTGGCGCCAAGAAATGGACCGCGACAGAAGCGGACCTGGTCTTCGGCTCGAACTCGCAACTGCGTGCATTTGTCGAGGTCTATGGCTCGGATGATGCCGAAACGAAGTTCTATGAAGATTTCGTCGCGGCATGGACCAAAGTGATGAACGCGGATCGGTTCGATCTGACTTGATCTGAAGGTTTGAAAATCAGCCCGGGCGTCTGACGGCGCCCGAGTTTTTTTATGGCTCGACGTTTTGTATCCGTTCGGATACAAAACTCGCGTGGCGTCCGATCAAGCCGAAGATTCCCGTGCGGCAAACCCGGAACTGCCTATTTGAAACAAGGTTAAGACTGATGTCCGATGGTGCCCGCGGCGCTGCTGCCTATGACGCGCTTCTTGAGGCGATCCGGCGCGGTGACTATGTGCCAGGCGCGCGATTGCGCGAGGAAGAGGTGGGCGCGCGTTTGGCGCTGTCCCGCACCCCGGTCCGTGAAGCGCTTCGGCGGCTCGAGGCCGAAGGCATCGTTGAACACCAGCCGCGCATTGGCGCTATGGTGCGTCAACTGACTCATGCCGAATTGGTGGAGCTTTACGAAATGAGGGTCGTTCTGGAGCGGACGGCGGCTGAAATGGCGGCCAAGCACGGAACCGAGGCCGAGTTTGACACATTGGCCGAGTTGAACCGTCAGATCGCGGCAGAGGGCAACAACCCGGCGACTGCGGCTGCGATCAATCAGTCGTTTCATCGATGCATCTATTTGGCGGCGCGCAACCGTTTCCTGCTGGACGCCGCGCGCGGTTTGAACAATGCGCTTTTGCTGCTGGGGCCAACAACTTTCACCGATGTGGCGCGGATCGAACAGGTGGCCAAGCAACATGCGGCGATCATCGAAGCGTTGGACGCAGGCGACCCGGAAGCCGCGGGCGCTGCGGCTGAAGCCCATTTGCAGACCTCGCTCCGGGTTCGACTGAAGGCGCTGGCCGGATGAAAACCGGGTTTGCCTTTCTGGTCGCTGGCCTGGGCGTCTTCGTTTTCCACCTTTTGGACTTGCCCTTGCCTTGGCTGTTGGGCCCGATTTTCGCCTGCCTGATTGCCGCACTTTTGGGTGTGCCGATGGCGGGAGTGAAGTCTTTGAATGACGCGATGCGAACCGTTTTAGGTGTGGCCGTCGGGGCAACTTTGACGCCCTCCGTCATTGCCACGTTTCCGGCCATGTGGCCCACGCTGTTGCTGGTGCCCTTGATGGTCGCCGTCATTGGCTGCATCGGTGTGCCGTATTTCCGGCGCGTCTGGGGATACGACTTTCCGACAGCCTATTATTCGACAATGCCCGGTGGCTTGCAGGATATGCTGATGTTCGGCGAAGAGGCGGGCGGCAAGGTGCGGACGCTAAGCCTGATCCACGCGACACGCGTTATGGTGATCGTTGTGGCCCTTCCGTTCATTCTGAAAGGAATTTGGAACGCGGATTTGTCGAACCCGCCCGGGTTGCCCCTGTCGACGATCCCGCCCAAGGAAATGGCGCTCATGGTCTTTTGTGCTGGCTTTGGCTGGTGGGCGGCGCAGCGCATCGGCATGTTCGGGGCGTCGATCTTGGGTCCCCTGATTGTCACCGCCGTGGCAGCGCTAAGCGGACTTCTTGAAAACCGCCCTCCGGCCGAGGCGATCTGGGCGGCGCAATTCTTTATCGGCATGTCGATTGGCGCAAAGTATGCGGGCGTCACCATGGCCGAAGCGCGACGAGACATCCTCGCGGGTCTGGGCTTTTGCCTGATCCTGATCGTGCTGACCGTCGCTTTTGTAGAAGGCATATACACTGTTGGACTGGCGCCGGGACAGGAGGCGCTGTTGGCCTTTGCGCCGGGCGGCCAAGCGGAACTGACTGTGCTGGCCCTGATTGTTGGGGCAGATGTGGCCTTTGTGGTGGCGCATCACGTCCTGCGGATCTTTGTGGTTATTTTGGGCGCTCCGATCGCTGCGCGGTTCTTTGATCGGTCGGGTGGCTGACCGCGTCTTGAACTTTTTTTGATTTTTTTTTGGGAAAGTGTCGATTGCGGGCAGCGCCGTACGTCGTGGTACTGAGCAGGCACTTTTGCCGCTCTACAAATCACAGGAGAACCATGCCATGACCATCACAGCCCTTTCCGCACTTTGCCTGGGCGGCGTCCTTGCGCTGACCGCGTCAACTTTTGCTTTGCCGCGCCATGTCAGTGTCGAGCGTCACGCCATCGTCAACGCGGCACCAGACGCGATCTTGACGCTCGCGGCGTCAAACAGTGGGTTTCAAAGTTTCAACCCTTATAAGACGCTCGACCCGGCACTTGAGATTGAGCTGTACGGGCCAGAGGCAGGTGTCGGCTCGGGTTTTCGTTTCCAGGGCAAGGACGGCACCGGTCGTCAGACCGTGGCCGAGGTCACTGCGAACAAGGTGGTCTATCAGATTGATCTTGGCGCGATGGGAACACCCGCCCAGTCGATCGCGACCGAAGAAACAGCGGATGGTACCCGGGTGACGTGGCGCGTCGACAGCGACATGGGGTTCAACCCTGCGTTCCGCGTTTTCGGGTTGTTCATGGACGGTATGATGGGACCGACCGTCGAACTTGGCCTTGAAAACCTTGCGGCGGCTGCCGCTTAATCATCACCACCTCAAATCAGGATACCAACTCAATGCGTTATACCTTTTTACTATATTCCGATCCCTCCGATTTTGCAGACATGACGCCCGAAGATTGGGCGCGTGAGAAAGAAGTCTATGGGGCCTATATTGGCGCGTTACAGGACGCCGGTGTTTTCGTCGACACTGACTGGCTGCAGCCAGCGGACACCGCAACGACGATCACGCTGAAAGATGGCGAGCGGCGGGTTCAGGACGGGCCCTATGCCGAAACCAGGGAAACCCTGGGTGGCTTCTTCGCAATCGATGTGCCCGATCTGGACGCAGCCCTTGCATGGGCTGAAAAATGTCCTGCAGCCAAACACGGCAAGGTTGAAATTCGCGCTTCGGCCATGGGCGGCGCGTGACAGTGACGGCAACGAAGGCGCGGGCCGAAGATGTGGCCCGTGCCGCCTACGGCAAGCTAATCGCGATGCTGGCCAGCCGATCCGGCGATATTCTTGCCGCCGAAGACGCTTTGTCCGATGCCTTTGTGGCTGCCCTGCAAACATGGCCGGAGCGAGGCGTTCCTGAAAATCCTGAATCCTGGCTTTTGACTGTCGCGCGAAATCGACGGACCGACCAAGTTCGCAAGGACGCACGGCTTGTCATTGTCGACGAGGTGCCCGAAATGATCGAAACACGCGCAATTCACACCGAGCCTAACCTGGACGAACGGCTGGAACTGATGTTCGTCTGTGCGCATCCGGCAATTGATCCCAGCGTTCGGACCCCGTTGATGTTACAAACGGTGCTTGGGTTGGAGGCGGATCAGATCGCGCGTGCCTTTCTTGTCTCGCCTTCGGCCATGGCGCAACGTCTGGTGCGGGCGAAACGAAAGATCAAGGCGGCTTGTATTCCGTTCGTGGTGCCTGATGCCGAGCATTATTCCGATCGCATGGCCTTTTTGCTTGAGGCCACATATGGTGCCTATGCGGTCGATTGGCTGGAAGGCGTTGGCGATCTGTCGCACGAAGCTTTTTTCCTAAGTACTATCCTTGCTGACCTCGCACCCAAAGATCCCGAGGCGCTGGGTCTTTCCGCGTTGATTGGGTTTATCGAAGCCCGCCGCGATGCGCGGGTAAAGAACGGCGTTCTGATACCCGTGCAGGAACAAGATACCGCGCTTTGGGACGGTCCTCTGATCGACCGTTCGGCGTCTGTTTTGGCACGTGCTGCGTCATTGGGGCGGCTTGGTCGGTTTCAGTTGGAGGCTGCCATTCAGTCGGTTCACGCGGCTCGCGCCACAACCGGACGTACTGATTGGCGGGCACTGTCTCAACTATATTTGGGGCTGGTGCAATCCTACCCCACACTGGGCGCCGCGGTCAGTCGGGCCGCAGTGGTGGCCGAAGATGCTGGCCCGGGCGAGGCGCTGGCTTTACTGGAAAAGATCGAACTGTCAGCTGTTCAGCGGTATCAGCCGTTTCATGCTGTGCAGGCCCACTGCTTCGCGCGGCTTGAGCGCTTGACGGAAGCCTTGGAGGCGTACGACCGTGCGATATTCTTGTGCGTCGATGTTCCGTCCCGCCGCTGGCTGAAAAAGCGGAAAGTTGATTTGCAATCAAGGCTTTCATAGGAATTCAGGCGGAACGATCGCAGTAAGAACTATGGCTGAAATTGAATTGGCGCGCTCAAGGGACAAAATGCACTTGATGTGTGCCGTGTGTTCCGCTGGCGCGCCTTTGCTGTCAGGAAATGTCGTGATCCGCCCTCGATTTCTTCACCTCACGGATCGGATCACGTATTGCCTGTTGGGTCTTTGAGCCAACCATCTAGAAGTCACGCCAGTCGTCAAGGTCTTCGGCAAGATTACCGGCAACAGGCCGGCGCTCCATGACGGGCTCCGGAATTGGCGCTTCCTCTGGTCGTTCTTGCAGGTGAACGACATTCTTGCCTGTTTGGAACCTGCTTGTCGCTTTCTGCAGCGACTCTGCTTCTTTGGACAGCATGCTGCTTGCATCTGTAACTTCTGTGAAAGATGTTGTCTGTTGCTGTGTGTTCCGATCAATCTCCGAGACTGCGGAGTTGATGTCTGCCACACCGCGAACTTGTTCCGAAATCGCCTGAGCAACATCATCAATACTGTTTGAAACTTCGACGACGCTTTCACTGATAGTTTTCAGAGATTGTTCGGCAGCGCTCACCTTCGCAACACCATCTGAGACCGCAGCGTCGCTTCGTTGGATTACGTCCGCGATTTCCTTTGCAGCTTCCCCTGCGCGCTGTGCAAGGCTTCGAACTTCGGATGCAACAACCGAGAACCCGCGGCCGGCGTCTCCTGCGCGCGCGGCTTCAACGCCCGCGTTAAGGGCCAGCAAGTTGATCTGGAACGAGATGTCGTTGATCACGCCGACAACCTGCGAGATTTCCGTTGATGCTTCGTTGATACGCTGCATCGAGGTTGCCGCTTCACCAGCAACCGCGCTGCCTTGCTTGGCCGACTCACTTGCCGATCGCGCGTTCGAGTTGGCACTGGTGATGTTGTTATCGACCTGCTTCAGGCTCGCGGAAAGCTCTTCAAGGGCGGCCGATGTTTCTTCTAGTGATGCCGCGCTGCGCTCGGCCTTCTTGGACAATTCGCCGGAGGTTTCGTTCAGATTGGAAGACGAACTTGCCAACATGCTTGCACTGCCTGCGATTTCCCCGACGAGATCCTTGAGAGACCCCATCATGAGGTTGGTGCTGTTCTGAAGCTCGGCAAACGCTCCTTCGAAGTTACCCGTCATTTCTTTTGACAAATCACCACCAGCAATCCTTGACATCGCTTCGCCTGCAGAGCTTAGGCCTGTATCGACGGTCGCCATGAGATCGTTGATGTTATCTGACAGGATGTTGAGCGTTTCATCATCGAATCTTTCGCTTACGCGAGATGAGAAATTGCCGGCTTTGGCGTCATTGACAACGCCGCCGATGGACTGGCCCAGCTTTCGCATCATCTCGGCACGCTCTTCGGCAGCAGCCTTATCAAGCGCTTCCTTTTCACGGATTTTCTCCGCCTCAAGTTCGGCTTCGCGTTTGGCGGCCTCTTCTTGAAGCGCGTTCTCTTTTTCTTCTTTTTGTTTCAACTCGATGTCGGTCTGTCGTGCCTTACGAGCATTCTCGAGAAAGACGACCATCGCATTTGTCATCTTGCCGATTTCATGGCTTCGTTCGGTGCTTTTCAGGTCCGCAGATAGGTCACCTGACGACACGAGTTCCATTGTTTCGGTAAGCTCTCTGATTGGACGACTGATCAGTCGGGTGCTGGCCAATGAAATGCCGGCGCCAACGGCAATCATAGCCGCCAGAAGGCTGAGCATGGTGACCTGAGCGGTCCGAACCTGAGTTGCTGCTTGTTCATCTGCACCGTCGCTTACGGCGTCGGCGGCGCTTGCGACCGCATCAAGCGTCTCAATCAAAGTATCCGCTGCGTCGTCCATCTCTTCCGCAAGGCGATCAGCTTGAAGTTCGGCTTCAAGCATGTCGCGGTGTGTGTCGAATAGCTGTTCCTCTGCTTGGGCGTTCTGAACCCAGGTGACGAGGTCATCCTTCAGTTGACCAATCTGTTGCGTTTCCAAGTCGTTTTCAGCACGCGCCGCCAAAATAACGAACTGAGGTGCAGCTAACGCATAGGCATCGGTGAACTCGGTTCGTATGCTGTCAAGAGAGGCCGGGTTCTCAGATGCCAGATACTCGCGTGCGGCACGTTCCAGAATGGCAACGATAAGCTGGAGTTGGACAGCGGCCTTATAGGCGGGATAGTCCACCTCGAACAATTCGCCGATCAGATCATTGAGTTGAGTTGCGGTCGTGGTCTCAATCGCTGCCAACTCGTCCGCTTGATCTTCCGCAGCCTGCATCTCGGCTTCTTGTACATTGGCAATTTCGGCGAGGCGATCAATCAGTGCAGTACCGTCGGCTTCGAACTTGGTCAGCAAATCGTCGGCGTTGATCTCCTCCTCAAGCTCAATCGTGTGGGCTTCAAACATTGCCCGTGCGGCGGCGTAGAAAGCTTCGGCCTCCGGGCCGCTTTCTTCGAGAGTTGTCTGCAACTCGGGATCGGTTACAACATCGTCCAGCTCGGCAACTGCTGCCCTGTAGTCTTCAATCGTCGTTTCGAATGAGTTTCTTCGCTCGGCAATATCGACCAGTTCTTCGTCAGCAAGAATTTCGACGCCGATCTTGTGCGCTTCCTTGACGAAAAAGGTCACGTCCGCGGCCGTTTCAACAGTCGGTGCTGCGACATCGGTGATTTGGTTCAAAGTCCCGTCAATGCGGTTCACAGAAAGAAGGCTGGTGCCGACAATCCCAGCACCACAGGCGATCAGTGTCAAAATTCCAACCGTTGTTTTAGCACCGATGCTCAAGTTTTTCATAGCAAATCACCATTCGATTTCTCGTTGGCGACGGGTGTAGGCTGAAAATACGATTTTTGTGTAAAGACGCGATGGCGCGAACGTTCTGCGGCATATGCGAACGCTGAGTTGGCTTTGAAAATCTTGTCTTGAAGGGGATTGGTCCTTCGGATTTTAGGTGTTTTGATGTCTAAGCGTCGTCACGGCGCGTGCGCTAAATGCTCAAACAGCCGTGCAACCGCTTCTGCGCCGGGGTCGGTGTGACCCTTCAATTGTTCTGCGTTGATATAGGACGCGCGCCCCGCTTTGGCCTGCAGCATATTGGCCGTCCTGTTCGCTCCCTCGCGCGCGGCAGATGCAGCAGCGTAAACGCCGTGTTGTAGCTGATCCAGCGCGGGCTCTAGGGCATCAATCATGGTGCGGTCGCCCACCGAGGCTCCGCCGATTTCCTGCATGCGTTCAAGCCCAGACACCAGGGCTTCCCGCATGGTCGACCCGCTTGACGCCGCATCCCCAGCTGCCGCGAAGAAAATTGCCAGCAAGACGCCGGACGAACCGCCCATTGTCTCGCTCAACTCCTGGCCGATGGCGCGGTATAGCTGTGTGTGGTCCGCCAGCGGCAGACGGTCCATCGCATCCAAAAGCGCGCACGATGCCCCGGCCAGGGTGGAGCCGGTGTCACCGTCGCCGGATTTGGCGTCCAATGCGTTCAAGTCCTCCTCGACTGAGATCAGGAGTTGGCAGCAGTTAGAGAGAAAGGCGCGCGTTTCGGGATGATCCGAGGCAATCGGGCGAACTGGTCGCAATCCATCGGGCAATTCAACGACGGGAACCTGCGACAGGGCTTTCAGACCGGGCCATGCGCAGAGCGGTGTCGGGCTTTGCAAGGCAAGGATATCTTCAGGCGATGCCGGATAAATCGAGACCGAGAAACCGTGCATTTCAAGCGATGTCATCATCGTATCGGGTCCCACGATGAACTTAAGTTTCGCGCCAATCGATGACTGGACCAGTTCATGCGCAAGGACAGCCATCTCCAAAACCGACGAGCCGCCGAGGTTGTTCAAGAGCGCTACGTATTCTCCGCTGGAAGACAGCTCGCCCGACAATTTGTCGACGACCATCGCCATGGCGGTCTTGGCTTCGGAAAACTCTACCTGTTCGACACCCGCTTCACCGTGGATACCCAGGCCCAACTCGGCCTTACCGGCGGGGATACGGTTTTCTTTGGGCGCGCCAGGCACCGTGCATGTATCAAGCGACATCCCAATCGTCCGCGTGTCCGCGATGACGCGTTGCGCGGCTGCAGCGACGTCCGCCAGCGATGCGCCATTCTCGGCAAGGGCTCCGGCGATCTTATGGACGAAAAGGGTGCCCGCTACACCGCGCGCCTGCGGCAATTCCGGCAGGGCGATGTCGTCGTCCACGATCACAACTTCGACCTGAAGGCCAAAAGCGCGCGCACGTTCAGCCGCCAGACCGAAGTTCAGCCGGTCGCCCGTATAGTTCTTGACGATCAGAAGACACCCAGCTTCGCCTGTAACAGCAAGGATACCGGCCAGTACGGCATCTACCGAAGGTGAGGCAAACACGTCCCCGCAAACCGCTGCGGTCAGCATGCCTTCGCCCACAAAGCCCGCATGGGCCGGTTCGTGGCCCGAGCCGCCGCCAGAGACGAGGGCAACCTTGCTTTTATCCCAATCGGTGCGCGCGACGACGCGGATATGCGGATAGCCGTCAAGACGCGCAAGCTTGCCACCAGATACGGCAATTGTCCCATCGATTGCTTCTTGAACGATGTCTTCTTTCTTGTTCACGAATTGGGTCATTCGGTCCTCCCTTACGTCTTCATCCGAGCGCCGGAGGCGTCGAAGAAATGCGGATTTCTTGGTGCAATCGCAACGGTGTCGCCGGCTGACAGGCTGGTATGCGCGTCTGTCACCGTGATGATGTCGTGGTTATGCAGCCTGAGGTGCAAGCGTGTCTGGTCGCCCAGGCGTTCGACCCGTGTCACCGTGCTGTCTATGCCGTCGCCCTGGACAATGTGTTCGGGTCTGAGCCCGATCGACTTTGCGCCATCGGGCGCGTGTCCAAAGATGTCAGCAGGCAATATGTTGATCCGGGGCTGACCCAAGCGGCCAGCGGCATAGATGCTGACGGGGTCTTCGTAGATTTCGCGTGGCGACCCCATTTGCACAAGCTTACCTTCATCAAGCACACCAACATGGGTGGCCATAGTCATCGCTTCGATCTGATCATGGGTGACATAAAGAAGGGTGGCGCCACTGTCAGACTGAATGGATTTGAGCTCGATCCGAAGATCGGCGCGCAGTTTTGCATCAAGCGAGCTGAGGGGTTCGTCCATCAGATAGACCGAAGGGTCACGTACCAGGGCACGGCCAATCGAGACGCGCTGCATTTCGCCGCCCGAGAGGGCTGTGGCTTTGTTGTCAAGTTTATGCGTGATCTGAAGGACTTCCGCGACGGAGTGCACCTTTGCAACAATCCGATCCGGCGGCGTTTTCAGCTGAGGAGATTTCAGGGGGAACGCCAGGTTTTCCCGAACGGTAAGGTGCGGATAGAGTGAGTATTGTTGGAACACCATCGCGACATTCCGCTGCGCGGGCGTCAGGGCATTCATGCTTGCACCGCCGATGAACACCTCGCCCGCGTCCGGGGCGTCAAGTCCGGAGACCATGCGAAGCGTCGTGGTCTTTCCGGCTCCGGTCGGCCCCAGCAGAACAACGAACGCCCCGTCTGGAATGGTCATGGTGACATTGTCCAGCGCAGTGACATCGCCGTACCGCCGCGTGATCCCTTCAAGGCGAACCTCAGCCATGCGACAGCACCCCCTCGTTCGCTGACGACAGAAGCGCATCGCCGGTTTCAGCGTTGAAAACGGTCAGCGTGCGGGCATCGAGGGTGAGGCCGGTGTTGGTACCGGTCTTGATGGGGCGAGCCGCATCGACGCGGGCTTTGACATTGCCGAAATCCGTCCGAATTGTGACGATCTGGGTCGTTCCCAAATACTCGGTCGCGATCACGTCGCCTCGCAGTGCTGACCCGTCATTCAGGCTGACATGCTCGGGTCGCACACCCAGGACCAGCTTTCCACGATGCCCATCGCGTTGTTGCGGTATCGGGATTTCAGCATCGCCCAAAGGTATCGACTGCGCGCCACTGGACATGGCGCCGTCAAACGTCAGGAAGTTCATCGGCGGAGAACCAAGAAAATTGGCAACGAACGTTGTGGCCGGCCAGTCGTAGATCTCCTGTGGCACGCCAAACTGTTCCACAACCCCGTGGTTCATCACGACGATTTTGTCGCCCATTTGCATGGCCTCCAGCTGGTCGTGGGTCACATAGACCGTGGTCGCCCCCATGCGATCGTGAAGCGCGCGCAACTCTTCGGCCATGTGTTCGCGAAATTCGGCATCCAGCGCGCCCAGCGGTTCATCCATGAAGAACGCCTTCGGCTCGCGGACGATGGCACGGCCCAGTGCCACACGCTGACGGTCGCCGCCAGACAAACCGCCCACAGGCTTTTTCAGAATGTCCTGGATGCCAAGGATGCGTGCGACTTCATTCACGCGTCGCGTTACCTCCGCCTTGGGCACCCCTTGGCTCAGTAGCGGATACGAGATGTTTTTGCCCACATTCATATGCGGATAAAGCGCAAACATCTGAAAGACAAAGGCAATGTCACGCTCGCTTGCGCGTTTCTGGCTGACTTCCTCGCCGTCGATATAGATGTCGCCGCTGGTGGGAAGTTCCAGGCCCGCCATCATCCGAAGCGTCGTGGTCTTGCCGCATCCCGATGGCCCCAGCAGCATAAAGAACTCGCCATCTTCGATTGTGAACGTTGACGACTGCACAGCAGTAAACGCCCCGAAATCCTTGCGCACATTCTCAATTCTTATCTGCGCCATGTCTTACTCCGGGAAGTGGCTGACGATGATGAACATCACCGTGCCGACCAGCGTGATCACGAAGGAATAGGTGTACAGCGCCAGGACGAATGGCTGCATCAGCATGATCACACCAACAGCAATCAGGACGCTTGCAACCATTTCCCACGGTCCGCGGCGCAAACGCATAATCCCTTTGAAAAACGTATTCATTTGCGTACTGCTCCAAATGTAATCCCGCGCAACAGGTGCTTGCGCAGCAAAATGGTGAACACCATCACAGGCACAAGGAAGATCGTCGCCCCCGCGGCGACGGCGGGCCAGTCCTTGCCGCCCACGCCGATAATCGTTGGGATGAAGGGTGGGGCGGTTTGCGCTGTCCCGGAC
>JBCCCA010000079.1:0-13424 GCA_039033735.1 Pseudomonadota bacterium
ATATCTCTCGGCGCGGTCGACCCGGGTGCACCGGGCCGCCTTTCCTTGAAGGGGTCACGCCGTCAGCAGTTGATTTACCCAAAGCAGCGAGACCAAAAGCAAAGCCGCTGAAAGGGCCGAGGCCGCCGTTCTGACCGAGTTCCAGAACGTCCAGCGCGGCAGATAGGTTTCGGTCCAGTAGTCGCGGGTGGCATCCAACCCGGTTTCCATTCCGGCAAGCGTTTCGTTCATGAGGACATTGAAGCAGACTGTCACACCGAAGCAGCCGACGACGTAGATCAGGCCCGCGATCATCATCAGCGTGCCCGGCTGCCCGCCTAAAACGATACCCCCATAGCCTGCGATCAACAACGACACCGGCGCCATGCCAATGAACAACACCATGGGCACCCCGCGAAAGACCCCGCCGACAAGCGCATAGGAAATGATCGCGCCCTGCGTCAGAAGGAAAAACCAGATCGACATTGTATGTCCTTTCGATGATTGCGGGGCGCTGCACCCCGCCGTTTCGCGGGGTCAGGCGACCGCGTGCCACATGCCTGTTTCGGCTGATCTCCGGGCAAATTCGGCAAAGCTTGTGGCCGCGCGGCCTAGGGCCCGTTCGACACCATCGCTGGTCGCGGCGTTCCGGCCATTCAGGATTTCGCGCGCGATTGCTGTGAACACGTCGGCCACGAACGCGCAGCTCGCCTGCGCCACGTTTGCGTGGAATTCGTCGAAGGCAATCGGCACGTGCTGAACCTAGCGTCCCATCGCCGTGGACAGGATCGCTGCCATCTCGGCAAAGCTTAAAAATTCGGGGCCCGTGACCTTGTACAGCCTTTTCGAATGGCCCTCTTTTGTCAGCGCGGAAACGACGACATCGGCAATTGCATCCATGTCGATGATCGGCTCGCGAATATCGCCGCCCGGACACCGTCAAGCGCCGCTCTCCATGTGTCGGGGGTATCCCAGTCAAACCGGATCGGGGCATGGCGGGTGCCATAACGGACAGGCTTTCCGAGGGTTTCCAGACGCTTAACAACGCCGGCACCGGTTTTGCCGGTCGCGGCGATGACAAGAATGGGTTGATCAGACATAAGACATCTCCTTTGGGTCAAGTGATGGCGGATGTCTAAGTGCTGGGTCGTGCTCGGGTCATGACTGAAGATGCCAAGGGTTTGACAGATGCGGCCACGCGACCTTAACCTTTGGGCTGCGCCTTGCGGCAATTGGCTGGGGGCGATCCGGTCCAACGTTTGAGGGCACGGGTGAATGTGCTTTGTTCGGAGTATCCGGTCAGGAATGCGATTTCCGACAGCGTATAACGTTCGTCCCGTAACATTCCCATCGCAATCTCGCGTCGGGTTTCTTCTGTCAGGGTCTGGAATCTGACGCCTTGATCGGCAAGGCGACGGTGAAAGGAACGCGCGCTTAATCCCAGTTACCGCGCGACGTCGCCCATCTTCGGCAAACCTTCGCTGAGCGCCCGTGCGATTTCGTCTTTGGTCGGGGCGCTCAACGCGGGCGTATCGTCGATGCGGGACAGCTCCTTGTCCAGATGCGACACCAGGAACTTCGTGATCCCCTCGTCGCCCAGAACATTCGGCTTTTCAAGACTGTCTCGCGACAACAGCATCGCATCCTGATCCGCGCCAAACTGGACGGGGCATCTGAAATACGCGTCGTGGTGCCGTGTTGTTTTTGGCGCTGGATGCTTAATGTAAACCGCCGATGGTGCAAATGCAGGCGACG
The DNA here is from genome assembly GCA_039033735.1 of Pseudomonadota bacterium. GTDB lineage: Bacteria > Pseudomonadota > Alphaproteobacteria > Rhodobacterales > Rhodobacteraceae > JAJDOD01. The sequence goes on from JBCCCA010000079.1 coordinate 1,735, forward strand.
ACACCTGACGGCTCAGCGACACACCGCTGGCCAAATTGGCTTCGATCGATGTTCGCATGCACAACCGCCGGGCGCCTGCACGGTGCTCGATCAGCAAAGCGCCCTCATCGGTTTTGTCTAACGTGTACTGGGTAAAGCTGGTCCAAAGACGGGCCTATCGTGCCACGCGGGAAAACGAGCCCAACAGTGTTGGGGGGTGCCTTTCAGGCCAGTCCAAGCGCGGCGTATTCATCGGGCCGCATGGCGTCACCCACGATCAAGGGCAAGGGCGTGACATCCATCTGCGCGGCCATCATTTAAACCATGCCGTAGAAGTCGTCTTCGTCCAGCATGACGGTCGGGACCCAGGGCCCGGCGACATCAAGGCCCACGGATCCCCAATGTGGCGGCTGCATTGACCACGTCGCCCGCAACCCCAACCACGTTTCTTGCGGAGAGAGATGTCACCTGACGCATGGAAACAGAATAGGGGGATAGGCCGGACTGTCCAAGGCACAGCAGCCTTCCACGCGCCAATGTTACGGCGTTCGAACCGAATGTTCTTTGAGTGGAAACACTGAAGTTCCGTCATGTGCACTTGTCGACACATTTTGAACACGATCTCTCCCTAGCCGTGGCAGCAACGGGTCCGTTGGGGGCAATCGGGTCCGCGTTCCGGTGCGAGTAAACCTGTTCGTCATAATACAATCTGCCTGCGCCGCGGCCCGAGCAGAATTTCTGGGAGCCCCGACCCGATGTACCTTTCCGGCGATGCCATGCAGTGGCACAAACTCACCTTGAATTTCGAAGGGCCCGCACTCAGCGAAACGCCCGAAACCTTTCTGGATCACCGTCTGGACGTCACGTTTACCCACGAAAACGGAACCGAGATCACGGTTCCCGGGTTCTTTGCCGCCGATGGCGATGCCGCCAATACTGGTGCCACATCGGGAAATATCTGGCAGGTGAACTTCAATCCGCCGCTCACCGGTGATTGGACATGGAACGCCGAGTTTCGTGTCGGTAACGAGATTGCCGTCAGCGATGCGCAAGGCCAAAGCGGCGGGTTCTTTGACGGCGACAGCGGCAGCCTGAGCATCGCAGAAAGCGACAAGACCGGTGACGACTTCCGGGCCAAGGGGGTTCTGGAATACGATGGCGGGCAGTACCTGTCCTATGCCGGAACCGGCGAGACGTTCCTTAAGTCTGGTGTCGGCAGCCCCGAGAATTTCCTTGGCTATTCCGGGTTCGATGACACGCCCGGCAGCCATGATTACGCACCGCACCTTGACGATTTCAACGCAGGTGATCCGACATGGGACGGCGGTAAGGGGCAGGGCATTATCGGTGCTGTGAATTACCTGGCCGAGCATGACGTGAACTCCGCCTACATGATGCTGATGAATATTGCGGGCGATGGGCGCGATGTGTCGCCTTGGACCGACACCAGCCTCTACAACGTTGGCAAGAACGCCACACCCAATCTAGACGAACGGGCGCAAAGCTTTGACGTCTCAAAGCTGGCTCAATGGGAGGTCGTCTTTGGGCACATGCAGGAAAAAGGGGTCAACCTGCACCTGTTCCTGCAAGAAACCGAGAATGATCAACTTTTGAATGACGGTGCGCTTGGCACGGAACGGATGCTGTTCATGCGCGAAATGGTCGCCCGTTTCGGTCACCATAACAGCCTGATCTGGAACCTTGGTGAAGAAAACACGAACACCACGGCCGAAATCCGGGATCATTCGGAATACCTCAAGTCGCTGGACCCGTATGACCACGCGGTGGCCCTTCACACCTATCCAAACCAGCACAACAAATACGAGGCCTATGAGGGATCGGAAACGCTGGATGTCCTGTCTTTTCAGACCAGTAACGAAAACCAGGTGCCCGATCTGGACCGCTATCTTGACGGTGCGGAAGACGCCGGGCGCCCCGTTGTCGCGTTTCTGGACGAGCCGGGGAACGCCTCGATCGGTCTTGCGGCCGAAGGGGACCCGGGATGGGAAGCCAATCACGCTGCGCTGCGCACCGTTCTTTGGAAGTCTTATGCCGAAGGCGCAGGTGGTGCTGAGTGGTACTACGGGTATCAAAGTGCGAATGGCCAAGGTGGTGACCTTGCAATGGAAGACTTCAGCTTGCGGGAAAGTGCCTATGAATGGGCGGCTTCTGCCCGTGAGTTATTCGAGAAATTGCCACTGGAAGATATGCGTGACGGCGATGGTCTGACATCTGCCACCGAAACTCATGGTCTTGCCTTGGACGGGACTGTCTATGCCTATTATCTGCCCGACGGCGGGCGGGCGACGCTGGACCTCAGCGGACAGGACGGCACGTATAACGTCGGCTGGTACGACGTGATCGAGGGCGGCCCCTTGATGACAGGATCAGTCGCAAGCGTGTCTGGCGGTGGGTCGCAGTCACTGGGCGTGCCGCCGACTGCGACGAACGGGGAATGGGCCGTGGTGGTCTGGAACCCGGCCGAAATGTCATTCGATGTGGCAGGCGGTCCGACAACGCCGGATGTCCCGGACGTGCCAACGCCGCCGCCCGCGCCGGACCTTCCCGATGTCACGCTACGCCTAGTTGATGCTGAAACGAACGAAACCATCGGCGAGTTGAAAGCAGGCGACACACTTGACCCGTCCGTGATCGGTGACAAGGACGTGTCGATCGTGGCGGATGTTGACGGTTCTGTCGGCTCGGTCCGCTTGACACTTGGCGACTACACGCAGGTGGAAAACGTCGCGCCCTATGCGCTGTTCGGCGACACCGGTGGCAACTTCAAATCGGCACCAGAGGCCGCATTTGACGACGCGGGGAACTATTCGCTTAAGGTCGAGCTGTTCGGCGGGCAGAATGCCAGCGGTGGCAAGATCGGCGAAGTCGACACCGGGTTTTCGGTCGGCGATGCGCCCGCAACCCCGACGCCACCTGACCCAGAGCCCGATCCAGACCCAGTGCCACCGGCGCCGACCAGTGACGCGCTATGGGCGGCTCAGGACGGCAAAGTCGTCATGCAGGCCGAGAAAGGTGTACCCACCGACCCCGACGGCGACGGCTACGCGAACTGGAATATCTCGGATGCGCTTGGCGGGCACACGGGCGATGGATACCTGCATTGGGATGGTCCGAACCTGTACAACAAACCCGGAAGTGGCGCGTTGTCCTATGAGTTTGAGGTGACCGAAGGCGGCACCTACAAGCTGGGGCTTCTCGGCTCGCGCCCGGCCAATGGCGAAGCCAGCGATCTAAATAACGATTTCTTCGTCCGCATGGATGGCGGGCCGTGGAAGAAGGTCTTTTTCAGTGGTGCACGCGAGACGTGGAACTGGGGCAAGACCTTTGATGTAAACCACGACAAGTCGTCGGCCGGCTATGATCTTGAACCGGGAACGCATGTATTCGAGGTCTCGGGCCGCTCAGAAGACGCTTATCTGGACAAGATTCATCTGAGCCTTGGGTCGCTGGATCAGAACAAGTCTGCTGCCGAAACACTGGCCGAGACGCCGACAGTTCCGGATACGCCGCCTGTCCCGGATACTCCGCCGGAACCGGACACGCCTCCGGAACCCGATAATCCGCCGGAACCGGACACGCCTCCGGAGCCCGACACTCCGCCGGAACCGGACACTCCGCCAGAACCGGACACTCCGCCAGAACCAGACACACCGCCGGAGCCTGTGCCCGACATGCCCTCTGACCCGCTTGATCCGACGACGGTCTGGCTTGTGGACAGCGCCAGCGACAGCCGCCTGTTCGAACTGGGCGAAAACACGGTGCTTCACAATAGCGTCGCTGCGGGTCGGTCGCTGACACTCGGCGCCGAAGTTGACGAAAGCGCCCTTGCGGTTGAAAGCGCAAGGCTGACTTTGGACAGTGGTGAAAGCCAACTTGAAAATGTTGAACCCTATGCGTTGTTCGGTGATCGAAACGGCGACTACGACGGTGCGATTGCGTTTGACGCCGACGTCACGCGAATGGTCGAGATCGACTATTTTGCGGGGAATGGCGGGTCGGGCGGGATGCTCTTGTCCGAAACGCTGGGCCTTGAAGTTGATGGCAATAACAAGCTTTCGGCGCGGGATGACGAAGACGACCTGTTCGGCGTGGACACCACCAAGATGGGGGCTGTCAGCATCTATGGCTTCTCCTCGGGGGATCAGGTCGCTGATGTCGGCCTGGGTCTGATCGACCTGCTGTCGAATGGTGAGAAGATCGGAGACGATTGGGTGCTTGACTATGGATCAGGCAACAAGCTGACCCTTCTTGACTATGACGCCAGCGAGGACCCGCTGCTTCTTTAACAGCGGATGCGCAGGTGCATCGATTGCTTTCTGTTTGGCGCGGCTTAGCAAGGCCGCGCCAATTTCCTTTTGCCGTTTTGCACCAACGAACTGCTTTCAGCGGAGGAATTGTGCTGAATCCCAGAACTTGTTTTCTGTTCCTTCGTGCGCCAAATTCTTCAGGACGATTAATAAATGTGCGTTTACATCTCCTTTTCACGGAATTCATAAAACACAGTACAATTTAAAGTAGTAAATTAGTAAAACTAATGATCCATAAGTAGTAAATACATGAAATAATCATTGGCACGACACTAAGTTGACATTTTTTGCGCTAGGCGCGCCGTAGTGACGTCAGAATACGTGGTTAACGTTAACGTAACGGAAGCCGTGATCGACGCCCCTGTGGCGCCGGTCGCGTTTGTTAAGAGTTATGTAAAGGACGGAACCCCCATGAAATTATTGACGCCTGTGCGTGCACGTAAGTGCATGATCGCCACCCTTTTGCCTTTGACACTTGCTTTTGCCGCGCCTGCTGCGCTGGCAGCAGATGGCAACACCAGCAAAGCCGAGCTGGCCAAACGGATCGGCGCAAGCGAGCGGGTGAACTACTCGGGCAAGCTGCGGATGCTCAGCCAGCGCGTTGTCGCAACAAGCTGTAACTATGCCGCCGGAATTGACACCGAGACAAGCGGCCCTGCCATGCGTGCGGCAATGGCCGAGTTCGAATTGATCGTGGACGCCCTTGAACACGGAAATGCCGATCTGGGGATCAATGCTGAAGAGAAGCGCAAAAAGACGATCCGACGGATTGGCATGCTGCGCGATGAGTGGGCGCCGATGTCGTCCGGACTGACGGCAATTGATCAGGGCGACACCAGCATTGACCAAGTCACGCATGTTGCGAATGTCAGCGCTCCGCTTCTTGATATGGCGAAGCTGTTGGTCAGTGACTTGTCAGCCCAATACTCGGACCCCAACGCGATGTTGCAGTCCTATGCAATGTTGGTCGACATTTCGGGCCGCCAACGGATGCTGACACAACGAATGTCGAAAAACGTGTGTCTTGTGTCGTCTGGCGTGAACGCCGAAGCCGCAAAGGCGGAGTTGGCGGCCACAGCCAACATGTTTGAAACCTCGCTTTTTGCATTGAGCAGTGGAATGTCCGCCGCCGGTATCGCCCCGCCACCGAATGCAACCATCGCAGAAGGTCTGAAGGTGGTCATCGGCAACTGGCAAGAGCTCAAGCCCTCGGTCGATGCGATCCTGAGTGGCGCCGAGATCAGCGATGACGAACGCGCTCGCATCTTCAACGGCATGAACCAGATGACGGGCAACATGAATACGGTCGTTGGCCAGTATTCAGATGCGTCCAAATTCGACGGCTCCTAAGCCCGAAAACCAAAAACTTCAGGGCTTTGATCGGTTTCCTGAGGTTCCAATGCAGGGTTGGTCGATTGGTTCCCGATCAACCCTGCATTTTTTTGTTGATGCCTCATGGCGTATGCCAGCAAAATATATTTAAATCAGTGATTTAAAATCACTCCGTTTTACGCCGACCTAGCCGATATGTCGCACCCCCCGGCGTACTGTCGCAGTCCGATGATCCGGCATGCTTTAGGCCTATATCTGATGCAACGGTAACAAAATAGGCCCCGAGGGGTAATTATGGACACGCTACTTTTGTCGCGCATCCAATTTGGTGCGAATATTTCGTTTCACATTCTCTTCCCGACGATCACCATTGCGTTGGGCTGGGCGCTTCTGTTCTTCAAACTCCGGTTCAATGCAACGGGCGAGCAGAAATGGATGGAGGCCTACCTGTTCTGGGTAAAAGTCTTTGCTCTGTCCTTTGCAATGGGCGTGGTCTCGGGCATCACGATGTCGTTCCAGTTCGGGACCAATTGGCCCGGATTCATGGAAGCGGTTGGCAATATCGCGGGACCGCTGCTGGCCTATGAGGTTATGACGGCGTTCTTCCTGGAAGCTGTCTTCCTGGGGATCATGCTGTTTGGCGCTCGCAAAGTGCCCAATTGGGTGCACACGCTTGCGACCTTTCTTGTTGCGTTCGGCACGACGATGTCGGCCTTCTGGATACTTGTGCTGAACTCGTGGATGCACACCCCCGCCGGATTTGAAATGCGCGACGGCGTCGCCTTTGCGACCGATTGGTGGGCGATCATCTTCAACCCGTCCATGCCCTATCGTCTGGTGCACATGCTGCTGGCGTCGGGCCTGACCGTGGCCTTCCTGATTGCCGGCATCTCGGCGCTGCGTCTTCTGTGGGGTGATCGGCAGGAAAGCGTGAAATCGACCATGCGTTTCGGCATCGTCCTGGGCGCGCTGCTGATCCCGATTCAGATCTTTGCCGGCGACATGCACGGGTTGAACACGCTTGAGCATCAGCCGCAGAAAGTGGCGGCGATGGAGGGGAACTGGGAAACCCAGGGCAATGTGCCGCTGCTGCTTTTTGCGATCCCAGATGAAGACGCGCGCGAAAACCGGATGGAAATCGGGATTCCCAATGGGGCGTCGCTGATCCTCAAACATAAAGCTGAGGGTGTCGTGCCAGGGCTGAACGACTTCGTCGCCGAAGACGGCACGCCGTTGCACCCGCCCGTCGCGCCGGTCTTCTGGAGCTTCCGGATCATGGTAGGCACAGGCATGGCGATGCTCGCGCTTAGCTGGGCCGGGGCGTATATGCTGCGTCGCCGTGGGGCGGAACACATGCCGAAGCTGATGCTGTTTGCCTTTTCCGGTATGGCATTCTCAGGCTGGATCGCAACGCTTGCGGGCTGGTACACAACTGAAATTGGCCGCCAACCGTGGCTGGTCCAAGGTGTGCTGTCCACCAAGCAAGCGGTAGCCGACGTGCCCGCGCCGATGGTATTGTCGACGTTGATTGTTTATCTCACCGTCTATGCCGCACTGATCTTCGCCTACATGGGCACGGTCACCTATCTGGCCTGGAAGGCAAGCCGGGGCGAGCCTTTGTCGACCCGCCAGTATCCGCGCAGCGGCGAAGCCGAAGTCCACGCAATTCCGGGTGAATGACATGATGACCCTGTTCGGTGACCCCAACGTCTGGCTGCCCTTCGCCTTTGCAGCGCTTATGGGCCTGTCGATCCTGATCTATGTTGTCCTTGACGGTTTCGACCTGGGCGTTGGTCTGTTGATGCCGCTGTCGAATGACGCGGAAAAAGACCGCCTTGTCGCCTCGATTGGCCCGTTCTGGGATGCGAACGAGACATGGCTGGTTCTGGCCATCGGCCTTCTGCTTGTGGCCTTCCCGACCGCCCATGGGGTGATCCTGACCGCGCTTTACCTACCTGTCGCGGTTATGCTGGTCGGGCTGATCTTGCGCGGGGTGTCGTTCGAGTTTCGCGCCAAGGCGCCGATCTCCCAAAAGCGCTTCTGGAATGGGGCATTCTTCACGGGCTCGCTTATGGCGTCGATGAGCCAGGGCTTCATGCTGGGCATGTATATCATGGGGCTGACCTGGACCCTGCCACATGTGATTTTCGCCATGCTGACAGCGGTATTCCTGACGGTCGGCTACAGCTGCATCGGTGCGGCGTGGCTGATTGCAAAGACCGATGGTCACCTGCAGGAGAAAGCGGTCAAGTGGACAAAGGGTGGCATATGGGGATTGCTTCTCGGGATCGGTGCGATCTCGCTTGCGACACCCTTTGTCAGTACGCGCATTTTCGACAAGTGGTTCGACTTCCCGCAAATGCTCTATCTTGCGCCGCTGCCAATTCTGTCGGGGGCGTTGCTGGTGTTTCTATGGGCGAAACTCCGGCATCTGCCGATGGAAGGCGACCGGTATGCCTGGACCCCGTTCGCATCGATTATGGGTCTGTTCACGCTCAGCTTCTGCGGGATGGCCTACAGCTTCTACCCGTATGTAGTGCCCGAGAAACTGACGATTTATGAAAGCGCGTCGGCGCCGGAAAGCCTGATGATCATTCTTGTCGGCACGCTTTTCGTTCTGCCTGCGATCCTTGCCTACACAGCGCTAAGCTATGTGATCTTTCGGGGCAAAGCGACCGAACTGCGCTATGATTAGCTTTCGCGGAACGACCGTTGGAAGTAGTCGGTCAGCGGTTTGGTCAGATAGGACAGCGGCGTGCGTTCAGTTGTTTTCAGAAACGTCTCAACCGGCATGCCCGGCAAAAGCGTTTGATCGGCAAGTTTCACAAGTTCGAACGGGTCGGGGACGACGTTGACACGATAATATGACAGCCCGGTCGCCTCGTCCCGAAGGATGTCTGCCGAAACCTTAAGCACCGTGCCCGCGACTTCGGGCGTTATGCGCTGATTGAAGGCCGGGAACCGCAGGCTGGCGGTTTGCCCGACATGAACCTGATCGATGTGAATGGCGTCGACCCGCGCGCTTACGATCAATGGCTGATCCTGAGGGATGATATACATCAGCGGGTCAGCTGGCCGGATGACCGCGTTCTCGGCAAAGATGGTGCTGCCATAGACAATGCCGCCCACAGGCGCACGAACGTCCAGCCGGGTCATTCGCTCGGTCAACCCGCGCAGTTTCTCGGTCAGTTCAAGCTCGCGAAATTGGATGTCCCGCAGCTCCGAAATCGCGGTTTCGCGTCGTTCCGTGATCCGGCGCAGGCGCTCGATCTCGTTACCTGCGATTTCGCCCCGATACTCGGCCACACGCGCCGTCAGGGCGCCAATCTCGCCGCCAAGGCGCGCGGCTTCGCGTCTTAGGGTCGAAATGCGCCCGTTGGGGATTAATCCCTTCTCCAACAGGGTTTCCATATCGGCCAATTCGCTGCCGACCAAGTCGGCCTGCACCAGAAGAGCGGTGATTTGCGCTTCTGTGCCAAGCACACGATTGCGGGTTTGTTGGATACGTTCTTCGATCTGGATCAGTTCGCTTTCCAACGTTTCCCGGCGTGCAGCGAACAGTTTGCGCTGCCCGGCAATCTGATCGGCGGCGGTGGGGGAGGGGGCATTCAACAACGACGGTGGCAGTGACAAGGCAGGGGCGTCATCCCGCTCGGCTTCCAGGCGCGCGCGCCGTGCCGTCAGTTCCACTAGCTGCAATTCGATCACGGCAATGTCGGATTGCAAAAGTGTGGCGTCCAGAAGGATCAACGGGTCGCCCGCCATTACGCGATCCCCGTCGCGGGCCAGAATTTCGCCGACAGTGCCACCTTCGGCGTGTTGAACGACCTGTCGGTTGTTCTCGACCTCGACCAGCCCGTTGGCAATGATCGCGCCTGCGATGTGGGTTCGAACGCTCCAAAATCCAATGCCACCGATCAACAGCGCCAGGGCCGTCAGCCCGACGATCAGGGGCAGTGCGGGGCTGTAATTGTTATCCGTCATGGATAGGTTCCGGTTTTAAGCGAACGTTGCACGTCGTCCACGTTTCGAACCGTGTTGCGAAGAACCTCATCGCGGGGTCCAAACGCGCTCATCCGCCCGCTTTCAACGACCATCAGCTTGTCGCATTCCGAGATTGCCATGGGCCGGTGTGTCATGATGATGACGGTCCGGCCTTCGGCTTTCATCTGGCGGACGGCGGCGTTCAAAGCCTCGCTCCCGTCCTGATCCAGGGCCGAGTTCGGTTCGTCCAGCACAAGCAGCATCGGCTCGCCATAAAGCGCGCGGGCCAAAGCGATCCGCTGGCGCTGACCGCCCGAAAGCTCGATCATATTGTCGCGCACCCGAGTGTCATAGCCCTCGGGCAACGTCAGGATAAGGTCGTGCACATTTGCTTTCTGGGCCGCGGCAACCACCGCCTGGCTGTCCGGGTCGCGGGCCATGCGGGCGATGTTTTCGGCGATCGTGCCGGTGATCAGGATCGGGTCCTGGGGCAGATAACCGATGTGGCTGCCTAGATCAGCGGGCGAATAATGAGACATCAAGGCCCCGCCCAGTCGCACTTCTCCGATGCTGGGGTTCACCAGACCAAGGATTGCCTTGGCGATCGTGGTCTTGCCTGATCCGCTTTTTCCAATGACGCCCAGGGCGTCGCCCGGCCTAAGAGTGAACGAGATGTTGTAAAGGACTGGTGGCTGCCCGGGCCCCTTGGTGATCGTGACGCCCTTCACATCAAGTTGCCCGTTGGGGCGGGGCAGTCGAGTGCGGTCCACCGGTTCTTCGGCGCTTTCCAGAAACGCCATCAGGTCGCGCCAGCCGCTGCGCGCGCGGGCAATCTGCGGCCAGCGCCCGATGATCTGTTCGATCGGGGCCAGCGCCCGACCCAACAGGATGGACCCGGCAATCATCGCGCCCGCCGTCATGTCCCCTTTCAGCACCAACCACGCGCCAAGCGCCAGGACAAGGGATTGAAGGGCAAGGCGAAAGGCCTGGGTAAAGGTCGAAAATGCCCCGGTCCAATCGACGGCAACCATGTTTTGCCGAAGTGCATGGGTCCGCCCTTCCTGCCAACGGTCGGTGACGGCATCCAGCATTCCCTGACTGCGGATCAACTCGGCCGCTGCGCGCGCATTTTCCGCAAACTTGTACGTCGCTTCTCCGGTTGATTGGGCTTGCGCCACACGCTGCGATGTCAGGGCCTGGTTCAGGATCGTGATGCAAATCAGGAGCACCCCGCCGGCCAAGGCGAACAGTCCCAACCATGTGTGGAACGCGAAGATAACCCCAATGAACAAGGGGGTGAACGGCAGGTCCATCAATGCAATCAACGCGGGCGACCCGAACAGGCCCTGTACGGCTTCAAGGTCACGACTGGCCGTGGGCGTTTGCTGGCCGGGTGCAGGGCGGCGCATTTCAGCGCGAAACACCACCGCGTCCAGCGCCACCTGGAACCGCGCGCCATAGCGGGCGACCAGACGGGTGCGGGCAAAGTTCAAAAGCCACATCAGACCGTAAAGTGCCAGCACCAGCACCAACAGCGCCACCAGGGTTTCTTCCGAGCGCGAGCCCAGTACGCGATCATAGACCTGCAACATGAAAAGTGGGCCGGTCAGCATCAGAAAATTCGCAAAGACACTGAAAAGCAAAGCGAAGCCCAGAAAGTACCTGTGCCGCCTCAAAACGTCCGTTGCGATGTCTTTGCCTGAAATGCCGGTCATCCCCCAATGCTGCGGAGATCAAGCGCGAAACTGGTTAATGCACGGTTACTTTTTCAGCAATTTTCACGGAGCGGACCGGGATGCCTTCGCCTGCGGCAAAATTGGTATTGACTCACCAAGGCAATTTCCGTGAAAATTTGGATGATTTTTTCACGTGAGGGTGAAGATGCCGCTGGCCATCGCTTCGGACAATCTTGGTCACGATCTGCGCGTGCTGCGAAAGCGGCGCGGCATGACACTGACCGATGTTTCCGAAGCTGTGGGACGGTCTGTTGGCTGGCTTAGCCAGGTGGAACGAAACCTGTCCGAACCATCGGACGCAGAGCTTGACGCGCTGGCAGGCATCCTTGGG
>JBCCCA010000080.1:0-13374 GCA_039033735.1 Pseudomonadota bacterium
ATTTCCTCGGACTTCGAGACGTTCCTTCTCATGCTGACGACGCAGCTTGAAAATCAGGACCCACTCAATCCAATCGAAAGTCAGGATTTCGCGGTGCAGCTTGCAACATTCTCTGGCGTTGAACAGCAGGTGTTGACCAATGATTTGCTCAGTGACCTTACAAGCGCACTTGGTGCAACAGAGCTGTCCGAGTTGGCTGGATGGGTTGGCATGGAAGCACGTGTCACAACGCCTGTTGCATTTGACGGCGCGCCTATCGATGTGGCAGTCGAGCCTGCGCCCGGATCAGATCAGGCACAACTCATTGTGAAAGACGAATTTGGACGGGAAGTTTCACGTGAAGGGGTCCCACTGTCAGGGGGCACTTTTTCTTGGGTTGGTCGCGATACGTCTGGTCAACCCCTGCCACCTGGCAACTATTCCCTTGAATTATCAAGTATTAGTCGTGGTGAAGTTACAAATGTTCAGACCGCACCTCACTATGCGCGTATAAGCGAGGCGCGGCAGGGTTTGGATGGAACGAACCTTGTTCTTGAAGGTGGCGCGATTGTTTTATCTGACAGCGTAACCGCCTTACGCGAGCCTGCAGGAGGTTAAAGTAGCGCGCCTAGGGCGAATGACAGAAGCGCTACGAGTGCGAGAAGCAGGACACCAGGTTTCAAAGTCTTCGGTTGTGGTAACTCACTGCGATCTGCTTGGGCAATAAGTGCAGCTTCTGCCAATTGCGGAAGCTTTGGTCCGAACCGGGCAAGAATACGTGCAGTCTTTGCCATATCCCGCAAAAGCGCTTTGGGACCGATATTGTCGGCAATATAACCCTCCACAACAGGCCGCGCGACGCTCCAGATGTTGATATGTGGGTTCATCGAGCGAGAAACGCCTTCGACCACTACCATTGTTCGCTGCAACAAGATCAGCTCCGTCCGTGTCTCCATTCCAAACGTCTCAGTGACTTCAAAAAGATAGGATAGCAGACGGGCCATAGATATGCGGCTGGCATCCATTCCAAAAATAGGTTCACCGACGGCGCGCAATGCGCGTGCGAACTCGTCAACATCCTGATCTGCAGGGACGTAGCCGGCCTCAAAGTGCACCTCGGCCACACGGAGATAGTCCTTGCGAATGAAGCCGATCAAAATCTCGGCATAAACGCGTCGTGTATATTCGTCGATCCGCCCCATGATTCCGAAATCGAGGGCCACTAGCGTACCGTCTGGCGCGAGCTTCAGATTGCCTTGATGCATATCAGCATGAAAATAGCCATCTCGAAGGGCGTGACTTAGGAAGGTGGTCAAGACCTTTTCGCCAACCCGGACCGTGTCGTGGCCAGCCTCGGCTATGGCGATTGGATCGCCGAGTGAAAGCCCCTCGACCCAATCAAGGGTCATGACCCGGCGCGAGGAAAGTGCCCAATGGACATTAGGAACCGCGAAGCCTTCATCGCTTTTCGTGTTTGCTGCAAACTCTGCCGCTGCAGATGTTTCAAGGCGCAGGTCAAGCTCTCCGTTCACAACGCCTTCGAAATGTTTGATGACATCTATAGGACGAAGGCGGCGCGAACCAGGTGACAAAAGCTCAATCATTCGCGCTGCAAAATAGAAAGCATCCACATCGCGTCTGAACGCCGCTTCAATTTTCGGGCGGAGAACCTTGACGGCAACGTCCTCTCCGGTGTCTGCCAGACGCGCCCTATGGACCTGTGCAATTGAGGCGGCTGCAACGGGTTCGGAAAACTCGGAGAACAGTATGTCGACAGGTTGGCCGAGTTCTTGTGCGACCATCGTCTTGGCGAAATCCGTTGGAAAGGCTGGCAATTTGTCTTGAAGGACACGAAGCTGTTCGGCCAGTTCGGCGCCAACAACGTCAGGTCGCGTCGAAAGAATTTGTCCAAATTTTATGTAGGCTGGACCAAGAGCTGTCAAAGCGCGCGTTACAGGGGGTTGATTGGGGTCCCCTTTGATACCAAGCCACTTGAACGGCCAGCCGAAGACACGCGCGGCAAAGCGCAAAGGTGGAGGCGCTTCCATGGCTTCCAGCACTTGACGCATGGCGCCGGTTCTTTCGAATGTGGCACCTGTCCTGATTAGGCGAAAAAGGTTGTGCGGGCCGCGCATCGTGTCAGATTTTCCATCCGGAATGCAGCGCGGCAATCCCCATCGACAGGTTTCGGTACTTCACCTGCTCGAAACCGGCTTCACTGATCGTTTTGGCAAACGTCGTTTGATCCGGAAAACGACGAATGGACTCGACAAGGTACTGATAGCTGTCGCGATCACCGGCAATTGCCTGCCCCATGCGGGGAATGACATTGAAGGAGTAGAGGTCGTAAAGACGCTGCAAATCCGTGTTGGGAAGGTGCGAAAACTCAAGAACCATCAGCCGTCCACCCGGCCGCAAGATGCGATACGCTTCACGCAGTGCATCGTCGATCCGTGTAACATTGCGAATTCCGAAACTGATCGTGTAAACATCAAAGCTTCTGTCATCGAACGGAAGTGCCATCGCATCGCCAGTCACCCAATCAAGCCTGTCTCCGAAAGCCTCGGCGTCGGCGCGTTTCCGACCTTCCGTCAACATAGGTTCAGTCATGTCGGTCACAACGGCGGAGGCGGTCGGCGCGCGCCGCAGGAAACGAAACGCGATATCACCCGTTCCACCAGCGACATCCAGAAGCCTTTGGCCGTTTCGGGGCGCAAGCCAATCCATCATTGCGTCTTTCCAAAGCCGGTGTATTCCGACTGACATTACGTCGTTCATGATGTCGTACTTGGAAGCAACGCTCGAAAATACATCGTGGACGAGCCCGGCCTTTTCGTCTTCTGGCACCTGCCGGTCGCCGAAATGTGTGATCTTTTCGTTTGTGTCGGTCATGGTCTTTGCTTATTCGTGCGCCGCTCCTTATACCGCGCGGTGAAAGCGGAGCCAGCGCAATTCATTTATAGGAGTCTTAATGCGCCGAGGGCAGTGTGACATCGCAACGGGCGCATTCGCCGCAGGGGGCTGCGCCTTTGCCTGAGCTGCCTGAAGTAGAAACTGTCCGAGCCGGCCTTTTGCCAGCAATGGAAGGACAGACGATTTCGAAGACGGATGTAAATCGCCCGGACCTGCGGTGGCCTTTCCCAGACCGTATGTCAGAACGGCTATCTGATGTTTGTGTCCTGGCGTTGCGTCGCCGGTCCAAGTACTTGCTGGCCGACTTGTCGTCGCAAGAAACGCTCTTGATCCACCTAGGCATGTCGGGCCGCATTTTGGTATCGGGCGATCCATTAGGTCAGTTTCACCGCGAGCACCCAGCCCCCGAGAAACACGATCATGTCGTATTTCATATGCGCTCAGGCGCCCGAGTAACCTTCAATGATCCGCGCCGTTTTGGCGCGATGGACCTGATCCCTACGGCAGAACTCGGTCAGCACAAGTTGTTGCGGGAGCTTGGACCCGAACCTTTGGGAAACGCGTTCTACGCCGACTATCTGTACATGCGGCTCAAAGAGCGCCGGACGCCGATCAAGTCGGCACTCCTCGATCAAAAATT
The DNA here is from genome assembly GCA_039033735.1 of Pseudomonadota bacterium. Taxonomy (GTDB): domain Bacteria; phylum Pseudomonadota; class Alphaproteobacteria; order Rhodobacterales; family Rhodobacteraceae; genus JAJDOD01. Next base: position 3,533 of record JBCCCA010000080.1, read on the forward strand.
GGTCTCAGGACTCGGGAATATCTATGTCTGCGAGGCGTTGTACCGTGCCGGCATTTCTCCAATTCGCAGGAGTGATCGCGTGGCGCGACACCGAGTCGAATTGTTGGCGTCGCGTATCCGCGATGTCCTGCGCGACGCAATTGCTGCGGGTGGGTCATCCTTGCGCGATTACCGTACAACGGGTGGTGATCTTGGGTATTTTCAGCATCGCTTTTCTGTTTACGATCGGGAAGGTCAGAGGTGCCAAACACCTGATTGTAGTGGAATAATCAGTCGTGTAGTCCAGTCCGGCCGATCAAGCTTCTACTGCTCTACGTGCCAAAGATAACTTGAACCCACGTCGCGGACTGCTAAGCCTCCCTGTTAACTGAAACAGATGTGAGCACCTAAGATGGCTTTCGAAACGATCATCGTCGAGACGGAAGAACATGTCACAACCATTCGCATGAACCGGCCTGATGCGATGAATGCGATCAGTCAAACAATGATCCACGAGCTTGCCGACGCGGTGTCAGAAGCTGCCGAAAACGAAAAGGTCAGATGCATCATTGTGACCGGGTCAGAAAAGGTCTTCGCCGCCGGCGCTGACATTTCGGACATGTCCGAGATGTCTTTTGTCGAAGCATTTCGCTCCGACCTTTTCACCGAGCCGTCGGAACGTATCCTGCGATGTCGGAAACCGATTATTGCGGCAGTGTCTGGCTACGCTTTGGGTGGTGGCTGCGAGCTTGCGATGATGTGCGATTTCATCATTGCGTCAGAGACCGCGAAATTCGGGCAGCCCGAGATCAATCTTGGAACTGTTGCCGGACTTGGGGGAACTCAGCGTTTGACTCGTGCGATTGGCAAAGCAAAGTCCATGGACATGCATTTGACGGGACGTTTCATGGATGCTGATGAAGCTGAAAGATCTGGTCTTGTTAGCCGGGTTGTCCCGGCAAAGAAGCTGTTGGAAGAAGCCCAGGCCGCCGCACATAAGATCGCCGAAAAGTCTGTGGTTACGGCGATGGTCGTAAAAGAGGCGGTCAATCGGGCCGAAGAGACATCGCTGACGGAAGGCCTTCTGTTCGAGCGGCGCGTCTTTCATTCACTGTTCGCGACGGAAGACCAAACCGAAGGTATGACGGCGTTTCTGGAAAAACGCGAAGCGCAATTCAGAGACAAATAAGGGCTTCCCAAGCCAGGTGGAATCTTCTATGCGAGCCAGATCATGCGCGTGGAGCCCGCTTAGGCTATGTGTTCGTCGGCCAACTGGTCGGCAGTGGGTCTTTCGTGCAGCATATTATAGACCTTAAGACAAAGGGACACGACCATGGCTAATTCGCCCCAATCAAAGAAACGCGCGCGGCAGAACCTGCGTCGCTTTGACGTGAACAAGGCCCGCCGTTCGCGTATTCGAACTTACCTTCGAAAAGTGGAAGAGGCGATTGCGTCTGGTGACAAGGACGCTGCGGCTTCTGCTTTGAAACAGGCGCAGCCCGAATTGATGCGCGGCGTGACAAAGGGTGTCTACCACAAGAACACGGCAGCTCGGAAAGTGTCGCGACTCGCAGCCCGGGTTAAGGCGATCGGCTGAGAACTGCTGTCAACGAAAATCGCGCCCAAATGGGCGCGATTTTTTTTGTTCTGCATTGTGCATTGAACAGGCTTGGCATTTTTGGACAATTGCGGATTCGTTCCGGCGCTCATGACTGTCAAGCGCAAAGGATTGTTGCGAGAGCGTCACCAAAAAGCCAAATTGCATGAGCGATTCACTTCGTCCTGGGGGGACATTTTGGATGGGAGCGGGCGGTAACATGCCAGTCGGAGAAGTTGTTCCGACCGAGGCATGGCATATTCTGGAAACAGAAGATTCCGCCTGTCTTATCGACGTCAGAACACGCGCCGAATGGGCATTCGTGGGCGTACCTGACGTTTCGGGGCTTGCGCATAAGACACTCTTCGTAGAGTGGGCGCGCTTTCCCGACATGTCTCAAAACTTGGCGTTTGCGGCGGAAGTGGAAGCGGCGATCGGAGCGGACAGTCCGGGGCCCCTTCTCTTCCTTTGCCGATCAGGCGCACGGTCACTTCACGCCGCGCACGCGGTGGCAGATCACTATGCCCAAAAGGGCGTTGAGGTAACCTGCTGGAATGTGGCCGAAGGGTTTGAGGGTGATTTGGACGCATCGGGACACCGGGGCGACCATAATGGATGGAAGGCTCGGGGGCTGGCTTGGCGCCAGTCTTGAACACAAAAAAGAAGTAGCGGGCCAAATATGACAAACGAAGCTTGGGGTGAGGTTCGCAAGGACCTTTTGTCTGCAGTCGGAAAAAACAACTACGTTAACTGGATTGAACCTTTAGAACTTGCTGGAATGAATGGTGGTGTAGCGACGTTCTTCGTCCCGACCAATTTCATGGGTAACTGGGTGTCGCGCAATTTCGGCGACGATATCCAAAAGGTTCTGAACAATGCGGGTGAGCAGGTTTCTCGTGTTGAGTTTTCGGTCCCGAACCAATCAAAGTCGGTGGCTAAACGCGTCGCCAAAGCCGAGCTGGAACCAGCGGCCGTACCTGTGACGGAGTGCGCCGACTTGCCGGGCGCACCGCTCGACAGTCGTTTCACCTTTGACAGTTTCGTTGTTGGGAAGCCGAACGAGCTTGCCCATGCGGCCGCGCGTCGTGTCGCTGAGGGTGGACCCGCGACGTTCAATCCGCTTTTCCTTTATGGCGGCGTTGGCCTGGGCAAGACGCACTTGATGCACGCTATCGCATGGGAATTGCGGAACCGCTCGCCCGAGTTGCGGGTCGTCTACTTGTCGGCTGAGCAGTTCATGTACCGCTTTGTGCAAGCGCTGCGCGACAAAGACATGATCGCGTTCAAACAACTTTTCCGCTCTGTCGATGTCCTAATGATTGATGATGTTCAGTTCATCGCCAAGAAGGACGCGACGCAGGAGGAGTTCTTTCACACCTTCAATGCATTGGTGGACCAGAACAAACAGATCATCGTCAGCTCGGATCGTGCGCCGACGGAAATTGACGGTATCGAAGACCGGATTGTAAGCCGTTTGCAGTCTGGCTTGGTGGTTGATCTGCACCCAACGAACTATGAGCTTCGCCTCGGTATTCTTCAGCAAAAGGTGGAACAGTTTTCGGAACAGTTTCCGAACCTCGACATTCAAGATGGCGTGCTGGAGTTTCTGGCACATCGGATCTCGACAAACGTACGTGTGCTGGAAGGCGCTTTGATGCGGCTCTTCGCCTTTGGTTCGTTGGTTGGACGTGAAATCACAATGGAGCTGACGCAGGATTGCTTGGCGGACGTCATCCGTCACAGTGATCGCAAGATAACCGTTGAAGAGATCCAACGTAAGGTCAGCGACCACTACAACATTCGACTCTCAGACCTGATCGGCCCGAAACGTGTGCGGACATTTGCACGCCCGCGCCAGGTGGCCATGTATCTTTCCAAACAGATGACAACACGTTCCCTGCCGGAAATTGGGCGGCGTTTTGGGGGGCGTGATCATACAACCGTCATGCACGGTGTTCGCAAGATCGAGGAATTGATGCAGCAGGACAGCCAGATAGCTGATGATCTGGAGATGTTGCGCCGCGCACTCGAGGCGTGACCTTCTGATCGAGCTTCTACCATATTTGGTAATCGCGGCCCTGATCATTGGTGTCGCGAAAGGTGGGCTAGCGTCGGCTGCGGCGCTGGCTGTGCCATTCCTTGCGCTTTTCATGAACCCGGTCCAGGCTGCGGCGCTTGTTCTTCCGGTTCTTTTGGTCACGGATCTGGCCGCCCTTTGGCTGTACCGGAAGGACTATTCCACGCGAAACGTTCTCATACTCATGCCCGCTATGCTGTCTGGCATTGTTATTGCAACGATGATCGTACCTTACACGCCAGAGCCTGTTCTACTTGCGTTCACAGGACTTGTCGGTCTTTGGACCGTTTGGCGCAGATGGGTCGGTGCAAAGCCGGATGGTACTCAAAAGGCGGAAGTCGTTCCAGGGTTGGCGTGGGGTACTGTTGCGGGTATCACGACGTTCATTACTCACTCTGGTGCCCCGCCGACCCAAGCTTACCTCCTTCCGCAAAACTTACCGCGTTTGATATTTGCCGGAACAATGGCGATTGTTTTTGCAATTGGAAACTTTGCCAAGATCCCAAGCTACTATGCGCTTGGATTGTTCGAGGGTTTGGACTGGCCATTGATCGCAGGCCTCGCTGCCGTCGGTATTTTGGGAACGTTCCTTGGCCGTTGGTTAGTCAAGTTTCTATCGGACAAGGTCTATATGCGCGTGATCGAGGTGCTTTTGCTGATGCTCTCGAGTATTCTTCTGGTAAAGGCTGCAACAGGCTTTCTTGCATAAAGGACTAAGGTCATGGGTCGCCTCGTACGTTGGATCATCACGCATGGAATTGCTTTGGCGATCGGTTTTGGCTTGGGTGTCTATTTCTTACCCATACTGACAGCGCCGCCGGCACCAGATGCCGCGAAGTTGGAAGAGATGGCACAGCAGGCGCAATTCTCTGCTACCTTGACACGTGACCTTCGCGGCAGCGACTTCGCACATTGGGGTGAGGGCACAATCAGTGTGTCGGCGACCGAGATTACGCATCAAGGTCGGTTGGCGCCGGGTCCGGATTACAAACTCTACCTCACCAATGGCCTTGTTGATCATGAGGATACCTTCGACCGCGCAAATGCAATTCAGGTTGGTGACGTCAAATCATTCTCAGGCTTCATTCTTGAGGTGCCGGAGAGCATCGACGTCACGACGTACGACAGTGTGCTTGTCTGGTGTGAGGCATTTGGTGAGTTCATCACCGCCGCCACATACAATTAGGCAGACTTGCGACGCCGGGGCCGAGCGCGGCTTCCGTGCTTTTCGAAAACCGCGTTTGCTTGTGCCTTCAAGTCCGGGTCGCGGCGAAGCTTGAAAATCTGATCCTTGGCGTAGGCGGTCGCTTCCTTGTGGTCGACCATAGGTGTTGGATATCCGGCAGCAATGGCATCGATCGCAGTCAAATCGTGTACGGCCTTTCCTGGAATATGCGCCAATTCTGGCACCCATCGCCTTGTGAAATCCCCCGTCGGGTCCTGATCGAGCCCTTGCTTGACGGGCGAGTACACCCGAACCGTATTGATCCCCGTTACACCGGATTGCATCTGCACCTGAGGCCAATGAATGCCGGCATCATAGTCAGTGAATAGGCGGGCTAGGACTTTCCCGCTTTCTTGCCATGGCAGCCACAGGTCATAGGACGCAAATGACACAAGCATGGCACGCATCCGAAAGTTGATCCAACCGTTGGCGGCAAGATAGCGCATGCACGCATCCACAAATGGGAAACCCGTCATGCCGTTCGCGTAACGCTGTAGCCTTTCATGGTTGGTTTCGCGCAAGGCATCATACGCTGGGATCATCGAACGCTGTTCCAGGTCTGGCTGGTCTTCAAGTTTCTGTGTGAAATGGCAGTGCCAATGAAGTCTGCCGACAAAAGAGTTCAGCGACTTGAGCCAATATCCACGGTCCTCTGCTGTCCCGGAGCGCAATGTATGCTGGCGCTCAAGCGTTGCCTGGTACATCTCGCGCATCGACATTGAGCCCCAGACAAGATGGGGTGAAATGCGCGAACAGCTGCTCTCGCCTGCCACTGGCGTTGACATGTCCTTCTGGTAGAATTCGCCACGCTCCTCCAAAAAGCTGCCAATGGTCTTAAGTGCAGCAGATCGGCCTGCCGATTGAATCCACGCAAGCGCAACATCGGGTTGTGGGTCGGGCATGGGGTCGACGGTGTCAGTGACCCAATCGACCGACGATGGTTCCGGCAGCGCATGCCCCTCCATCATGGCGTCCCAACGCTTCGCCCACCCGTTGCGCTTGGTTTGGCTGCCGCGTTCGACACCAAATTGCCGGTACTCGTGAAAGGAAATGCCCTTGGCCCGGCACCAAGATCGAACCGCTTCGTCCCGCTGAAACGTCCAGATGTCCCCAGTTTCTTCGTGCGCGTGAAGGACAAAGCCTCCGTGGCGGTGCTTCAGGTCTGCCAGTATTGTAGGCATGTCCCCGACACGCTGCGACAAGGTTCCGCCCTGTCGTGCAATGGTGTTGCGCAAGCAGCCAAGGGCACCCCGCATGAACTGGTCTTGCCGACCGCTGCGCTCGGGCAACGACCAAAGGCCTGGCTCGTAGACAAAGAGTGGCAAGACCGGACCTTGTCGGGCGGCAACGGTCAGTGGTTCGTGATCGATTATTCTGAAGTCACGTTTGAACCAAACGATCTGAATTTCAGTCACAGCTATGCCTCGATACTCATATTTACTAGAAAACTAGATGCGATTTCGAGACGTCCAGTCCTCACCGTCTTGACCCCGCCGGTGCTTAAGGCGAGTTTCAGTCAAAACCATTGCACGTGGGCGAAAAACCTATAGGTTCAACGCCCCGGTATAGACGGAGCGAGCTGATGGAATTCTCGATCGAGCGGGCGGCCTTACTAAAAGCGGTCGCACAAGCGCAGTCGGTTGTTGAACGTCGGAATACCATTCCAATCTTGGCCAATGTGTTGATTGAAGCGGACGGTGACACAGTCAGCTTCCGTGCGACGGATTTGGATATCGAGGTGGTGGACCAAGCCCCAGCCAAAGTGACGCGGGCTGGGGCAACGACCGTAAGCGCGGTCACGTTCCACGAAATTGTTCGGAAGCTGCCGGATGGCGCTCTTGTCACAATTTTGGACGATGGTGGAAGCGGACGCATGTCAGTCGAAGCTGGACGGTCAAACTTTTCGCTGGCTACGTTACCGCGGGAGGATTTCCCTGTCATGGCAAGTTCGGAGTACGAGGCAAACTTTGCAGCACCGGCTCCGGTTCTCCGTCGTTTGTTTGATAAGTCGAAATTTGCGATTTCGACAGAAGAAACCAGATACTATTTGAACGGCGTTTATATGCATGTTTCCGACGCAGGCGGGCAGCAGGTCTTACGCTGCGTGGCAACGGATGGGCATCGTTTGGCACGGATTGATGCCGAGCTTCCAGAGGGTGCGGGCAACATGCCGGGCGTGATTGTTCCACGCAAGACGGTTGGCGAATTGCGCAAGCTTCTGGAAGATGATGAAGCCGAAATCGCTGTTAGCGTGTCTGAAACCAAAGTCCGCTTCGCTACGCCAGGTATTACGCTGACATCGAAGGTGATCGACGGAACGTTTCCGGATTACACCCGGGTCATTCCCGGCGGGAATACGCGGCGACTGGAAGTGGACGCGTCCGACTTTGCACAAGCCGTTGACCGGGTTGCAACGGTTAGCTCGGAACGCTCACGTGCCGTGAAGCTGGCTCTTGACGAAGACCGTCTAGTTCTTTCGGTGAATGCGCCAGACAGCGGTGCCGCAGAAGAAGAACTTGGCGTGGCCTATAGCGCGGACCCGCTTGAGATTGGCTTCAACGCCAAGTACCTGCTTGAGATTGCCAGCCAAGTTGATCGTGAGAATGCGGTCTTCCTGTTCAATTCTTCCGGCGATCCCACGCTGATGCGTGAAGGCAATGACGAAAGCGCAGTTTATGTCGTAATGCCGATGCGGGTGTGACGTCTGTCGTTGAACTGACCCTTTCGCATCTGCGATCTCATCGCCGCACGACGCTTTCGCTTGATGCGCGACCAGTAGCTATTTTCGGACCGAATGGTGCGGGCAAGACTAACTTGCTTGAAGCCGTTTCGCTTCTTTCACCCGGTCGTGGACTGAGGCGCGCGGGTGCCGAGGATTTGATTCGGCGTCCAGAAGCTTTGGGCTGGAAAGTCTCAGCCGTTCTGCAGTCGGGTTCCACGCTTCATGAGGTTGAGACTGACGCTCAACCCGGTCAGTCCCGTACCGTAAGAATTGATGGGAAGACGACGCCGCAGATGGCGCTTGGTCACGTGGCGCGTATGGTTTGGCTTATCCCGGCAATGGACCGACTTTGGATTGAGGGCGCGGATGGGCGCCGTCGTTTTCTTGACAGGATCGCTATGAGCTTCGTTCCTTCGCATGGCCAAGCGGTTCTGTCTTATGAGAAGGCAATGCGCGAGCGGAACAGGCTGTTAAAAGACATGGTGCGCGATGCCCATTGGTACGTCGCACTTGAACGGCAGATGGCCGCCAGCAGCGAAGAGATCATGACCAACCGCCGTGCCGCCTTGGCCCGCATTCATGCGGCGCAGTTCGATGCCGAAACCTCTTTCCCGTCGGCTGAGCTTGAACTTGTTCATCCGGACCGAGATTTGCCAGACAGCTCAGATGATTTGACGGAGCTTCTTGCGGAAGGTCGAAGCGCAGATTTACGTGCGGGCCGGTCACTGGTCGGCCCACACCGGATTGATATGTCGGCCTGTTACGCTGAAAAGGGGGTTGCGGCCGCGCAGTGTTCGACCGGCGAGCAGAAGGCTCTATTGATTTCACTTGTCTTAACAAATGCCCGAGCATTGCGAGAAGACGGCGGGGTAACGCCTCTCATCTTGTTGGATGAGGTCGCAGCCCACCTTGATGCGGGTCGAAAGGCCGCCCTTTATGACGAGATTTGTGCTCTTGATGCACAGGCCTGGATGACAGGAACAGGGTCCGAGCTTTTCGTCGAACTTGGAGCCCGCGCACAATACGTCGAAGTGTCGGAAACCGATGACTCCAGCATCGCGCGGGTAGTTGCAATACCATGACAATTTCGCTTTCGGACGCCACGCTTTACATCACTGCCTTGTTCATACTGTTTCTTACACCCGGCCCGGTCTGGGTTGGCCTCATCGCGCGAGGCATGAGCGGCGGTTTTCATGCAGCGTGGCCCTTGGCAGTCGGCGTTGCAGTTGGTGACATTTTGTGGCCGCTGTTGGCAATACTAGGTGTCGCTTGGGTCGTTTCGGTTTTTGACGACTTCATGCTGGTTTTGCGTTGGGTTGCTTGCGTGACATTCATCGCGATGGGCTGGCTGGTCATTAAGCATCGCAGCAAGTCGATCTCCTCGGACAACCGTTTGACTCGCCCCGGTATGTGGGCCGGGTTTGTCGCCGGCCTCATTGTCATTCTGGGTAACCCAAAAGCCATCCTTTTTTACATTGGCATACTTCCGGGCTTCTTTGACTTAGGCGCACTCACAAGCGCCGACATTGCGGCAATTTGTGTGATGTCGTTCTGTGTTCCCTTGGTGGGGAACCTGGTTTTGTCGGTATTTGTTGATCGGGCACGTCGTGTTGTGCGGTCGAATGAAGCGCTTGCCCGACTAAATTTGAGCGCAGGTGTGCTATTGATATGCGTCGGGTTGGTCATCCCCTTCACTTAGTCTTTGCCACCTTGCTATTTTTGGTTATATAAAATTACCAATTTGGAGGATAGACGATGGAAATGCCGATTCCCTCTCAGGGTGTTCTGTCCAGAAAAGCACGGATCGTCTCGCGTCTTCTGGACATACTTGCGCCCGACAACGTCATTTCTGACGAGGCTCAAACGCGTGCATACGAGTGCGACGGGCTAACGGCCTACACATGCCCGCCGCTTTGTGTCGTGCTTCCTTCAACAACCGAAGAAGTTTCCGCAGTCTTGAAAATTTGCCATGCGGAGGGTGTTCCCGTTGTGCCGCGCGGGTCAGGGACCTCACTTGCCGGAGGTGCATTGCCGACAGCGGATTCCGTTGTGCTGGGCATAGCTCGGATGAACGATATCCTGGACGTGAATTACCCGGACCGGACTGTTCGTGTTCAAACGGGTCGCACCAATTTGTCGGTGACAGGTGCCATTGAAGATGATGGATATTTCTATGCACCGGACCCTTCGTCGCAATTGGCCTGTGCGATCGCCGGGAACATCGCGATGAACTCTGGCGGTG
>JBCCCA010000081.1:0-13304 GCA_039033735.1 Pseudomonadota bacterium
CGTCATAGCGATCATCGTCGTTGAAGGATTGCTGATCGGCATCGACGCATGCTTTGGCGCTATCGTCATAGATCTGCCCATCAGTACATTCCGTGGTTGTACGGGTGGTCTTGGGCGGTGTGTCACTGGCGCCACCAGCGGCGTATGCGCCAAAGGACAGTGTGACGGCGAAGGGAAGTGCAAGAAGTGCTGTGGTACGCATGGGAGCCTCTATCGGGTTGATCATGCAAGGTATACGTTCGGGCCCCGGGTTTATTCCAAACGTTCTCAAGAAAAGCGAAAGGCCGCGCTATCCCCGGCGCGGCCTTTCGCAAGCAATGAGTGAACTCAAGCTGCGCGGCTCAAAAGAACCTCGCCCACTTCACGTTGCGCATCAAGTTCGTCAGCGCCGTTCACTGCCGCAACTTCGCGTGTCAGTCGTTCCAGCGCAGCTTCATACAACTGGCGCTCAGAATAGCTTTGTTCACGCTGATCATCCGCGCGGTGCAAGTCACGCACGACCTCTGCAATCGCGATCAGATCGCCCGAATTGATCTTTTGCTCGTATTCCTGCGCGCGGCGGGACCACATGGCCTTTTTGACGCGTGCCTTGCCTTTCAGCGTGGTCATGGCTTTCGAGACCACGTCCGGTGAGGACAATGTCCGCATGCCGACTTCGGCGGCCTTGTTGGTTGGCACACGAAGCGTCATCTTGTCCTTCTCGAACGATATCACGAAGAGTTCCAGGTTCAGTCCAGCGATTTCTTGTTCTTCGATCGAAATAATCTGCCCAACGCCATGGGCCGGATAGACCACATAGTCGTTCGGACGGAACTCCATCTTTTTGGGTTTGCTCATTCAGCGGTTTCCTTTTCGGTCCAAAGACCGGATTATTGACACAAAGAACTCCGCAGGAGTCCGGTTACCGTCGTCCTGTCGAAGCAGCCCTGTAAAATCGAAACCGGACCTGCTCGGTCCCGTTCAGCCCTTTGTCTAATATATATAGCAAAAAAATAGGGCATTTCCAAGGCGGTACCGTCTCAGACGGCTCGAGGGTTAACAAAACAAGGGTTCTACCGCGATGCGGACGTTGCGTCACCTTGGGGTAAATCAACGAATCTAGTCGCCTTCACCGGGCTCTTCCGAAAAGAACTCCATCTTGCCTTCCTTGCCGTCCATCTCTTCGGCGGTGGGAAGCGGATCCTTTTTGGTGATGATCACCGGCCAAGCTTCCGAGTACTTCCGATTGAACTCGACCCACTTTTCCATGTCTGGCTCGGTATCGGGCCGAATGGCGTCGGCGGGGCATTCCGGTTCGCAAACGCCACAGTCGATGCACTCGTCAGGGTGGATGACCAGCATGTTTTCGCCCTCGTAGAAACAGTCGACTGGGCAGACTTCGACACAGTCAGTGTATTTGCAGGCGATACAGTTATCGGTGACGACATAGGTCATGCAGGTCTCTCACGAAGCTTAACGTTCGGGAGGTAACGCGTCCCTTCCGGTCATTCAAGAAGGCTCCGCTTGGAAAGACGCGCGTTGCGACGATCTTTCCTGCTGGGACGGCCTGTTCTTTCGATCTGTGCTTCCGAGGGACGTTCTTCCTCGGGTGGCGTCAGATCGGTGTAAAGCGCTTGTGCTTCAGGGGCGGGACCTCGGCGCTTGGCCAGAGCATCGACTTGAATGACGCGAATCCTTCGCACTTGTGGGAACGTGAGTGTCACGCCCTGCTTTAATGCATAGGCCGGCTTCGAGACGCGTGTGCCGTCGACACGAACATTGCCGCTGGAGACAAGCTTAGTAGCAAGGCTGCGGGTCTTGAAAAAGCGGGCGTGCCACAGCCATTGGTCCAGTCGTTGAGTTTCGTCACTCACTGATCTACCTGCGTCGCGGGACACTTGCGAACGGTCTGGTCCGATCCCTGTCACAGAAATCGGCGGCGGACATCAATCGTCCTTGGTCTTCAGGCCCATCAGTGCCTGAGCAAATGGATTGTCGGGATCAATCCGGTCTTTCCTAGCTGGACGGGATTCGAAATTGCGAGGTTTGTTGCCACTGCCGTGCCTACCGGGTTTGCCCTTGCCCTTCGGCTTGCCACCATCGCGCTTGCCCTGTGGTTTCCCACGACGTTGCTGTTGAGTGGCGCTGCGGTTGCCGGCCCAGGTGAATGTAAAAAAGACCTCGATCAGGTCCTCCTCAGGCACCTCGGGCGTCGCGACTGGTTCCGCTGCGCTAACCTCTTCCGGAATGGGGTTTGTGGGCGCGTCATCGCTGGCTTCCGCAGAATCCGCAGTCGGCGTGGTTGGTGCTTCGGCAGCTACTGGTTTTTCCCGCTCGCCGCGCTCGGCCTTATAGCCAAGCCCGTCCATAAGGTTGGCGAACTGCTCAAGGGTCATGCCTGTGATCGAAAGCATATCGGGGTTCGCCTCGAACCCGCCACGGCTGTCTTCGCCCCGCAGTAAATCGGCCAAACGTTCCAACATGTCGATCCGGATGGCGCGATCCCCGGCGGGCTTATATCCGGACATGAGGTAAATCGGTCCCTCGATCTCCTTGATGTGGGGGATTGTCACAAGGCCGGGTGGCGGACTTTCGGGGAACTCGTCCGCCCCATTGGCCAGTGACCACAGCACAAGGCGCAGACGGGTCGGCGCCGGCTTCAACAGCGCTGACATGAAAATGGTGAACTGCCCAAAGCGAATTCCGTGCTTGCGCAACAGGCCGCGTGCTTCCTGGTCAAGGTTCTTCACGTCCTGCGCTACGTCGCGGCGGTCAATGATACCCATTGCTTCGACCATCCGGAAGCCAAAGCCACGCGCCATCCCGGTTAGCAGGTCGTCTTTTTGGAGGTCCATAAGGGGCTCGAACAACGCGGCGATCTTGCGGTCGATGAAGTGCTGTAAACGGCGCTGGACCTTCTCGGCTACGTCTGCGCCTGCTTCTTCGTCTACGAAGGCGGCAACACGTGGCTTCAGCGGGTCGTCGCCCGCCACAAGTTTGCCGACCGCATGCTCGCCCCACATAAGACCGCCTTGTTCGGTGAAGTCCATTTCCGTGTCAGGCGCATTATAGAAGCGGTCGGCGCGCAGGTGAAATTCCGGTTGTAGGGCGGCTGTTGCGGCTGATTTCAGCGTTTTCGCTTCGTCACCGGTAGCGCTGGCATCCTGATGGAAACGGAATCCTTCAAGACGACCGACAAATTGACCTTCGACCGTCACTTCACCTTTATCATTCACTTCGGCCACAAGAGCCTCCTTTTGCTTCAACCGCCGAAGCAGAACACTGGTCCGCCGGTCGACAAATCTTTGGGTCAGAGCCTCGTGTAGCGCATCTGACAGGCGGTCTTCTACAGCGCGTGTGGCGTCGCGCCAATGGTCTTCATCACGGGTCCAGCCCTTCCTCTGTGCGACATAGGTCCAGGTGCGAATAAACGCGAGACGCTTTGAAAGTGTTTCGATGTCGCCATCGGTGCGATCAATCCGCTTGATCTGGCGCGACAGCCAGTCTTCCGGGACCTCACCGTTCTCGTGCAGAAAGCCATAGATTGAGGTGAGCAGGCTTGAATGCTCCTGGTGGCTGATCCCGCGAAAGTCGGGGACCCTGCAAACATCCCATAGCAGACGTACAGATTGGCCATCACTGGCGCGCGCCCTGGTTTCCGCGTCTTCGCCCAGTGTTTTCAGGGCGATCAGGTCATCTGCTTCCCGAGCTCTGACGACATGTTCCAATGTGGGCGGCGCCTCGAGTGACGCGACAAGTCGGTCGATGCTGCCGAATTCCAGCTTTGAGTTGCGCCATTGCAGCTTCTTCAATGGTGTAAAGCTGTGTGAGGTGATGGCGTCCACCACGCGATCTTCCAATGCCGGCGCTTCGCCGGTCACGCCAAAGGTGCCGTCTCTCTGAAAGCGGCCTGCACGGCCTGCGATCTGCGCCAATTCGTTCGGCTGAAGATCGCGCATGCGGCGCCCGTCAAACTTCCGGAGCCCCGAAAAGGCGACGTGATCAATGTCGAGGTTCAACCCCATGCCGATCGCATCCGTTGCGACCAGATAGTCGACATCGCCATTTTGATACATGTCGACCTGCGCATTGCGGGTGCGTGGGGACAGCGCGCCCATTACCACGGCTGCTCCGCCCTTTTGACGGCGCAACAGCTCGGCGACGGCATAGACGTTATCGACGGAAAATCCGACAATTGCGGCGCGTGGTATCATCCGGCTGATCTTTTTCGACCCCGAGTAAGATAGGGTCGAGAAACGCTCGCGGCGCTGGAACTGAACATTGGAAACAAGCGCGTTGATCACCCCGCGCATCGTGTCCGCGCCCATGAAGATCGTTTCGTGCTGACCGCGCGCGTTCAAGAGCCTTTCGGTAAACACATGGCCGCGCTCCGGATCGGCACAAAGCTGGATTTCGTCAACAGCAAGGAAGTCGGTCCCCATACCATCCGGCATCGCTTCGGTTGTGCAAACCCAGTATTGCGTGCGCGCCGGGACAATCCGTTCTTCTCCCGTGACCAGAGCTACAACTGATGGCCCCCGAGCGGCGACAATCCGGTCGTATACTTCGCGGGCCAGAAGGCGCAGCGGTAGCCCGATGATACCCGTCCGATGCCCCAGCATCCGTTCGATGGCATAATGCGTTTTCCCGGTATTGGTCGGTCCGAGGACCGCCGTCACACGGGCGTGTGTCTGTGACATGGGAGGGAGATCGATCCAAACAAAACTGGAAGGGTTAAAGCGCGGTGGTGCCGGTCCGGCAAGCGATTTTTGCCCAACGGTCCGAGTGGAAATTGCTCGTTTCCGCTAGTGGACTTCCTCGCTAGGTTCGCCCCATGTCGCATGATCGCCCCGTACTTGGCATTTCGCTTATGCTTGGCTTTTGCATCGCCGCCCCCTTTGGCGATGCTTTGGCAAAGCTTCTGGGCGGGAAAATGGATGTCGCGCAACTGGTGGCAATCCGAATGGGGTTGCAAGTGTTGCTTCTTGCCCCTTTTGTCTGGTTTGCGTCAATTTCGATGGGCTTCGGCGCACGCGACCTCAGGCTATCGGCCGTACGGGCGCTTTTGCACATCGCCGGCATTGGCTGCATGTTTCTTTCGCTGCGGTATCTGCCATTGGCGGATGCAGTAGCGATCGCCTTCGTCATGCCATTCATCATGTTGCTTTTGGGCCGATATGTTCTGGGTGAACAGGTCGGACGGCGGCGAATCCTGGCCTGTTGTATCGGGTTCATTGGCACGTGCATGGTGATGCAACCAAGCTTTGTCGAATTTGGATGGCCTGCGCTCTTACCCGTGTGTGTCGCTGTGATATTTGCGCTTTTCATGTTGGTCACGCGCCAACTTGCGAAAAGCGTTGATCCTATTGCTCTACAACTGGTGTCTGGGCTCATTGCTTGTGCGTTTTTGTTCCCGCTGCTTCTGCTGTTTCAGGGATGGCCCGGCTTTGCGCTATCTTGGCCAAATGCATCGGGATGGGGCTTGGCGTTTGCGATGGGCGCACTTGGAACGGCGGCCCATCTTCTTATGACCTGGGCGTTGAGGTTCGCGCCAGCCGCCACATTGGCGCCTATGCAATACCTTGAAATTCCGGTAGCTGCGTTGCTTGGATGGTTGATTTTCAACGACTTTCCCAACGGTTTGGCGCTGGCTGGCATTGCTGTCACGATCGGAGCCGGGCTCTATATCATACTGCGCGAGCGGCAGCTCAATTGGACAGAACGTCAAGAACGATCGGAAGCGTCTCACGCGGAAGGATGACCAGGCATCCCGGTTGGTCGAAGGTAAGGGTAACAGTGCCTATTGCACGGTTTGATGTGCCAATGCGTCCGTTTGGGGAAAGCTCTAGCCCGTCAATGGGCCATTCAAGCCCGACGGAAGTACCTTGCACGGGCCCCATCGGGAACAGTGAAACTCGGGTTTTTGGTGCAATGGGCAAGGCGATCTGAGTTGGCACTGCAAAAGTGATATCCGTTTCTCCCAAAACCACGACCGGTGTGCCAACTGTTCGGCTAAGGACGGAAAGCACAGCCAGGGTATGGTCCAGTCGTTTCGCCGTAAAACCCGTGGCAAGAATGTGGGGGGCGTCGATGTTTGTTAAACTTTTCTCAAAATCTGTGGTGTCTTGCTCGGCCACATGAATGAACCGGGTATCCGTCAGCTTGGTGCGTGTGTCCGCGTCAAGCGAATCAAAATCGCCAATCGCCGCTATGGGCGCCATTCCGTAGGTAAGACAGGCATTTGCACCGCCGTCCGCCGCCACCAGATCAGGTGCATATTGCAGAAGAAGCCGGATATCATCTACGTGTGGGGCGCCTCCGCCCACAAGAGTAACCCCCCGAGACGATTGAACATTGCCGTTCGTCATATCAGACTGTCCCCTAATGTTCTGCCAAACGCCACAATTCTGACCCGAAAAAATCTTGCGATTTCCTCAGATACGTTCCTATTTTCGAGCGCCCGCTTGGTAAACACATTGTTGAAGAACGGGAGAAAGCGATTTCGCCAATGACTGGACCGACCAAGATACTGACGGTTTCCTACGGCACCTTCAGCTGCACGCTGGAGGGGTTTGACGATCCCTTGGGCTCCATGCGCGAGATGGCGGAGTATTTCCGTGACCTCGCAGCTGACGATCGCTATTTCGGTGCCGAGCCGCCGACCCCGGATGTCGAAATGCTTCAGCGGATTGCCGAGAAAGAGGTTCAGCGGCGGGTCGAAGCGCGCGTCACAGAAACGGGCGTCGCGCTTGTTGCGGCCGAACCCTCAAAGGCGCACACGGCTTCGGCACCACAAACGAACACTGTCCCGCCGCAAGCGCAGGAACCGGAGCCTGCCCCGACTGAACGGCCTGTTGCTGCGGCAGCGCCGCCAAATCAGCAGCCAACATTCGACCCCGACGCTGGACCGCTGGCGGTCGACGACGAATATTTGATGGCCGATGAGCCTGATGATTTCATGCTGGCTGATCCAAATGCACGCCTTGGCGAAACGGGACCCGCCGAATCGGTTGCAGAAAAGCTACGGCGGATACGTGCCGTCGTGTCTCAGAACATTGCTGTGGACCCAATGGTTGCGCGGCGTGAACAAGCACCAAACGCCGAGAACCCGGATCTGCGTGATCGTGCGCTCAGTGCGACCATTAACCAAATTCAAGCCGACCTGGCCGACGACGAAGATGCGCCCGCGTCAAAACGCGAGCCTGCAGATGAGGATAATCCCGACCCCGAGCCGGTTGAGACCTCTTGTGACAGCAGTGAGGCCGGCGACGGCTCCGGGTTGAGCGATGCTTCCACAGAAGAGCCAGCCGTCGAACCGCCTGAGGCGCAGTTAGACGCGGCCGAAGAGACTAATCCGGTCGCAACCACCGCGATCGATGAAGGATCAGATGTTGATCCGTACGTATTTGACGATGTGGAAGAAGTAGACGACGCACAGCACCACCATCCTGCACGTGATGCCGCCTCGGTCTCTCAGATGATCGGCAGCGTGACGGAACGTCTTAAGGCTGAGGCGGCCGAAGAGACCGGTGATGTACCTTTTTCGGGCCCACGCACCGCGACGCGTCTGTTGTCACCCGAGCCGGAAGACGATGTCGGACGACTTCTAACGGAAACGGATTCCAAATTGAATGATGATGAAACGGTGCGCCGTCGGCGTGTCATTTCTCAGATGCGGGCTGCTGTCGCGGCGACGAAAGCAGACCGGATGGTGTCGTCGCAGGTTATCTCCCGCGAGGCGCAGGAAGAGGCAGAGCAGGACCCGTACCGCGAAGATTTGTCCGAGGCGGTCGAGGTCAGCGAAGCGGTCACCGAGATTGTCCAACCCGAAACCTCACGCAAACCGTCGACCCCGCCATTGGTGCTTGTCTCGTCTCAACGGATTGATGGCGAAACAGAAGCGGAAAACAGTAACGCAGCCGAGTTTGCCGCCAAGTTTGGCGCCAAGGAGCTTCCCGAACTTATGGAAGCAGCCGCAGCGTATGCCATTTTTTCGGAAGGTCAGCCTTCGTTCACACGACCCGAGATCATGCAAATGGTAACCCGAATGGACCCGTCCCTCACATTGTCTCGTGAAGAAAGCCTGCGGTCATTCGGCCAGTTGTTGCGCGATGGGACGTTCAAGAAACTCGAGCGTGGTCAATTTACGATTGACCAGGCGACAAAGTACAACCCCGAAGCAATCGCTGCGGGCCTTTGATCTGCTTGTGAAAAACTGGACCTATGCTATAGGTCCAGATTCATGGCGGTCTCAGAAGAAACCTTTTTCCTTGATCCGGCCTTCGAGGGCACGTTGCAGCAGCAGATCCAATCGCTGGTGGCCGAGGGTATTCTGTCCGGTCGCTTGCGGTCGGGTGAAAAACTGCCCTCCACACGCCGCCTTGCCAAACATCTTGGGATCAGCCGCATTACGGTAACCCTGGCTTATACCGAGCTGCTGGCGGACGACTACATCGTCTCAAAGGGGCGATCCGGCTATTATGTATCTCAGAACGCACCGCAGCCCAGGTTGACCGGACAGCTTATCGAAGAAACTGGCAGCGTCGATTGGGACAAAGTGCTTGGAAATCGGTTTTCGGAAAGTGACCTCTTTCGAAAGCCAGCAGATTGGCAGAGCTACAAATACCCGTTCATTTATGGGCAGGCCGACGCAAGTTTGTTTGATCACGCGAACTGGCGTCTTTGCGCGCTTCAGGCGTTGGGGCTCCGTGACTTCGAAGCGATGACCACGGATTATTTCGAGCGAGACGACCCACGACTGGTTGAGTTTATTGCGCGCCATTCCTTGCCGCGTCGCGGGATACTGGCGGCGCCTGATGAGATCTTGGTGACCCTCGGTGCCCAGAACGCGCTCTGGCTTGCCGCGGAGGTCCTGTTGAGGCCAAACCGCCGCGTGGCTATTGAAAGCCCGTGTTATCCGGGGTTGCGCAGCATACTCGAGCGGCGAGGGTGTGACATTCATCCTGTTGCGGTTGATCACGGCGGTTTGCCCATCGACGATTTGCCAAGCGATGTGGACGTCGTATTCGCGACACCAAGCCACCACTGTCCGACGTCGGTCACGATGTCACTTGAGCGGCGTCGCGCACTTCTTGAGCGCGCCGCCGAGGACGACTTCGTTGTGGTGGAAGACGACTACGAATTCGAGATGTCTTTCGTGACCCCACCATCGCCGGCGTTGAAGTCCCTAGATAAAGAGGGGCGTGTGATCCATATCGGTTCGTTCTCCAAATCACTTTTCCCGGGTCTGCGCCTTGGTTACATCGTCGGGTCGCGGACTTTCATTCGGGAAGCCCGCGCGCTGCGTGCCGCGGTGCTGCGCCATCCGCCGGGGCATATTCAGCGTACGGCGGCCTACTTTATGTCCCTTGGACATTATGATGCCTTGATCAAACGAACCGCACGCGCATTGGCCATACGCCGGCAAGTGATGAGCGATGCGATCAAAATGCACGGCCTCGACATCGCCGGTATGGGGCAGGGCGGATCAAGTTTCTGGATGCGGGCACCGGACGGCGTCGACACAGCGGAATTGACCGATGCCCTCACCGACCAGGGTGTTTTGATCGAGCCCGGTGCGGCGTTTTTTCCCGAGAAAGACAAACCGACCGAGTTTTACCGTCTTGCGTATAGTTCAATTCAAAAGGAGCGCATTCCTGACGGAATTGCGCGTATCGCCGAGGCCATCAGGTCTCGGACTTAGAACGCGCTGTTAAGATGCGCGCCCGTGATAAGCGACGATCTCGGCCAGGTCGGTTGGCTTGGTGCGCTCGGGAATGATCGCTGCCGTATTCGGTATGTGTTGGAAAAGCGAGCCGTCCGAGAAGAACGAACTTCGTGTGACGAAGACAATCCGCGTATTGGGTCTTCGGTAGCTTGAAAAGTCCGCAATGGCGATTGCGCTTCCGTCTTCAAGCATCACGTCGAGGACAAGCACTTCCGGTTCGATATCGCAGATAAACTCGATAGCCGCGTCTTGACTGGACACCACCAGGACTTCGTAACCCTGACGTTCCAAGTGCTTCGCCCAAATTTTGGAAAGCTCTGGATTCGATGCAACAATGAGTATCAATTTTCAGACCCTCTGGTCAAAAGCCAGTATTCGTCCCCATCCGCTATCTAAAATGATTCGGAAATGCTTAACGGATGGTTAACAAATCTAAGAAAATGGTTAACGTCGGCGGAAGAATGCCGTGCCTGGGTTGCTATGCAGGGCGTCGGCGTTAGGGTGCACATGGGGTTAAAACCGAGGTTTCTTATGCGCCGTTTCGTCACCCTTCCTCTTGTATCGTTAATGTTATCCAGTCCTGTTCTGGCCCAATCCTGCGGCGGTGCGTTCAACAGCTTCGTGGCAGACATGAAGACGGAAGCGGTTCAGCGCGGCCACGATGCGGCGAAGACCGAGCGGTTTTTCAGCGGCGTTCGCCAAGACAACAAGGTCATTCGTGCGGATCGGTCGCAAGGCATTTTCCAGATGCCATTCATCGATTTCTCACGCCGCCTGATCAGTCAAAATCGTCTGAACGCGGGTCTCAAGAACGGCGAAAAATGGGACAGCGTATTTGATCGTGTCGAACGTGACTATGGTGTTTCGCGCGGCGTCCTCCTTGCATTTTGGGCCTTCGAGACGGATTTCGGCGCCGTTCAAGGCAGCTTCAACACGGTCAATGCACTTGTGACGCTGGCCCATGATTGCAGACGGCCAGACCTTTTCCGGCCACAGGTTTTCGCCGCACTTGAGTTGTATGAACGTGGCGACCTTGATCCCGCGCGCACGACGGGGGCTTGGGCTGGCGAAATCGGTATGGTCCAGATGCTGCCCGAGGATATCATCCAAAATGGTGTGGATGGCGACGGTGACGGCCGTGTGCGTTTGAAAACATCGGCCGAAGATGCCCTGTTGTCGGGCGCAAATCTGTTGAAGAGCCTTGGATGGCAGCAAGGGCAACCATGGATGCAGGAAGTGACGCTGCCGTCCGATTTCGACTG
This sequence comes from Pseudomonadota bacterium, assembly GCA_039033735.1. Lineage (GTDB taxonomy): Bacteria > Pseudomonadota > Alphaproteobacteria > Rhodobacterales > Rhodobacteraceae > JAJDOD01. Next base: position 10,969 of record JBCCCA010000081.1, read on the forward strand.
GAGCCAGACAGGTCTTGCGACCCGGAAAACAGCATCAGACTGGCTCGACCTTGGGGTCAAGCCGCGCTCGGGCGCTCTGCAAGCTCCAACACTGGACGCCGCGGTTTTGCTGCCACAAGGGCGACGCGGACCAGCTTTCCTGGTCTATCCGAACTTTGACGTCTTCTTTGAATGGAACCAGAGCTTCATATATGTGACGACGGCCGCTTACTTCGCAACACGCCTGGAAGGCGCGCCAGTGTATCAACAAGGCGACCCAACGTCGGCTTTGACGGAAGCGCAAATGAAACTGTTGCAGCAAAAGCTGGCAGACCGCGGATACGATGTAGGGGGAATTGACGGTATTCTCGGTGCTAAAACACGCGGGGCTGTGCAGTCAGAGCAAATGCGCCTGGGGCTGCCCGCAGACGCTTGGCCGACACGCGACCTCCTCAATTCACTTTAAAAACGGCCTACCAGCACAGCTGGAGCCATCCTCCTGCACACTGGGTATTGAAAGCATCGGGGGAAGCCGCAAAGCTTCCAATAGATGCCAACGCCAGCAGAACAAGAAAGGCGACCAAAAAATCGCTCATTGAGACCCCCAAAAACACAAAACACAAGCTGGGCGGTCAAGACCCAACTGTGTTTAAAATATGTCGGGATGTGGGTCACAACAAGGCGGATGAGCCCTAGTTGTTGTAAACAGTGCGGTTCCGTACGGGAAACCGGGTGCCGTCGTCGATCACCAAGATCAGCCGCTCACCGGCCTGTACCAGTCGATCGCAGCGCTGAGACCCGTTGTCGAACGCGACGCAAACAAGGCTGCCATCAAACAGCTGGTAATTGCCCGTCCAAGCCGGCCCATCGTCGGTATAGGTGTAAGAATAGGTGCCATCTGCGGCGTATCGCGACTTCGATCCGTCAAAGAACTCGATGAGTTGCCCGCGCAGCACTGTGCCAAGTTCATCGGCGGTCAGCACAATGTCGGAGGTACGGATGCCGCTTTGTGCGAAAAGCGCTGATGGCAGAAAAAGAAGAGGGATCAAAAAACGCATGCCCCGAGCGTTGCACGCAAGCCCGGGGCACTCAATTCACTTTCGGGTCAGACCATGTGTCACGAGAAGACTTCCGTAAGCGCTTTATCCACAGCCGTTGTAATGTGATCGATATCGTCTGGCGTCGAAATCAGTGCAGGCGAGAAGCACAATGTGTTGTTCAGACCGGGCAATGATCGGTTTGTGACCCCGATGACAACGCCTTGCGCCATACAATTTGCCACCACGGCCTGCGCCTTCTTCTCGTCGACCGCTTCCTTGGTTTGCCGGTCGGCCACCAGTTCCGCGCCGCAGAACAGTCCTTTGCCGCGCACATCGCCAATGACGCGGTGCTTCTGTTGTAGCGTGCGCAGATTGTCCAGCATCCGGGCGCCCATGGCGGTCGTGTTGTCCAGAAGCCCTTCCTCTTCAATGATCGCAAGGTTCTCCAAAGCCGCAGCGGGGCCGGCAGTACAGCCACCAAAGGTCGAAATGTCGCGGAAGTATCCCATCGGATCTTCGGAGTCCTCCTTGAACATATCAAAGACCTTTTCGGTCGTCACCATGCACGCGATTGCCGCATATCCAGATGCCACACCTTTCGCCATCGTCACGAAGTCGGGCTTGACGCCGTAGTGCTGGTATCCAAACCAAGTGCCTGTCCGACCCACGCCGCAGACCACTTCGTCGATATGCAAAAGAATGTCGTACTTCTCGCAAATCTCCTGCACGCGTTCCCAATACCCTTCGGGTGGGGTGATAACGCCGCCGCCCGCTGTGACGGGCTCAAGACAAAGGCCGCCGACGGTGTCCGGGCCCTCGCGCAAGATTACTTCTTCAATTTGGTTCGCAGCCCATTCGCCATAGTTCTCGGTTTCGACCTGGGCGCGGTATTCCAGGCAATGGGGCACTTGAACGAATCCTGGAGTATACGGGCCGTATTGCGCGCCCCGCTCTGGTTGGCCACCTGCCGATAAGGTCGTAATTGTGGTGCCGTGATAGTCACGCTCTCGGAACAGGATCTTGTGCTTTTTGCCGCCATACTTTTTGTGTGCGATCTGGCGGATCATCTTGAAAGCTTTTTCGTTCGCCTCTGAGCCTGAGTTGCAATAGTACACTCGGCTCATGCCCGGCATGCGTTCGATCAGCTTCTCGGCAAAGCGCGCGCCTGGGATCGAGCCCGCCGATCCGGCGAAATAGGGCATCTGAATAAGCTGATCGCGCACGGCGTTGGCAATCCGCTCGCGGCCATAGCCCACGTTTACCGTCCAGACACCGCCCGAGACCGCGTCGATGTGTTCTTTCCCGGTCGCATCCCAG
>JBCCCA010000082.1:0-13236 GCA_039033735.1 Pseudomonadota bacterium
ACCTCGGCCACCTGCCGCAAATCATCCAACCCGGCTGTGATCAACTCGCGTAGAACCGCATCATCTACGCCCTCAAGCGTCTTGATATACCAACAGCTTTTTCCCCGCCTGTGCGGGCCAAGCTTAGCCTCAATATCAGGAAACTGCGAGTACCCCGGCAGAATATGCAGTGAAATGTCCCGCACCCGCATATTGAACCCGGTAGCAAAGAACTCGCCCTCACGCCCGGATGGCTCACGGTAGTGATAGATGCCATATCCAATCGTTGAACGCCAAAGCTTTGGCTTCCAACCAGTGACGTCTTGAAAGATGGCATCAAGCGCACTGGCTTCAGCCTGCTTTTCGGGACGAATGGTCTTCAAAGGATCGGTCATTGCAGGTCCCCCGCTGTCCGGGCAAGGATAGCAGAATGAGCACCGACTTTCAGCCCGTCCTTGATCCCAAGGCCCTCCACGAGTTTCTGCACGACGCCTTTCCCCAAGTGTCGCAAGATTTTGAGGTGACCGAGCTAGGCCCAGGCCGTCTGACCCTTCGCCTCAAACCGGCCGAGAAACACCTTCGTCCTGGAAATACCGTGTCCGGCCCGACCTTGTTCGCGATGGCCGATTGTGCCGTTTATCTTGCAATCATCGCCCATGTCGGCGCTGAGGCGCTGGCCGTCACGACCAACGCCTCAATTGATTTCATGCGTAAGCCCGCAGCAGATACTGATCTGCTGGCCAATGTCACTCTGTTGAAACTGGGCCGCGGACTTGCCGTCGGCGATGTTGCCATCAGAAATGCGGGATCGGATATAGTCTTGGCGCGTGCCACGCTGACCTATTCGCGCCCGCGCGCGTGACGTTCAGGCGGCTGGTCTGTTCGCAACCAGACGGCGCGCGGCAAATTTCGCACGACGATAGTCACGGAGAGACTGAAGAGCCTGCTCGGTTAAAGCACGGTTTGGGTCACCTTGCTTATTCTGAGGGGAACGGGGCGTTTCTTTTGGGGATACTTGCATCACGCAAACCACTCACTCACAACACAATCAATAAGGAATTTTAACTAAATTAATGTGGCAGAAATTGGGCAATTTCCTTAATTTTTCGTGCATCCTCCCCTACCATCACATTCCAAACCACCGGTAACTCCGTTAGATCAAATGTCTTTTCGGCGGTAGCGACACAGGCTATAGGCATGACAAGCAAGGAAAGGATAACCCATGGAAAGCGCGGATCGCCCGCAGATCTATCTGCTGACACCGCCTGATTTCGAGTTGTCGCGCTTTCCTGGCGATCTTGCGGCTGTTCTTGACGCGTTCGAAATCGCCTGTTTGCGCCTTGCCCTTGCTTCGCGTGATGAAGACCGACTGGCCCGCGCCGCAGATGCGGTTCGCGAGGTGGCGCATGGCCACGACGTGGCTGTTGTTATCGACACCCATATCGCACTGGCCGAGCGTTTGGGGCTGGACGGGGTTCATCTTTTGGACGGTGCGCGCGGTGTGCGCGCGGCGCGCGAAGCCTTGGGATCAGACGCGATTGTCGGCGCATATAGTGGCGTTTCAAAGCATGACGGCATGATCGCGGGGGAAGCCGGTGCCGACTATGTGGCCTTTGGTCCGGTCGGCCAATCTGCGCTTGGAGATGGCAACCAGGCCCCACATGAGCTGTTCGCTTGGTGGTCGGAAATGATCGAGGTGCCAATCGTGGCCGAAGGCCATCTTGATGTGGCGACGGTCGAAGCGCTTGCGCCTGTTACAGACTTTCTCGCCGTCGGCGAAGAAATTTGGCGCGATGACGACCCGGCGGGGGCATTGGGGCGCTTGCTGGCTTCGTTAGGATAGGCGGGCGCTCATACCGCGATGGCACCTTGGGGATGTGCGCTGCGAACCTGCGCCTCGGCCATTGCGGCCAGTTTCTTGCGATCCGCAAAGTCGGCCACCGCCAATGGCGCGTGCCATGTGACGTGCACCCGCCCGCCCCGCTTCGCCGCCAGCATTTGCATCAAGTGCGGCCCGAACGCCATATCGCCCCACCAAGCATAAAACCTTGGATCATAGCCGTTTGGCGGCTCATAGGCGACGGACACGGGTTGCACATGCGCACCGTCCAGCCCGTCCGCAAACAGTGATGCAAACAGGGTTGTCTTGAAGCCCAGCACGCGTTTGCCATCTGTTGATGTCCCTTCGGGGAAAAAAAGCAACCTGTGCCCGGCCCGCAAACGCGATTCCAGAAGCGCGCGCTGCGCATCAGCGTCCTGCCGTGCGCGGCGCACGAAGACGGTTCCGGTCAGCCGGGCCAGCCAACCGATCCCCGGCCAGGCAGCAACTTCGGACTTTGAGACAAAGAACAGGGGGGCGCCCGCGTTCAGCACAAAAATATCAATCCAGGAACTGTGATTGGCCACAAGCGCGCCTTTCATCGACATGGGTGCGCCGGTGAGTTTTCGTTGAAGTCCAAGGATCAACAACGCGGTTCGGCACACCCAAACCGTCACCCAACCGGTCCAGGGTCGCCGCAGCCCGTAAAGCGGACGTTCGGCCAATCGTAGTATGGAAGTCAGAACCACGCCAAGGACAAGCACAGTCACAAGACACAACGCCCGGACCACAGCGCGGCAACGCCCGCCCAGATCAATCTGCGGGCTGTCGGGGACCTCGTCCGACCTCCAGGTAGGGCTCACTGCGGCACCCTTTGCGTGAAGCGCGCCATAGCCGCCGTGTTCATCCGCGCCGTGTCCATCACCAGACAGACATCCGTTGTATTGAAAGCGTGATCCACGAAAGCGCCATCGCCGACAAATCCGCCAAGCCGCAGGTAGGACTTGATCAAGGGCGGCACAGCACGCATCGCAGCGACCCGGTCGATCTTGCTACGCGGGATCAGATCCATCGATTGATAGACTGGATTGTGCGCCCGCACGCGCAGGTCGGGCGGCGCAAGAAACGTATGGTGCAAGTGCGACAGCGGCAGCGCCAGCGCATCCAGGTTTGTGCCATGCAGACTTGCTACGCCAAATAGGATGTCGATGTTCCGGGCCCGCACGTAATCGGAAAGCGCAGACCACAACAGATGCAACCCCAATCCACCCCGGAACTCTGGCGCAAGACAGGAACGCCCCAGTTCCAAAAGCGACCGCCCCGACTGTTTCAATTTAGAGAGATCGTACTCATTTTCGGAATAGAACTGCCCACAAGCCTTTGCATCTTTGCCGGACAGCAATCTGTAAACCCCGACGACATGGTCAAGCGCGGCGGGAGCGCGGCGCGTGTCGACAAGAACCAGATGGTCATAGAACGGGTCGAAGGCATCCCGCTCGAACCGCCGCTCATGGTCCACCAGAGGGCCATCCGCACCAAGCTCTTCGACGAAGACTTCGTATCGCAGCCGTTCTGATGCGCGCAAATCCGCAGTGCTTTCGGCCAAGCGAACCTGCAAATATCCTGTTTCGAGCTTCATGCCCTCTCCCGAATGCGCCTTCTCCGTAACGCTTTTATGCAACAGGGAAAAGGAAAGCACGCATTTCGTCCATTGCGTGCGCGGAAGCATTGAATACTCTTTAAAGTTGTGTTAGCGATCCTTCATGGAACTCTAAACGTCGAATACCGGGATCAGGTCGATACGTTTGGCGTCGATCACCACTTTCCCCTCCTCCGGAAAATTAACGGTGATCCGTCCGCCTATGTTGCTCTGAACTTGGCCAATGCCCCATTCAGGGTGGTCGGGATGAGCCACCATCGTACCGGGGGTGAATATGGAAGACAGCGGTGTCATGGGAACTGGCCCGATCTTCTGTGAATGTCTGGAAGGGACCATGACATGACGACTAATGGAACGGAACTAAATGCGCTGATCGGGTCGCGCATTTGCCACGACTTGATCTCGCCCCTTGGGGCAATAGGCAACGGGGTGGAATTGCTGTCGATGTCGGGCATGCCAGCAGCGCCCGAAATCACGCTGATCGCGGAATCGGTTGAGAACGCCAATGCAAGGATCCGTTTCTTCAGAATAGCCTTCGGCGCAGCGAACGCGACCTCCATGATTGGCCACGCAGAAGTGCGGCGCGTGCTGAGCGACCTGTATCGTGGCAATCGCATCTCGGTCGATTGGCGTCTTGAAGAAGACACCTTGCGGCTTGATGCGAAACTCGCGTTTCTCATCCTGCAATGTTTTGAAAGCGCACTGCCGTGGGGCGGCAAGGTCGCGGTGACACGGAACGGCGAAACCTGGAGCATCTTTGGCACCAGCGAACGTCTAAAGATGGAAGAAGACCTGTGGTCGCTGTTCGCGTCCAAAGCGCCTGCCGTAGAAATCAGCGCCTCAGACGTGCATTTCGCACTTGTCTCGCCGACTGCGGACGCGGCCGGACGACAGGTCAAGACATCGGTCAGCAATAACGCGATTTCGGTCAGCTTCTGACGGTCCCATCGCCCGTCACCAGATACTTGAAGCTTGTCAGCTGCGCGGCCCCCACTGGTCCACGCGCGTGCATTTTGCCGGTTGCGATCCCAATTTCGGCCCCCATGCCGAATTCACCGCCATCGGCAAACTGTGTGGAGGCATTGCGCATCAGGATGGCGCTGTCGAGCCGTTCGAAAAACCGTGCTGCAACAGCATCGTCTTCGGTCACAATGCAATCCGTGTGGCTTGAGCCATACTGTCGAATGTGGGCGATCGCTGCATCAACGTCATCGACCACCCGGGCGGCCAGGATCATATCAAGGTATTCGCGCGCCCAATCGTCTTCAGATGCAGGAACCACCCCATCGATTGATTGAAGCGTTTCATCCCCACGGACTTCGACACCCTTGTCAATCAGCGCACGAATGACGGCCTGGCCCATTGTCGCAACAAGGTCGCGATGGATCAGCAGACATTCCGCCGCCCCGCAAATCCCGGTCCGGCGGGTCTTTGCGTTCAACACCACCTTCAGCGCCTTTTCAGGGTCTGCCGCCCCATCAAGATAGATGTGCACAATCCCTTCAAGGTGCGCAAAGACAGGCACTCGGGCTTCGCGCTGGACAAGACCGACCAACCCTTTGCCACCCCGCGGAATGATGACGTCGATATGATCGGTCATCGTCAACATCTCGCTGACGGCGGCCCGGTCGCGCGTGGGTACGCGCTGGATCGCGTCTTCTGGCAGACCGGCCGCGCGCAACCCTTCCACCAGGCATTCCAAGATCGCGCCGGAAGAATGGAAGCTTTCCGAGCCCCCCCGCAGGATGACGGCATTGCCCGCTTTCAAGCACAACGCCCCGGCATCGGCCGTCACGTTGGGGCGGCTTTCATAGATGACACCGATCACACCCAAAGGTGTGCGCACGCGTTCAATATGCAGACCCGAGGGTTGGTCCCAGGCCGCAAGCACCTGACCGACGGGATCGTCTTGCGCGGCAACGGCACGCAGACTGTTACAGATCGCCTCGATCCGCGCGTCGTCCAGCATCAGGCGGTCCAGCATGGCGGGCGATAACCCTTTTTCCCGACCAAACGCCATGTCTTCCGCGTTGGCCGCAATCACCTCGACCCGCTTCGCCCAAAGCGTGTCGGCCGCAACCTCGAGGGCAAGCGATTTCGCCTCGGGCGGCACGAAGCCAAGTTCGGACGAGGCCGCCTTTGCGCGCGCGCCAATCTCCTGCATCATGGCAGGGATATCCATTCCGTCTTTCATCGCGACCTCCTTTGCCGGTTCTGACAACCAGTGCATTCCACCAAGCGGGTTCGAACCAGGCCCACCGCCATCATACTGCCATATCGTCCCGGTGCACCAGCGCGGCGCGGCCGGGATACCCCAAAACGGCCTCGATGCGATCTGACCGCTGCCCGCGGATCGCTGCCGCCTCGTCCGATGTATACCGCACCAAACCCAGCCCAAGCGTCGTGCCATCAGGCCCAATAATCTGCACCGGTTCGCCTCGCCCAAATGCGCCGTCGACCTTGGCCACACCCGCCGGCAAAAGCGACTTTCCGTCGGCCAAAGCGCGCGCGGCACCGGCATCCACGACCAGCGCACCTTTGGGTTTCATCGACGCAATCCAGCGTTTGCGCGCCACCTGCGGATCGGTTTCAGCGGTAAACCATGTTGCCGCCGCTCCGCCATCCAGGGCGGCCAACGGGTTCATCACCGAGCCAAGCGTGATCGCCATCGCAGCCCCGCCCGCGGTTGCGGTCTTTGCCGCCATCAACTTGGTCTGCATTCCGCCCTTCGACAGGCCTGTCGCAGCGTCCCCAGCCATGGCTTCAATCTCGGGCGTGATCGTCTCGATCAGATCAAAACGACGTGCCGTGTTGTCAAGCTTGGGATTGCCCGAATAGAACCCGTCGACGTCCGAGAGAAGCACAAGCACATCCGCCCCCACAGTCACCGCGATCTGAGCGGCCAGCCGATCATTGTCACCAAAGCGGATTTCATCGGTTGCGACCGTATCGTTTTCGTTCACGATCGGCACCGTCCCCAACGCCAAGAGCTGTTCCAGCGTGGCGCGACTGTTCAGATAACGGCGGCGATCTGCGCTGTCTTCCAGTGTCAACAGGACCTGCGCTGTTGTGATCCCATGTGGGTGCAGCGCCTGCTGATAGGCGCGCGCAAGCCGGATTTGACCAACAGCCGCAGCGGCCTGCGATTTCTCAAGGGCAAGCGGCGCCTCGCCCAGCCCCAGCACACCGCGGCCCAGCGCGATTGAGCCCGAAGACACCAGGATCACGTCCTGCCCGCGCGTGCGGGCGGCGGCCACATCTTCGGCCAGCGAGGCAAGCCACTTCTCGCGCACATCGCCGCCCGAGACCAGAAGCGCCGAGCCGATCTTGATGACGATCCGCTTTGCGGCGCTTAGGGTTGCCATTGGCCCTCCTCCTCGTGGGGCGCTTCGCGCTTGCGCTGCGCATCGACCTGGCGCCGGACCGCGCGTAACACGTCCGTCACGCCTTCCCGGCTGACGCCGGACATCAGGAACACATGGCCCGCGACCTCGGCCAGGGCCGCTCGCTTTTCTTCACGTTCGTGTTCATCAAGGGCATCGATTTTGTTCAAGACCGTCAGGCGCGGTTTCTCGGCCAGCGCGCCACCGTAAGCCTCCAGCTCACCTATGATCGTCTGCCAGTCTGCGGCCACATCTTCGGACGTCCCATCGACAAGATGCAACAGCATGGCCGAGCGTTCGACATGACCCAGGAACCGGTCGCCAATACCGCGCCCTTCATGCGCCCCTTCGATCAGACCGGGAATGTCGGCGACCACGAATTCCACCTCATCGACGCCCACGACTCCAAGGTTCGGGTGCAAGGTGGTAAACGGATAATCCGCGATCTTGGGCCGCGCATTCGATGTCGCTGCCAGGAAAGTCGACTTCCCTGCATTCGGCAGTCCCAAAAGGCCGACATCCGCGATCAGCTTCAGACGTAGCCAAACCTGACGTTCAACACCGGGCTGACCGGGGTTCGCATGGCGCGGTGCGCGGTTCGTCGACGAGGTGAAGTGCAGGTTCCCAAACCCACCATTGCCACCTGCCGCCAAACGTTCACGCTGGCCAACTTGCGTCAAGTCGAACAGCACCGTGTCTTCGTCTTCATCAAGGATTTCAGTACCGACGGGCACGCGCAGCACGATGTCATCGCCGTCCTTGCCCGTGCGCTGGCGGCCGGCGCCACCCTGCCCGTTCTTGGCAAAGAAATGCTGCTGATAGCGAAAATCGATCAGCGTGTTCAGACCATCGACGGCTTCGACCCAAACATCGCCGCCGCGCCCGCCGTTGCCGCCATCGGGGCCGCCGTATTCAATGTACTTCTCGCGCCGGAAGCTGATACATCCGTTGCCCCCGCTGCCCGAGCGGATGGTCACACGTGCAAGGTCCAGAAATTTCACGTCGCCGCCCTCAATTTGTCCCGCGTCAGGGCGTAGGTGATAACCGGCGCAGGCTCAAGTCTTCCCGCCGAATGGCCCATATCGCGCCCAGTTTCCTCAAATCCGCATTTTTCCAGCACCGAGCCGCTGGCCGGATTGTCTTCGAACCGGTCCGCAATGATGCGGCTGATCGGAAAGCGCGCGAAAAGGTCCTCGACGAACGCTTGCGCCGCTTCGCTCATGATGCCCTGCCCCCAATAATCTGGATGAAGGGCATAATACAGCTCGACACCATGAAAGTTTCCAGTCGCGACATAGCCGACAGGCGCGCCATCCCGCTCGATTGTTAGCGCGAAACCGGGCACGCCACGCCATTGACGCGCCTGGACGAAGGCGCGCGCTTCCCCCTCGTTCAACCTTGTCTTCAGCGAATACAGCATGCGCGTCACTTCAGGACGCGCCAGATCCATGATGAATGGCGCGTCCTGCTCGGCCATTGGGCGCAGGCGCAGGCGGTCTGTGCGGATGTCGATGTCCTGCCGTGCGATCCAACGGGCGCGGGTCAAGTGCATCTCGTGACTGGTCACATCCTGGGCAAGCGAGATGGCGTGGCGTGTTCTGAGCACAGTTTCTTCAAAGCCCAGCGAAAGTAAAACACCGCGCGAGCGCATGTTTCCACCGAAATGCCCGCTTTTCAGTGTGTTGTGAGTTTCATCGTCGAACCACCAAGTGACGGCGGCATGGGCAGCTTCGAACCCATAGCCCTTGCCCCAGGCCGGGCGCGCAAACCAATAGCCCAACTCGTTGACCAGCCCAACTGTTCCGATAAGCCCGGTGGTATCGCAAACCGCCCAAACCGGGCCACCCGCCTCGACTTGGCGCGCGATAAATGCTTCGGCATCCGAGCGTTCATAAGGATAGGGCACCACGCCCAACCATTTGGATACGTCGAAGTTCCCGACGCCCGCCACAATGGCGTCGGCATCGGTGTCTTGCAGAGGCCGGAGCGTGAGCCGCGGCGTCCTGAGTGTGGGAAGCGCCGCATGTGTCATCAGGTCACCGGTACTTCTTGAGATATGTCCAGGTTGGCACAGTGGCGCCGCGGGCAACAGAATAGACCTCGGCATCGCCAAGATAAGCGAAGCCATTGTTGGTCAGGACGCGGGCCGAAGCGGGATTGTCCTGGAAAACGCTGGCAAAGATGGCCTGATTGTCCAGCGGGTTTGCCTCAAGCAGACCACGCACGGCTTCTTGCGCCAAGCCAGTGTTCCAAAAAGCAGGCGCCACCCAATAGCTGATCTCTGACTGTTCGCGATCCATGCGTGCAAGCGAAATCAGGCCCACCAGTTCTGCACGGTTATTCCGCGACGCATCCATGACCCAAATATCGTCTTGCCGGTCTTCCTCGGACGCGCGCTGGATCATCGCATCAACCGCGCCAGGCGGCAAAGGGTGCGGGATCGAAGGCGTCATCCGCGCGACGCGTTCGTCCGATCCGTACATCTCAAGCAGGCCAGAATCCGAGCGCCGCAACGGGCGCAGCGTAAGCCGGTCGGTTTCTACGACGGGTTGGTTCACAATCACATCGATCTTCACGGGGCTCTCCTCCTTGGCCTCGCGGGGGTCCGGGTATCTCGTTTGACGCGGACCCTTTTCACATGGGTGTGGCGGGTTTGTGACGCAACCGGTACCCGAAAAAGTGAAAGGGGCCGGTTTTGACACCGACCCCCTTAAAACTTTATCTACCGGGATCGGTTATTCAGCGGCCACCGCCTCTGGAAGGACGGAAATGAACGTGCGGCCTTTAAGACCTTTATGGAAGGTCACGCGGCCATCGACAGTTGCAAAGATCGTATGATCCTTGCCCATGCCGACGCCTTCGCCCGGCCACCACTTGGTGCCACGCTGACGCACGATGATGTTGCCGGGAATGACTTCCTGACCACCGAATTTCTTCACGCCCAGACGACGACCGGCTGAATCGCGGCCGTTACGGCTGGAACCACCTGCTTTTTTGTGTGCCATAAGGTCTTACTCCTTTTCGGCTGCGAGGGTCGTGGCCTGCTCGACCCAACCATCACGCTCAATACGGCCTTTGAACGAAAGCTTCTCGTCCATATCGGCAATCTCTTCCGGCCCCCACGCCGCGATCTGCGCGAACGAAGTGACGCCAGCTTCACGCAGCTTCTTTTCAAGCGCCGGACCAACACCGGACAAGAGCTTGAGGTCATCTGCGCCCGCCGCAGCCTTAGGAACCGCTTTCGGGGCTTCCTTTTTCGGCTCGGGTTTGGCTTCAGCCTTCGGCGCCTCTTCTTTCTTCGCAGCGGCCTTTTTTGCCGGCTTCGCTGTTGCTGCAGCCACAGCCAAAACAGACCCCGCGCCGACAGCAGCCTTCACGCCGGACTTGTCACCACCCTTTTCAAGGATCTCGGTCACCTTGAGCAGCGTCAGCTGCTGGCGATGGCCCTTGGTGCGCTTCGACGAATGCTTCCGGCGACGCCGCACGAAGTGGATGACCTTGTCACCCTTAACCTGGTCGATCACGTCCGCCTGCACCGCTGCGCCTTCCACAAGCGGCGTGCCGACGGTGGAGCCCACCATCAGAATCTCGTTGAATTGAACTTGTTCGCCAGCGTTGGCTGCGAGTTTCTCAACGCGGAGCACATCGCCCGCCTGAACCCGATACTGCTTGCCGCCGGTCTTCAGAACCGCAAACATTTGCTTTCCTTCCATTTTCCCGCGTCCTTTGGCTCCGGCACCCCGGCATTTCGGCAATCTGCCGCCTCAAACAGCGCGCCCTTGTTGGGCTGTCATTCAATATGAAAAGGCGGGTCATGCCCGCCAAGACCCGGCTTATCCTTAGATTACCATGGCAAGTCAAGGCTCAAGATTCGCCTACCTCGCCCAATTGTCGAACCTGGCACGCAGGTTTTCTTCAAAGGCGTCCCGATCTGACAGAGTTTGCGATCCGCCTGCTCGCATCGCGTAAGATACATGCGCAAAACCGGCATCAAAGGTGGCCCAGCACGTTTCTAGCAGCTTTCGACACCGAACAAAGCGATGCACAGTATCGTCCTCGCGTAAAGTCAGCCAAGCACTTTGTATCTTCGGCCCGGACGGCAATTTAAACAAACGGTGGTTCCCGTCCGTGTCGACAAGCTTCGCCGTCGCTTCTTCCATGGAAAGACCGGTTTCGAAAAGGTGCCGGTTTAAATTGGCGGCGGCGCGCTTTGGTGTGCCAGGCGGCAACGTCGCATGGACCAGGTCCACACTAACAAATATGCTGTCACACTCGGCGTCAAACGGACGCGCGGCAGTGCCTGCACACACATAGAACTCAAAGATCGGAACAGATTTCTTTTCGCGCGGAATATAGCGATATGTCGATTTCGGCGTGAAGCCGCGTGGGACCACATACTGTTGCTCGCCCAAAGTGACGCGCAGCGGAGCGGGTTGCGGATCAAAGACGGCCACGGCCAACATGCCCGCCCCAAGTGCCCCCCAGACAGCAAGTTGAGGACTCCAAACCTGTTTTGCGGACCTGACATGTCGTGAAATGGTCTGTATCAACGCAACGAAGCAAATCACACAGATCGCCGCCAGCATTAAATCCGCTTCAAGGTTGTCACGGAAGACATCGGGGCGCGTTCTGTCAGGCGGCGTCATCACCCAAAACGCACGAACAAAGATGGGAAGCGTCAGAACAACCGGCGCCATCGCAGCCAGCGACCATATCCCAAGAAATAGCGACCAATGTCTGCGAGTTTTCTGTTCCATAGGTTTGCTCTAGACATAAAATGAACATTGTTCAAGAACATTGTTCACAAAATGACGTAGCGTAGTTTTGCCGATCTCTTTCGCGCGTCCGACGTTTTGCCCAAGTGTCATTGAACCGCCGCAATCTCGCCCCGGATTTGCTAAAGTCCTTACGTTTTCATGGAACTTGAAACGCATTGAACTCGACAGGCACACCAAGGAGCACACCAATGTCAGACGCACTCAACGTCGCGAAACAGCGGCGCGAGGATTATAAGAAAGACATCGCTAGGAAAGAGGCAGAGATCGAAGAGTTGAATGAACTCATTGGCGATCTTGATAGCTTCATCGAGTTTGGCGAAGCGCTGGTCAAAGACGGCGACGACAAGCCGGCTAAGCCGCAGGCGACGCCGGACCGTGTTGTCTCGAAACCGGTCGTGACCAAGGCCGTCGTTTCCAAGCCGTCGCCTCAGACCCCTCCGCAATCCGTGCCGATGAACCCGGCCGATGACGAATGGGGCTCGGACGAAGACGCAGCAGGCGGCATCGCCCGCGTGCTGGCCGCCCGCAACGGCTGAGCCGACGTCGAATTGGATTGGAAAGGGCGTTGACCTGCAGGTCTGCGCCCCTTTCGCGTTAAAGCTCGTCGCCGACCGAGAATTGCGCCGTCGCAGCCCCGATCGCAAAAGAGACATCCAGAAAAAGCGCGTCAAAGCCCGCGAAGAACGCGCGATTCAGGTCCTTTCCGGCATCTGTCGCACTTAACTCGACATAGGCCTGCAACTGGTCGTCGCTGAGCGTTTCATAGGCGAAGGTCATAAACCCGTAGACCCAACCGACTGTATCATCGCGGATTTCGGGTTCCTGTTCCCAGACATCGCGCAGGATCTGATCCTCGGTCATCTCGAACCCCTGCCCCGAGCCAAGGCCCCGGAAGAACGCAAGATTGGCGTTCAGCGCGCTGGCCACGTTGCGGTCGACCAGTCCGTTTTCCTCGGCAAATCTGTCCAGCAGGGCTTCCCGCTCGGACCCGCTGCCTTGGATCGCCTCATAGGCAATTCGAGCGGCGGCTTCGACATCCTCGGACGAGATCGCACGCCTGGCTTCAACCTCAAGCGCCGCCACGCGCGCGCCCACGTCGCCCGTGTAAAACGCAAGAAGCGGCGCGATTTCGGCATCCGCCAGCTCGGCGTTGAATGCGTCGCGAAACAGCCCCTGCATGCGCGAGACATCGTAGATCTGCCCGGTTACGGCCGTCCACCCGACCCCGCCGCGCCCGGGAAACATGTCGTCACGCAGACTTTCCGATTCCTGCAGCCCCTCGTCCGATAGGATTTCCATCAGTGTATCCGTGCGCAAAATCTCGTGCAGACGCGACAAGTCATCCGGGCTTGCTGCCCAGGCCCCCCCGGGCAAAAACAGGGCCACACTCAATAGTCGCAACATAGCCGTACCTCCTGAGGCGTACCTAGGGATAGCCGCAACAAAAATCAAAGCACAGGTCGATGATATCTCATAAAAATCCTTGCGCGCTTCACTGACCTGACGTATCCCGCCGGCTCAGACCCCCGCGGAGAGGTGCCGGAGTGGTCGAACGGGGCGGTCTCGAAAACCGTTGTGGGTGCAAGCCTACCCAGGGTTCGAATCCCTGTCTCTCCG
>JBCCCA010000083.1:0-13117 GCA_039033735.1 Pseudomonadota bacterium
TGACGCACAAAGCGATCTATGACGCGGCCGAGGCGATGTTCGGTCCCGGCGACTTCAGCCCATTGCTCAATGGTATCTCGGGCAACAAGATCGACCGCCTCCTCGACTAAGGCACGCCAAAGTACGTCTTTCGTGAATGATCGGCGGGAGACGGCCCCATATCCTGACGTAGCCTCACGCACTCGCACTCATCCGCTTGCAAGCGGGTGCGTGACACCTTTCCCTCTGGCCAAGGGGGCTGGAACCCGTTAGGCGGTCCGCAACCAAAAGGACCCCTCCCCATGGACCTGAGAAACATCGCGATCATTGCGCATGTCGACCACGGCAAAACCACACTGGTCGACGAATTGCTGAAACAGTCCGGCGCTTTCCGGCAGGGCGAAGCCGTGGCGGAACGTGCCATGGATTCGAACGATCTTGAGCGCGAGCGCGGGATCACAATCCTGGCCAAAGCCACCTCGGTCGAGTGGAAATCGACCCGCATCAACATTGTCGACACACCGGGTCACGCCGATTTTGGCGGCGAGGTCGAGCGCATCCTGTCAATGGTCGATGGTGTTGTCCTGTTGGTTGATGCCGCCGAAGGCCCGATGCCACAGACGAAATTCGTCACCTCGAAGGCGCTGGCACTTGGGCTGCGCCCCATCGTGGTGCTGAACAAGGTCGACAAGCCGGATGCCGAGCCCGACCGCGCGCTGGACGAGGTGTTCGACCTGTTCGCTGCGCTTGATGCAGACGAAGACCAACTCGATTTCCCCCACATGTACGCCTCTGGTCGATCGGGATGGGCCGATCCCGAGCTCGATGGCCCCCGCAAAGACCTGTCCGCCCTGTTTGATCTGATCGTCAACCACGTGCCCGCACCCCGCCAGCAGTCACGCACCGATGAAGATTTCTCAATGCTGGCCACAACGCTTGCGGCCGACCCCTATCTTGGTCGTCTTCTGACCGGTCGGGTGGAAAGCGGCACGCTGAAGACGGGCGCCACAGTGCAGGCCCTGTCACGGATCGGCGAAAAGCTGGAACAGTTTCGCATTACGAAGATTCTGGCCTTCCGCGGCTTGTCTCAGCAACCGATTGACGAAGCACAGGCCGGTGACATCATTTCGATCGCGGGCATGAGCAAGGCAACCGTGGCCGACACCATCGCCGCTCTTGCTGTCGAAGATGCCATCCCGGCACAACCCATCGACCCCCCGACCATCACCGTGACCTTCGGCATCAATGACAGCCCGCTTGCAGGGCGCGACGGGAAGAAGGTGCAATCCCGCGTGATCCGGGACCGTCTGATGAAGGAAGCCGAAACAAACGTGGCCATCCGTGTGAAAGACACGCCGGGCGGCGAGGCGTTCGAAGTCTCGGGCCGAGGCGAATTGCAGATGGGCGTCCTGATCGAAAATATGCGCCGCGAAGGGTTCGAGCTATCGATATCACGCCCGCAGGTTATCCTGCGCGAGATTGACGGCGAAAAACAGGAACCGGTCGAGGAGGTCACGATTGACGTCGATGACGAATACACCGGTGCCGTCATTGAAAAACTGACCGGCCCCCGCAAGGGCGAATTGGTCGAAATGAAACCGGCTGGATCGGGCAAGACCCGCATAATCGCACATGTCCCATCGCGCGGCCTGATCGGGTACCATGGCGAGTTCTTGACCGACACCCGTGGCACAGGCGTGCTGAACCGTGTGTTCCACGGCCACGCACCTTTCAAGGGCAGCATCCCGGGACGTCGGGCAGGCGTTTTGATTTCGATGGAAGATGGCGTTTCGGTTGCCTATGCGCTGTTCAACCTTGAAGACCGCGGCCGCATGTTCATCGGGGCGCAGGAACAAATTTACCAAGGCATGATCATTGGCGAACACAGCCGCGACAACGACCTCGAGGTGAACCCGCTCAAGGGTAAGAAGCTGACCAATGTCCGTGCCTCGGGCACAGACGAAGCCGTCCGACTGACCACCCCGATCCGCCACAGTCTGGAAGAGGCGATTGCGTATATCGATGATGACGAATTGGTGGAAGTGACCCCAAACGCCATTCGACTTCGCAAACGGCATCTTGATACGCACGAACGAAAGCGCGCCGCGCGCGGCGCCGCGTAACCTTCTGCGTCACACGCTTAACGGAATTGGTTTCGGGCGTTTTCACATGCGCCACGTCGGTAACACACTGGGAAAAGTGCGAAATATTACATTCAATTTTTCTTATGTTGCCGCAACTTTGCTAATATCTTTCCGTAATCAGCGCTAGATTCGGGCGAAATTTTCCCATCATTCAAAGCTAACGCTACGTCATCCTGTAAACTTATCATGACAGTAGCCAATGAAACCCACCCTTACACTTGTAGCCACACTCGCCGCCGTATTGGCCGCCAACGCCGCCAGTGCGCGCGATATCGTGTCCGCAGCCTCTACCGACATTGTATCCATCACCATCGTCTCAGACAGTGCTGATCGTATCGAAGTCGCCGATCAGTTGCCCATGCTGGGCCAACGCGTCGCCGCCTCGGCCTGTGTGCTGACCTCGGGCATTGAAGAAGAAAAAAGCTTCGCAATCCTCGAAACCTCCTACCGCCAATTCGAAAAAATTACGGCAGCCCTGCGTGACGGCGACGCCGAGTTGAATATTCCCGAACCGGAAACCCGGCGGATGACCTTGCACGATATCGAGCAGGTCTGGGAACAATGGAGCACAACCCATGACGCTGTGCTCGACATTATAAGCGACCATCATGATGTCGACGCTGCGCATGTGATTGACGATCACAATCTTGCCGTTCTTGAAGCGACAACCGTATTGGCAGGCGACATTGCGGCTCAATACACGCATCCCTACGAGATCACGCAAGACAATGCGCTTCTGATCTCACTGGCCAGCCGCCAACGGATGCTGACCCAGAAAATGATCAAGGATTCTTGCGAAATCTGGACGCATTATCACGAAGAGGAAGGTCGCGAAGACTTGATGCAGACCATGCAGATCTTCGAGAATTCGATGCTCGCCCTCCGCGACGGCATGCCCGCTCTTGGAATCAAGAAGGCGCCAACACTCGAAATCCGCGCTGATCTAGATGCCATTCTCGATCGGTGGGACATCATCAAACACAATCAGGAGCGGCTAGTCGCGGGCGAAGAAATCGCCGTGGAGGACAAAGCTGAGATATTTATTGATCTTAATCTGGAACTTGCCGAACTGAATCAGTTGGTATCCCACTATATGACTTACGCAACCAAACATCATTAACCTGCCAAAGGCACCACCGCCGCCCCAAGGGCGACCACCCCTGGTGTGATGACCTCTGCACAGATACCGCCATGCCCCCGCATGGCGGTATATCCCCCTTCTCCCAAAACGGCTTCCATCTTTGAACAAGGGTGGGCCGGCACCGTAAACGCTAAGACCGCTTCGCCAACACGAACCCGTTTCCCGCGAAACGCCGCAAGGTTCAGGCCAGAAACAACGATATTCCGCCGCAACTCGGTCGGATCGACGGCCTGCAACCCGGCCAAAGCCGCAATAGCTGGCAAATGCTCGGCCTGGATCAAGCTCACCGCACGCTTGCCCACGCGCGCCCGATCTCCATCCAGCCCCGCTTCCGTCACCTGAACCGAAGTCACCGGGACCATCGCCTCGCCACGGGATGGCCGCAGCAGGATCGCTTCGACCCGACCTGGCGCCGCATAGCGTGACTGCAACTCGGTCAGGGTCAACACAGCACAGACTTTCGATGCGTCATGCTTGGCCGGCCTTCATCTTGTCAAATATACGCAATAGCGCCCGGCTATTCATCCGTTTCGACGATGATGACTTCACGCTCCGACGCAGCCATCGCCCAAGCGACCGCTTCCTGGTACTTGGGGTCGTTATAGGCGCCAAGTGCGGCATCAACACTGGGGAATTTTGCAACCACGTTCCGGTTTCGCGACGCCCCTTCTACAGGCTCCACGCGTCCTCCGCGGGCAATGAATGTCCCGCCATGGGCCGGGATCACCTGCGAGGCGACCTCAATATATTTCCCGTACAGCTCGGCATCTTTCACATCGACCCGTGCAATCCAAAGTGCTGGCATGTTATCCTCCCAAAACTTGTTTTGCGGCTGCCAAAGCCGCCGCGCCATTCTCCGCAGAGGGACCTCCGCCCTGCGCCATATCCGGGCGGCCACCGCCACCTTTGCCACCCAGTTCAGCCACGGCGGCCCGTACCAGATCAACCGCCGAGATCTTGTCCGTCAGGTCTGACGTCACACCTGCGGCCACCGCCGCCTTGCCGCCGGTATCAGCGACCAGCACGACAACGCCCGAGCCCGCGCGTTCTTTGAACTGATCGATCAACGCGGGCAGGTCCTTGCCCGAGACGCCGATCATGACCTGCCCCATGAAGCAAACGCCGTTCACATCTTCCTGCGCGGGCCCGGCGCCTTCACCACCACCCATCGCCAGTTGGCGGCGCAGATCGGCGACCTCCGCATTTAGCGCCTTGCGCTCGGACAAAAGCCCTTTCACCCGGTCCACCACGTCACCGGGCTGCGCCTTTAGCGCCAGCGCCGTTTCCGCCAAGCGATGGTCCTGCTCTGACAAATACTGGAACGCCGCATCGCCGGTCAGCGCCTCGATCCGGCGCACACCGGCAGACGACGCACTGTCGCCCAAGGTGACAAACACACCGATGTCGCCCGTGCGCGACACATGCGTGCCACCACACAGCTCGATCGACCAGGTCTCACCATCGGCTCCTTTGCCCGTCGGCGCGCGCCCCATTGAGACAACGCGCACCTCGTCTCCGTATTTCTCCCCAAACAAAGCCTGCGCACCAATCTCGCGCGCATCATCCGGCGTCATGATCCGGGTCTCGACAGGCGTGTTCTGGCGAATATAGGCGTTCACCTCGGCTTCAACCTGCTTCAGTTCCTCAAGGCTCAAAGCAGCCTGATGCGAGAAATCAAATCGCAACCGGTCCGGCGCATTCAACGACCCACGCTGGGCAACGTGATCGCCAAGCGCACCGCGCAAAGCCTCATGCAGCAAATGCGTGGCCGAGTGATTGGCCCGGATCGCTGTTCGCCGACTGTGATCGACCATCAGTTTCGCCGCTTGGCCCTTAGACAGGCTGCCCTTTGTCACCCGCGCCTGATGGATAAAGACCCCGGCCGCTTTCCTTGTGTCAGTCAGTTCAGCCGTGCCCGTGTCGGTCTCGATGCGGCCCGTGTCGCCCACCTGGCCCCCGCTCTCGCCATAGAACGGTGTCTGGTTCAGCACGATTTGAACCTCGCCGCTGGCGGTGTCGACAGCTCCGCCATCGGCTACCAACGCTACGACCTGACCTTCCGCCGTTTCCGTCTCATAGCCCAGAAACTCGGTGACACCGTGCGCTTCGGCAAGATCAAACCAGATCGCTGCATCCGCCTCTTCGCCCGACCCGGACCACGCCGCCCGCGCCTTGGCCTTCTGCTGGGCCATGGCGGCATCGAAGCCGTCGGTGTCCACAGTCATCCCCCGTTCGCGCAGCGCATCCTGTGTCAGGTCCAGCGGAAACCCATAGGTGTCATACAGCTTGAACGCCGTCTCACCTGGCAACTCGCCGCCCTCGGTCAAGGCACCCGTCGCGTCATCCAAAAGGCCCAGCCCCCGCTCCAGCGTCGCCTTGAACCGCGTCTCTTCGGCCTTCAACGTCTCTTCGATCAACGCCTTGCCACGCCCCAATTCAGGGTAAGCCGCGCCCATCTCCGCGATCAAAGCCGGGACAAGACGGTACATGACCGGGTCCTTGGCCCCCAGCAAATGGGCATGGCGCATCGCGCGCCGCATGATGCGTCGCAGCACATAGCCCCGCCCTTCATTTGATGGCAGCACACCTTCCGCAATCAGAAACGAGGTCGACCGAAGATGATCCGCGATCACCCGGTGATGCACATTCTGGTCGCCATCGACCTGGGTCGAAGTCGCGTGGGCGGAAGCTTCGATCAGCGCGCGCATTGTGTCTGTGTCATAATTGTCATGGCTGCCCTGCAGCAGCGCGCCGATCCGCTCCAGTCCCATGCCGGTGTCGATCGACTGCATGTCCAATGCCGTCATCGAGCCATCTTCGAACTGCTCATTCTGCATAAAGACGATGTTCCAGATCTCGATGAACCGGTCGCCATCCTCGTCGGGTGACCCCGGCGGTCCACCCCAGATATGCTCTCCGTGATCATAGAAAATCTCGGTGCACGGCCCGCACGGCCCCGTCGGACCCATTTGCCAGAAATTGTCGCTGGTCGCGATCCGGATAATCCGATCCTCCGGCACACCAACTTTCTTCCAGATCTCGGCCGCCTCGTCATCGGTATGGAACACCGTTACGTAAAGCCGATCCTTCGGAATTGCGAACTCAACCGTGATCAGATTCCACGCAAACGGGATCGCTTCCGTTTTGAAGTAGTCGCCAAACGAAAAATTCCCCAGCATTTCAAAGAAGGTATGATGCCGCGCCGTATAGCCGACATTGTCCAGATCATTGTGTTTGCCGCCCGCGCGCACACATTTCTGCGATGATGTCGCCCGCACATAGTCCCGCCGCTCCAACCCGGTGAATAGATTCTTGAACTGCACCATGCCCGAATTCGTGAACATTAGCGTCGGATCGTTCCGCGGCACCAAGGGCGAGCTGTCGACAACTTCGTGCCCATTGGCCTCGAAATAGGACAAGAAAGTGGATCGAATATCGTTGAGACTGGTCATTGGATGGTCGCTCAAAAATCAGGGTCCGCATTGACTACCCCGAAGAGCAAATCCCGACAACTTGTTTCAAATTGGATTTCGCCTGTTCCAAAATATCCCGAGGGGGCGCGGCTTGCCGCGTGGGGAGCAGCGCTCCCCTCGACCTCGCCGCAGGCGCACCGCGGCCAAAACGGAAAAAAGCCGCCCCACGGACGGCTTTTCCCAAAATCTTGCCAGCACCCTTCAAGGGCCGTACAGGCCGTGTCAGACGTTGGTCATCTCAGCCGCGAGTCTACTCCTCGACAAGGTCATCCTTGTCTTCGAAGTCCTCGCCCTCGAAGTCCAGCCCATGCGCCGCACGGATCTTGTCTTCAATCTCATGAGCCATATCGCCATGTTCGCGCAAGAAGTTCTTCGCATTCTCGCGCCCCTGCCCGATCCGTTCGTCACCATAGCTGAACCAGGCACCCGATTTCTCGACCACGCCGGCTTTCACACCAAGATCGATCAACTCACCCATCTTCGAGATGCCTTCGCCATACATGATGTCGAATTCCACCTGCTTGAACGGTGGTGCCACCTTGTTCTTCACGACCTTGACACGTGTGGTGTTGCCCACAACTTCGTCCCGGTCCTTGATCGCGCCGATCCGCCGGATATCAAGCCGGACCGAGCTGTAGAATTTCAGCGCGTTCCCGCCTGTCGTCGTCTCGGGCGAGCCGAACATAACGCCGATCTTCATCCGGATCTGGTTGATGAAGATCACCATGCAGTTCGAGCGCGCGATCGACCCGGTCAGTTTTCGCATCGCCTGGCTCATCAGACGGGCATGCACACCAACGGAAGAATCGCCCATGTCGCCTTCTAGCTCGGATTTGGGCGTCAGCGCCGCGACCGAATCGACGACCACAAGGTTCACCGCTCCCGAGCGCACCAGAGTATCGGTAATCTCAAGCGCCTGTTCGCCCGTATCAGGCTGGGAAATCAGAAGCTCGTCCAAGTTCACACCAAGCTTCTTCGCATAAAGCGGGTCCAATGCGTGTTCCGCATCGACAAAGGCGCATACGCCACCCTTTTTTTGTTCTTCCGCTACAGCGTGCAGCGTCAGCGTTGTTTTCCCGGAAGATTCCGGTCCATAGATCTCGATGATCCGGCCCTTTGGCAAACCGCCAATTCCAAGCGCGATGTCGAGGCCAAGCGATCCCGTGGATGTCGCTTCAATCTCGGGGATGGCATTATCGCCACCCAATTTCATGATCGAGCCTTTACCGAACTGCCGTTCGATTTGCGCCAGCGCCGAATCCAGCGCTTTTTGTTTTTCGCTTCCTGCCTTCGATGTCATATTCAGAAGTTCTGCTGCACCCATAAGATAGGTTCCTTATTCCATAGCCGCTTCTGCGCGGCAATCTTGCCTTTTGTTCGCCTCTTGTTCTTTTTAGCTGTTATGAGACCAAAACCAGAACATTGCAACGCATTTGTCACAAATTCTATCGACCCGAAGCTTTAACAAGTCGTTACGGTAAGAGGAGAAATCTAGAGGCCTACGCGCGCAAGCGATAAGTTATTGGAAAGTCACGCATCTAAACTCAGATGTGGTCCCTCTGAAATTCTTGGGGCTGCGTCCGGCTGCACTCTAAAAACATGTTCTGGCCTTGGCCCCAGGACATGACGCGTCGCCGGACGCTGCCTGTACGGTCCTGCAAACCCCTCAACCAAGCTGTTCCTGCACCAGCGTCGTCAGCTGTTGTAGCGAAAAAGGTTTCGGCAAGAAGACGGAATTCGGGATACGGGCCTGCTTTTCCGCGCGGCCTTCTTCAGCATAGCCCGACATGAACACGACACTTGTGTTCGGGCGGTCTTTCAGTGCCTGGCGCACCCAGGTGGGCCCGTCCATCCCAGGCATGATGACATCTGTTACAAACAGATCGATGCTTAGCGCCTTGTCTGACAAAATGGACAGGGCTTCTTCGGCATCTTCGGCCTCGATAACGGTGTAACCGCGCAGACGTAACGCGCGACAGGCAAAGGCGCGCACTGGCGCCTCATCCTCAACCAAAAGGATCGAGGCATCCCCGCGTGTCGCTGGCACGGGTTCGCTTGGCTTCGCGGGCGCGGGCGATGGCGTTTCGCGCAATGTGGTCGCAGGGAAATAAAGCGAGAACACAGTACCCGCATTGACCGTGCTGTCGACAAAGATATAGCCGCCTGTTTGCTTGACGATCCCATAGGCCGTGGATAACCCCAGCCCGGTGCCCTCGCCCGTCTTCTTGGTGGAAAAGAACGGCTCGAAGATCTTGGGCAGCGCCTCGGCCCCGATCCCACAGCCTGTATCACGAACCTCGATCACGACATATTCGCCGGCTGTCAAACGTGCCCTGTCGCGCGACACTGTTTCGGCCAGGAATTCGCCACGGGTGATCACCTCGATCTTGCCGCCGTCCGGCATGGCATCACGGGCGTTCACCACAAGATTGACGATCACTTGTTCCAATTGCCGCCGATCCGCCCGGATCATTTGCGGGCCCGGTGCGTGGGTCACTTCAAGCTGAACACGTTCGCCGATCAATCGGTTCAAAAGATGTGCCAAGTCCGCCATCGTGTCGCGCAGATCAAGGGCTTGCGGCTTCAGGTTCTGTTTGCGGGAAAACGCCAGCAACTGCCCTACCAAACTGGCGGCGCGATTGGCGTTTTGACTGATCTGAATCAGATCGGAATAGTCCGGATCGCTGGCCTCATGGCGCAACAACAGCAGATCGCAATGGCCGCTGATCGCGGTCAGCAAATTATTGAAATCATGAGCCACGCCACCTGCAAGCTGCCCAATCGCCTGCATTTTCTGGCTTTGCACGAATTGCGCTTCCAGGGTTTTCAACTCAGTCGCATCGTTCAGAATGCCGACAAGGACAGTGCGGCCGTTTTCAACCGTGCGCCCCAACGTGATCTGTAGATAGAGTTCTTGACCCGGAATGACAGCGCGCACGATCTCGGGCTTCAGAAGCCCGCGCCCGGCGGCCGCATCGGCCAGCCAATCCGCGATCGGTCGTCCCATACCCTCGACCAACTCGAACAAGGGCGGCAGGGTTCCATCTTCAAGCGAAAGGACCGACCGCGCCTCGCGGTTTACTTCAAGAAGCAAACCGGTCTCGTTTACCTTCAACATCGGAACCGGAAGCACACTTAGCAGATCCGGCACGGCAAGCGCAGTGGCCTCTTTTCCCGCGAAACCATCCGCCGCGATTGCAGTCGGCAAAATGGCAATTTCGGTCATTGCCCCGCGGCTTTGCATCTCGATCAGACGCGCTTCGAACTCCTGCCCGTCAGCCGCCTGAAGATGGTGAATGGCACCTTGTCGCACAGGCAGGTCCCGGACAATATCAGCCAACGGACGGGTTCCGCGTCCAAGCAGCGCTGCCGCGGGATCATTCAACAAAGCGTCGCCATGCTGGACACGTAAAAGTGCAAGATCACGGTCCACTGTGGTTTCCGACAAGGACCAAAGCAACGTGCCCGGCGACAAACGCTTTACCGCAAGCCGTGCGCCGCGATGAACCGACCCCAGACCATCTTCAACCGCATCCGCGACCGACAACCGATCTAGAAGCCGGGCGACCACACCTTTCGGGTCGACCGTGACATCGGCCAACATCGTCTCAAGCACCGCGTCACCGGCGTGAAGCGCAGCAGCGCCCGCGTTGACCGCCAACAACTGCCCTTTCCGGTCAGTTAGAACACCGACCCCCGATGTCGCCTCCAGAATACCGCGCATACGCGGCGACAGGAAGCTGCGCCTGACGGCCAAAAAGACGCGATCCGCAACTAACAAGGCAAGAAGGCTGAGGAATCCAGCAGATGTTCCAAGCAAAATGGGCTTCAGAAACGGCGACGACGAGGCCAGTCCGGCAAAGGCGGAAAGCGCTGCGATCAAGGCAAAGCTAAAGGTCCGCTCGCCCGGGAAAGGACGCGGAAGCGCTCGTAAAAATGTCAAACGGTCGGACACCAAAGCGGCTGCCTCACACAGGAGCAGCGTCAGGATTGCGCCCAATAGGTTAATGAAACCTAAACAACATCCAACTTGGGTTAATTATGTTTGAAGATCGCAAGAAAAAACCCGTCACCCCCGTCCAGCGGGGTCCATTGCTGTTGGACGCATGTATTCCAGGCTGGAAAGCGAGCCAGAAACGCTTCCACTCTGTCTGCGTTCTCGCGCGGCAGAAGCGAACATGTGGCATATGCAAGCGCGCCACCGGACCCGACAAACTGCTGTGCGGTTGCCAGTATCTCATCCTGCGTTTCGGTCAGCTCGATCAGACGCGCCTCAGTCAGGTCCCACTTCCCCTGCGGCTGTCGCCGCCATGCACCGCTGCCGGAACAAGGCGCATCGCACAGCACCAAATCGAAAGGGCCTTTTGGCTGTGCTGAAAGATCAATCGGAGTGCCTGCGCGCGCGGCGCGGGCCGGGATATCTTCCATACGCTTCGGGTCTGCATCATGGGCCACGACTGGACCCATGCCCTCTGCGGCAAAGGCCAAGGCCTTGCCGCCCCCGCCCGCACAATAATCAAGCACATTCGCGCCTGGCCCGAGATGCTTTAAACAGGCGGACACCACCGCCTGCGACGCAGCATCCTGTAACTCAACCAGCCCGGAAAGATACGCCTCCGACGTCCGGACACGCCGCGCGTGGGACAACACCTCAAGCGCGCTTGGTGCCAAAGGGTGCGGTCGCGCCTCGATCCCGTCTTGGGCAAGCGCTGCGACGGCGGTTTCACCTGTGGCCTTTGCATGATTGATGCGCAGGAACACGGGCGCACGGTCACGCAAAATACCAGCAATGTCAGCACATTGGTCTCCGTAAGCTGCGGCAAGCTCGGGCCAAAGCCAGTCCGGGAAATCACCCGACACTTCAGCCGGTGCGTTGGACAACGAAGACCCGGCCGACAGTTCGTCCTCACTCAGCCGGGGCGGGGCATGTCGCCCGCCGGTAAACACGTCCTCAAGATCGCTGTTTGTGGCCCGCAACGCCCCGATCATAAGCGCGCGACCCGTTTCGCCACCGCCGAGCCAGGCATAGGATCGGCGGCGCCTGATGGTATCGAATACGATGTCACGTATCGCGGCACGGTCGCCCGAGCCCGCATATCGATTGCCACGCGCCCAGCTCGTCAGGCGTTGTTCGGCGGGCGCGCCCGTCCGGATACTGTCCAGAATCTCGATGGCAGCGGCGATGCGCGCTTCCGGCCGCATGGCGCCCTACCCTATGTGATGTCAGTTTCCACCAGTGACGCGTGGAAACACGTTCCGCAACGTATTGGCGCCCGGCAGGTTTTCCGGCAACTCGGTCCCAAGCCCCAGACGGTTGAACACGTTGCCCAGGAATTCGCCACGATTGCCAGCGCCGTTTCTTGGCTGTGTCCGACCATTGGTGTTCCCACCCGGCGCGGTCCCCGCCAGCCAAAGCTCGGTCGTGCCGACAACCGGACTTGGGCGGAACCACGTAAAGTCACGCAGTTCGGCACCATAACGTGCGGCAAAACGTGCAGCCGCCGCCCGGTCCTGAGCGTGGAAGTACCGGACATTGCGTTCGCTGATACTGTAATCCACGCTGCGGACCCGAACCAATTCATGCCCGTCGCCAACAATGCCGTTGGCAATGTCGTTCGTCAAAGCCTGATCAACGCGTGTGGGCGCCAGTATCGTCACGCGCAGCTGATCAGCTTCGACCACTGTTTCAGACGGTCGCACAGTCTCGGGCTGCAGCTCGGGCGGGTCGGCCGGAACGACTGGGACGCTTTCTTCAACGGGCAGCGTGGGGCGCGGCGGTGCGGCGACCGTGCTGTCCGGCGCCGCCAGCGGGGGCACCGGGTCCACGGGCTGCGGCACTGTATCCGGGCCCAATGCAGGCAACGGCACTGCATCAAAGGGCGCAGGAGCGACCGGCACAACACCGTTCCAATTCAGCTCTTCAGCCGGAAGGGCCGACGGCGCCACGAAACGCCCAACCCGAGGGGAAACGGCAAGGTCCACCCGCTCGGACGCAGGGGGCGCCGTCAAGACAGGTGGCGCAGACGCCGGGCGCCATTGCGAAGACGAGGTTTGGAACGGAAAGGCGTTCAAGGACCATGTGACACCAAGTGCTGGTTGAACGCGCAACGTGTCTACCGCAGGCATCGCGGGCCCCGTCTCAAGTGGCGGCGCCTCGGTTGTCAGGGGCAGCGACGCAAAGAGCAAAAGCACCATCGCCATGCCAAGGGGTCGCAGCGTGCGCCGTTGCCCGGCATGCGTCTGCGTCTGGGCCATAGGTGTGGCTTGTGGCGCATCCGCCAACGGCGGCAGGGCAACCAATTCCGCCGTGTGCTGCGGTTCGTTCGGAAACGGAGTGACTTCGGACAAACGCCGCGAGGTCACCGGTTCGGCTGTTTCCA
>JBCCCA010000084.1:0-13041 GCA_039033735.1 Pseudomonadota bacterium
CGCACCGGGCTGATCCTTGAGATATTCTCGGACCGCGCGGCGACACGCGAAGGGGTGTTGCAGGTGGAAATGGCGCATCTGTCCTATCAGCGGACCAGATTGGTACGCGCTTGGACCCACTTGGAACGACAGCGCGGTGGTCTTGGGTTTGTGGGTGGGCCTGGTGAAACTCAGATCGAGGCGGATCGCCGTGCCATCGACGAACAGCTTGTCCGACTGAAGCGGCAGCTAGATAAGGTTGTGAAGACCCGCACATTGCACCGCGAGGCCCGGGCCAAGGTCCCGTTTCCCATTGTTGCTTTGGTGGGGTACACCAACGCGGGAAAATCCACGATTTTCAACCGCTTGACTGGCGCACAGGTTCTGGCGAAGGATATGTTATTCGCGACACTGGACCCGACGATGCGGGCGGTGCAACTGGCCACGGGGCGCGACGTGATCTTGTCGGACACCGTCGGCTTCATCTCGGATTTGCCCACGCAGCTTGTCGCCGCCTTTCGAGCGACCTTGGAAGAAGTCCTGGCGGCTGACGTCATCTTGCACGTCCGTGACATCTCGCATCCCGAGACCGAGGCGCAGTGCGAAGATGTTGTCACCATTCTGGAAGCGCTTGGTGTGGATGAGACCCGCACGGTGATCGATGTCTGGAACAAGATTGATCAGGTCAGTGATCCCGACCCGCTTCTGACGGCGGCTGCGCGGCGGGATAGCACGGTTGTCACGTCCGCTCTGTCCGAAGAAGGGTTGCAGCCGTTGTTGGACGCCGTCGAAGAGGCCCTGTCGAAGGGTCTTCGCACCGAAGCCGTCGCGGTATCGCACGCCGAGGGCCGCAAGCGCGCTTGGTTGTTCGAACAGGGCGTGGTCGACGAGGAACGCGCGACAGATGATGGCTGGACGCTGAAGGTCACGTGGTCAGATGCACAGGCGGCGCGCTTTGGCCGAATGTAATCTTCGATGCGGTCGGTCCCCGCCAAACATACCGCACCAAAAGCCTATTCAGGCACCAGTCTTGTCACGCCAACGGCGCCCGCTCGGGCAAGCTCGGGGTCAAGGGTCATCGGTTTGTATTCCCCCCGGCGCCAAAGCTCGCCCAGATCGTCATAGTGTCGCGACAAGGGATGCCCGGATTGACCGGTCGAAATCACGAAGACCGAGCTGTCGGGATCGGCAAAGTCATACACGCCGCGATACCCTGCACCGTGCACATTTTGGAAAGGGGCTGGGTCCGCGCCCGAGGTACGGCCCCGTTGCAGGGTATTGTCGCCTCCGGATGTGGATTGACGGATGTTCACGATCCAGGACACCCACCCGATGTCGCCCAGGACGGCGTGATCATGGGTCGCTTCGTGGGCGTCCCCCCAGCGAAGGGCGCCGAGCTCAAGGCCATAGGTTTCGTCAATCCACAAAAGCGCATCGTCCAACGCCAGCCGGGCGATATCGTCACAGCTTTCCAGCGGCGCAGACTGGATCACATCGCACCACGCGTTGGCGCCGTCAACATTGCGAAAAACACGTTCAACAAAGACCGGTTCAAGATGCGGGAATTCATCCGCAAGGGTGCCCAGTTCATCCCGGATCAAGCGATCCTGTAGCTCACGCATCCAGGCCATATAGATCAAAGGCTCCGGCAGATGCTCGTTCATCTCGCCGTTCCAGTCCGCCAGCAGATCAAGCGCGTCGCGGCGGCGGCGTTCCGGGGTCCCGGCCTCGGCGGCCTCGGCGGTGAACCACAAATCGCGTGCAACAAGCGGCAGCAGCGTCCGCGCCGTGATCGAGACCGTGTCCAGCTGTGCTTCGACGAAGCTTTCCCGTGTATGAACCTCACGGGCTTGCATCAGGCGTTCCCAACGCTGAACCCGTTGTGTGTCGGTCCAATCGTGGCTGACATGGAACGGGAAGGGGCGGTCGGTGATCTTGTTGTTCGTGTTGCCGAGGATGCCACCGTCGGGGTCCGCGAATTCAGGGTTTGATCGATATCCCAACGCGCCTTGCCATCGGTTCTGCGGCAACCACCCCGGGGCCGGCATGCGGCCCTGTGTTTGGTGTCGGGCGGCCCGGCGCGGCAACTGTCCGATCACTTTCATCGCGATCCGCTCGCCATCTACGACCGTCAGGTTCTGTGGGGGGGAGACAAAGCTTTCACCGGCTGCCAGCGCCTCGTCCACATTGCCCGCCCGCATCAACGACAAAAGGGACGACATCGTAGTGTCGTCGCTTCTAAGTGCGGTCCATCCAAGCGAGGCGACATGACCGCGAGGGACGACCTCGCCCAGGTCGTAATGCGCGCTTGGCAGGACAGGTCCGTTTTCCGACCAGCGCAAGGTGACGGTGACCGGGTCGGCATCGGCCACATTGATGATCGACCGCCGCGACGCGAGGGCACGCCATCCGTTGGGTGTCAGGACCTCTTCCGGCTGATCTGGGTTCAAGCGTTCTATGAACACGTCCTGATCATCGGCGCCCGTGGATGTCAGTGCCCAGCCAAGGTCATCCGAGCGCCCCACAAGCATGACCGGTGCGCCCGGGATTGTCCCGCCCATGATCCCACCGCTTTCAAGTTCAAGCCGGGCCAGATACCAGATGGACGGGGCGTCAAACTCAAGATGCGGGTCGTTGGCCAAAAGCGTGCCGCCGGCGGCGGAACGGTTCGGGGCTGCGGCCCACGCGTTCGAGGCGCCGCCGAAGTTTCGGTGGCGGATGGGCGAAAACGGGTCATCGCGCAGGTCATGGCTTTCGCCGGTGTGGCCCGCAAAGCGAATTGGGCCAACGTGACCGGGCGCAAACAGGCTGGCATATTCGGGCAGGGCGGCGATGGCCGCACCCGGAAAGTCATGCAAAAGGTCCAGAAGCCGATCATCGGACACCATCTGTGACGTCCGTGCTCGCAGGACCTCATGTTCAAGGTGGCTGGACAGTCTCAGCGCCATGAGCTTGCCGATGGCAATGCTGTCGGCGGGTTGCCAGGGCGCAATCGCGGGTTCGAACAGCCAAAACTCGGGCGCACCGCGCCCGCGTGCGCCCTGATTGACTTCGGTAAGCCAGGCATTCACGCCGGCTGCATACGCGCGAAGCGCGGCTTTGGTGTAGTCATCCTGCGCGGCTGCCGATCGCACAGACAATGCGTAAAAATCGAAGCGCCGCAACAATTCGTCGATCCGAACCGTTCGAGTTCCAAACAGTTCGGACAAACGACCTTGGGCCGTGCGGCGAAGCATGGTCATCTGCCACAATCGATCCTGCGCATGGGCCAGCCCAAGGCCAAAGTATACGTCGTTATCTGTTGGCCCAAAGATATGCGGAACAATCGCATTGTCGCGTACGATCTCAACCGGCCCCGAGATGCCGCGGACCGAGAAGGTCTCGTCATAATCGGGGATCGAGCGGGAGAAGAACCAATAAAGCAAGAAAAGCGACGCCAGTCCCAAGACAAGCGCGCCTGTCACGATCCTGAGAAGCCAGCGAAATAAACGCCTCATGCCTGCCCTTGTTGACTGTCTTTTCGACTTCGTTAGGTGTAGCGAAAATCTAAGGCGGAAGATCGGAGAACACCATGGTGAAATGCGCGTTTCTGGGGCTAGGGGTCATGGGATACCCGATGGCTGGGCATTTGGCGTCTGCGGGGCATGAGGTTTCGGTCTATAATCGCACCACGGCCAAGGCCGAGGCCTGGGCGCGTGAATACGGTGGTCAGGTAGGCGCAACGCCCCGGACCGCGGCGGAGGGGGCTGATTTTGTCATGGCGTGCGTCGGCAATGACGACGACTTGCGGTCTGTCTGCCTGGGCGAGGATGGGGCTTTTGCGAGCATGGCTCCGGGTGCGACTTTTGTGGATCACACGACCGTGTCTGCCGCGGTGACGCGCGAGCTTTATGCTGCGGCGGCTGCAAAGGGTATTTCCTTTGTTGATGCGCCAATTTCGGGCGGGCAGGCGGGCGCTGAAAACGGCGCGTTGTCGATCATGTGCGGTGGGGATGATGCAGCTTATGCGAAAGCGGAACCGGTTATGCAGGCCTACGCCAAGATTTGCCGCCGGATCGGGGAAAGCGGCGCGGGACAGATGACCAAGATGTGCAATCAGATTGCGATTGCCGGTTTGGTGCAAGGCCTGTCTGAAGCGCTGCATTTTGCCGAAAAAGCCGGTCTGGATGGCCGTGCCGTCGTTGAGGTTATTAGCCAAGGTGCTGCGGGGTCGTGGCAAATGGCAAACCGCTATGAGACGATGCTGGACGACGAATTCGATCACGGCTTTGCGGTTGACTGGATGCGGAAAGACCTTGGTATCTGCCTGAAAACCGCGGACGAGACTGGCGCCAGCCTGCCGGTGACTGCTTTGGTCGACCAGTTTTACAAGGACGTGCAGCGACTTGACGGGGGTCGCTGGGATACATCGAGCCTGATCAAGCGATTGCGCGCCCTTGGCTAGCTATCAGCTTCTCGGGTAACCGCTGGACCAGACGTGGCATTCCCAGCTCGACCTTTGAGACGCGCTTGGGGGAAAACCTGTGGTGATCGTCGCGCCAGCCGTTACGGGCGTGCTTGCGGAACGCCGCGCCTAGATGGGGCGTACCTTCTTGGTGGCGATGCCGCTACTGCCTCTGGGGTTCAATGGCTCGTTCCTGCACAAGCAGGCTATGCAGGCTGCTTGTGCAGCCCTGCACCTGATCCGTTAAGGAATGATCCGGGTGTATTTGGTGCCCTCGACCGAGGCGCCGGCCAGCAAACCGGCCTGACCAAAGACAACCGCGATCACCGGGTCCAGTACCGTGGTGGTATCTGCCGAAAGATTACCCCCCCGATCATTTACGGCGTATTCGATGTCGGCCCCTGCGGCCCAACCAGAAGAGGTCCGGAAAATCGAAAGCGCTTCTTCGGTCATAAAGTACAAAACATGGGCATATTGCTGTGCCCCGATCTGAAACCCAAAGCTGGCCTGGCTGGCCGAATAGTAATCAACCGAAATGTCGTCGATCCGCAGTGCGCCACGCCCATAGGCTGCGCCAAAGCCAAAACCTGCTTCCGTGATCAGCGGCATGACCAGCATGCCGACCGCCTTGTCGCGCAGGTCGCGGGTGCCAGGGAAGTTTGTGTCAAGAAAAGCAAGCGTCGCATCCACGCGACCATCAAGCTTGGCCGCACCGTCGCTGCCAACGCCATTGCCGCAGGCGGAGACCGCCAGTAACGCCGCTGAGCCGGTCAAGACGGACCGGCGGGGAAATCGTGTCATGGGTCTGCCCTTTGTTGAAACCTCAAAACTCGGCCTTTTCGGCCGTTATCCTCTAAGTATAGGTGGTTCGATTGTGAGAGTCACCCTCTGTTGTGGTGTGCCAACGCTGTGAAGCGATCACATTTTGCCTTAACGAAGTTTAATTCGGTGACTTAAAAAGTCGCCTTCCCAACCACCCGTAACCCTGGGATGATTCGGTTTAGAACCAATAAAGCTTTTGCAAAGACAAAGAGCGGCGACGACCGCTTTGACTGACGCAGGCGGTTTGGGCCAGGATCGGCGGCTTGAGTGGTCGCGAACTGACGTTGGCCCCGTGGGGCGGCGCAGATTGCCGGTTTTGGGATTGTATTCTTCCGCAGCAATCAGTCATTCGGGCGTGCATGGGCCGCATGAGTTCAGGGTGTTTGAGTGTAACGCCAAGGCGCGATCCGCTAAATAAAAACGCACGACATGATGCAAGCCTGCCGACGCGCTAACGCGCGGCACGCACCCAAGCCACAATTGTTGCACGTTCTTCCGGCGTCATATAGGTCAGATTGCCGGGTGGCATGGCATGCGAATACCCTGCCTGAAGCGCGATGGATTCTGCATGCCTGGCAATGTCGCTGATCGTTTCCAAATGCACGCCCTTGGGTGCCCACCTTAGCCCGTCCCACACCGGTTCTCGCGCGTGGCACATTGAGCAACGGGACAATACGATCGCCTCGGCATCCGAAAACGTCGCGACCTGCGTATATCTTGCTTCCTGTGGTGTAAGCGCTCGAGCCTCGGCCGCATCATGACTGTCGGAAAGGGGCGCTAGGGACAGCCCGATGATTGCGAGGAACAGAATGGCCGTGACCGCCCATGTCCACCATCGATAACCGCCCCGCGCATGCATAGTATTGAAGAAATGCCGGATCGTGACGCCCATAAGGAACACCAGCGCGGCGATGACCCAGTTCCACTCCGTCGCAAAGGCCAGCGGGTAGTGGTTGGACAACATCAGAAAAAGCACCGGCAACGTCAGATAGTTGTTGTGGGTCGAGCGCAGCTTGGCGATCTTGCCGTATTTCGCGTCTGGCGTGCGCCCTGCCTTCAGGTCGGCTACCACGATCCGCTGGTTGGGCATGATGATGAAAAAGACGTTGGCTGACATGATCGTCGCTGTGAATGCACCGAGGTGCAAAAGTGCGGCGCGCCCGGTAAAGACCTGTGTGTACCCCCACGCCATGACCACAAGGAGTGCGAACAGCAAAAGCATCAGAGCGGTTGGCTTTTCGCCCAGCGGGGATTTACAAAGGAAATCATAGGCAAGCCAGCCAATGCTCAAGCTCAGCGCCGAGATAGCGATGCCCTGCCACAGGGTGAGCTGGGCCTTTGTTGGGTCAAGAAGGTAAAGCTCACCGCCCACCCAATAGACGATCATCAAGAGCGCTGCGCCTGAGAGCCATGTCGAATAAGCCTCCCATTTGAACCAGGTCAGATGCTCGGGCATCGCGTCCGGAGCGACCAGATACTTCTGGATGTGATAGAACCCGCCGCCATGGACCTGCCATTCCTCGCCGTCGGCGGGTCCAGGGACGCTGCGGTTCAGTCCAAGGTCCAGTGCAATGAAGTAGAAAGACGAGCCGATCCACGCAATCGCAGTGATGACGTGAAGCCAACGGACGGCAAACTCGGCCCAGGACCAGATGACGGCAAGGTCGTACATGAGTCGATTTGGGCCATCAACGCACCGGAATACAAGCGCTAATGGCCGGTTTTGTTGGCGTCAAAGCCTTGAAGCAGGCGTTCGATGAAATCTTCCGCAGCGACCCCGTCGGGCAATCCGGTATGGGCGTCCTGCCGGATCACCCTGGTTTCGCCCAGATCCTGAAGAAATGTGTTGATGGCGCCGATAGCTTCCGCCGATGGCCGGTTGATCAGCATAAGGGCATGGGCAAGCACTGTGTGACGGCGCTTGTCCGAGGCGCAGGGCCGAAATCGCATCGCTGTTCCCGCGAACTTGAGCCCGTTCCACTGAACATTATAGGCGCCATCGCAGAAGGCACCGGGCAGCCAGCCATGGGACGCGTTTGCACCAAGCGCGGCTTTGATGGGTGCACACAATCTTTGATATGCGGCCGGTATGTCGAACGGTCCGCCACTGTCCCAAGTATACACATGGGTGACATTAAGAATGCCCGGTCCTTGCGGCGTGGCATCGCCGCCTGTGGCGCGGATGTGCACGGGCCATCCAGCAGACGCCAGCGCCTCGGACGCTGCGTGAAACCCCGGCTTTGCGGCAAGTTTTTTCGGGGCAACAAGGCTTTGCGAGCCTTGCCACAGTCTGACGAAATGCTTTTCAGGATGGCGCGAAACGTCTTCAAACAGGGTTGTTTCCCACGCGAGCGCGTCGCTTGTCTCAAGCGTTACGACGCCGGGGCCCATGGCGCTCAACTGCCCCGATAAGTCGAATAGCCATATGGCGAGAGTAAGAGCGGCACGTGGTAATGCGCGGCCTGGTTCATCCCGAAACGGATCGGGACCTCGTCCAGAAACAACGGGTCTTCTGACACCAGCCCTGTGGTCCGCAGATAGTCGCCAGCAAAAAAGACCAGCTCATAGGTGCCCGGTTTGAATTTCTCTTCGGGCAGTATGGGCGCATCAGTGCGTCCATCTGCGTTTGTAACCGCCTCGGCAATCTTTCGGTGGCTATTGCCCGCCACGCGGTAAAGCGCAATGGACAGACCCGCACCTGGGCGACCCCGTGCAGTATCCAGCACATGCGTGGTCAAATATCCGGCCATTGCAGTCCTCATCGGCTAAGCGTGTCCAGGGATCAGCTTAGAGGGCGGGCGCGCGCGCGACAATGTCCGGTCGAGCAATGCAGGCGTTTCGGTTGTCAAGGATCAAAACTGCGGCGCGGCCGGTGTTGGCGGCCTTGGTGACTTGGGGCAAGGACGGTTTCAAAACAAAAATGACGGTGACGCCGAAAACAAGTCTAATGCCAGGGAGCTGTTCGGCAGACGTCTAAACACGTGATTTCACGGCACCGCAGTCACCTTATATTCCCATTGCAATCCGCGACAAATGAAAGTGATCATTCAAAGACGTGTTTGAAGGATGACAAAGACATGAGTGCACCCCGATACCCGCGCGACATGACGGGCTATGGTGCGATGCCGCCCGATCCGCGATGGCCGGAGGGTGCGCGCATCGCCGTTCAAATTGTGCTGAACTACGAAGAGGGGGGTGAAAACAATGTCCTCCACGGCGACCCTGCTTCGGAAGCTTTTCTGTCCGAGATCGTCGGCGCCGCCGCATGGCCGGGGCAGCGTCACTGGAACATGGAAAGCATCTATGAATACGGTGCTCGCGCCGGATTTTGGCGCTTGCACCGCATGTTGGGGCACTTGCCGATTACCGTCTACGGCGTGGCGACGGCGCTGGCACGCGCGCCCGAACAGGTGGCCGCCATGCGCTCCAGCGGGTGGGAAATCGCAAGCCACGGCCTGAAGTGGATCGAATACAAGGACATGGATCTGGCTGACGAACGCGCGCAAATGTCGGACGCCATCCGCCTGCATACGGAAGTGACCGGCGCGCGCCCGCGCGGCTGGTACACCGGGCGCTGTTCGATGAACACCGTGCGTCTGGCCGCGGAAGAGGGCGGCTTTGCCTATGTCGCCGACAGCTATGCCGATGACCTGCCATATTGGGCCCAGTTTGGCGGTAAAGATCAGTTGATCGTGCCCTATACTCTCGATGCCAATGATATGCGCTTTGCAACCCCGCAAGGCTTCAATTCAGGCGATCAGTTCGAACGGTACCTGAAGGACAGCTTTGACACGCTTTATGCCGAAGGCGGCCGCATGTTGTCGATTGGTTTGCATTGTCGCCTGATGGGACGGCCCGGGCGAGCGGCGGCGTTGAAACGCGTGTTGGACTATATGAAAGGCCATCATGGGGTCTGGTTTGCCTCGCGGGAAGCAATTGCTGACCATTGGTCCGCGACCCATCCGCCCAGACGGACCGCACGGCCGTCATTGATGACCAAACCGCAATTCATCGAGGCCTTTGGCGGCGTTTTCGAACATTCGCCCTGGATTGCCGAGCGGACCTTCGATCTTGAACTTGGGCCGACGCATGACACACCCGCCGGCATTCACAGCGCGCTCTGTCGTGCGTTCCGCGCAAGCTCCGCGGCCGAGCGTTTGGGCGTGCTGACCGCCCACCCAGATCTTGCCGGCAAATTGGCTGCTGCCCGGCGCCTTACCACCGCGTCAACGGCAGAACAGGCCAGCGCCGGGCTTGATGCGCTCCACGATGAGGAGCGCGACGCGTTTCAGGCCCTGAATGCGGAATACACGGAAAAATTCGGCTTTCCTTTCATCATTGCCGTGCGTGATCATGATAAGGCGTCGATCCTCAGCGCCTTTCGCCATCGCATCAGCAACGACCCCGAGACCGAATTCAACGAAGCCTGCGCGCAGGTCGAACGCATCGCGCGGCTGCGGCTGGACGAGGTGTTTGGATGAACCAAACGCTCACGGCGCAGCCCCTGACGCGAAAGGCTTTTCAACCGTTTGGCGATGTTCTGGACTGCGACGGTCCGCCGGATGCCATCATCAATGCAGGGCTCTGCAGCCGTTACCACGACCGCGCAAACCTGGCATTTCACGAAGGTCGGGCAGGGATCAGCCTGTTCAATGCCACGCTGCGTACGCTCCCATACAGTTTCGATCTTGTTGAACGTCACCCCGACGGCAGCCAGGCGTTCATCCCCCTCAGCGAAGACCCGTTTCTGGTCATCGTCGCGCCGGATGAAGCGGGGAAGCCGGGCGCGCCCCAAGCCTTTCTGACAGGCAAAGGGCAAGCGATAAACTTCCACCGCGCAACGTGGCACGGCGTGTTGACACCGCTGTCGGGTTCGGGGCTCTTCGCAGTCGTCGACCGGATCGGTGACGGCCCGAACCTTGAAGAATTCACCTACAAAACCGCCTGGACGGTGACGCAATAGCGTCGCGTCTTTCGCCTGTTCGAAAATATCCTGAGGGGGTCCGGGGGAGTGAAACTCCCCCGGCGGGGCGGCGCGCGCCAGCGCGGCGCAAAACCTCAAAGCGTCAGCGGCATTTGCCGATTGACATCTTTGTAAAGCAAATAGCGAAAGCGCTCGGGACCGCCTTCGTAACAGGCTTGCGGACAAAACGCGCGCAGCCACATGAAGTCGCCGCCTTCCACTTCGATCCAGTCATCGTTCAACCGATAGACCGCCTTGCCTTCCAGCACATAGATCCCGTGTTCCATCACATGGGTCTCGGCAAACGGGATTGTGCCACCGGCTTCAAAGGTCACAATATTGACGTGCATGTCATGGCGCAGGTCATTTGGGTCCACGAAACGGGTGGTTTTCCAAAGCCCGCGGCTTTCCGGCATGATCTCTGGCGTGATCATTTGTTCGTTGGTCACAAAGGGGGGTGGCGTATCGATGCCGTCCACACGTCGATAATGCTTGCGGATCCAGTGGAAATACACCGGTTCGGTGTCAAGGTTCCGAAACGACCAAGGCATGCCAGGCGGCAGATAAGCGTACCCACCCGGGGACAAACGATGGCTCGCACCATCATACGAGACGATACCAGAGCCTTCCATCACAAACAGGACGGCCTCAGCGTTGGGGTCATCTTCCGGCCGGTCCGACCCGCCGCCCGGTCCCACTTCCATGGCGACCTGGCTGAATGTCTCGGAAAATCCTGAAAGTGGCCGCGCCAGCACCCAACCGCGCGCAGCGTCCCAATGGGGGAAATTGCTTGACGTGATATCCTTGGCCGCACGCTTCGGCACGAAAGCATAGGCTTCCTTGAATACGGCGCGATCGGTCACCAAGGTCGAGGGGTCCGGCGCACCGCCCCTCAGCACAGCATAGCGCGGCGCAGCTTCAATTAGATGTTCGCGGTTCATCGCTCACAATTCCCATCCCAAAAACACATGATAAAGACCCGGCATCAACGATTGCCGGACCCGGTAAACCTCCCTGCTTCTTCAGCGGCCTTTTTCAAAGCGCGAGACTTGTTGACCGTCTCTATCCATTCATCCTCGGGATCACTGTCCCAGACGACTCCGCCACCGGCTTGAATATACAGCTTTTTGTCCTTGAGAACAGCAGTTCTCAACGCGATGCACATATCCATGTCGCCATTGGCACTAAAATACCCTACGCCACCGCCGTAAACACCACGTTTCTCGGGCTCGAGCTCATCGATGATCTCCATCGCGCGCACTTTTGGTGCGCCCGAAACGGTTCCGGCGGGCATCCCGGCCAAGAGGGCCGAAAGGGCGTCGTGTTCGTCCGAAAGCTCGCCAACCACGTTCGAGACGATATGCATCACATGGCTGTAATGCTCGATCACGAACTCTTCCGTCGGGCGCACGGTCCCGATTTTGGCGACGCGGCCTACATCGTTTCGCCCAAGGTCCAACAGCATGAGATGCTCGGCCAGCTCTTTCTGATCGCCCAGCAAATCGGCTTCCAGCGCGCGGTCTTCCTCGGGCGTCGCCCCTCGCTTGCGTGTCCCGGCAATTGGCCGAATGGTTACTTCCTTGTCGAACACACGCACCAAAATCTCGGGGGATGCTCCGATCACCTGAAACCCGCCAAAGTCGAAATGGAACATGAAGGGTGACGGGTTTGTCCGTCGCAATGCACGATAAAGCGACACGGGCGGGGCCGGAAAATCCTGGCACCAACGTTGCGATGGCACCACCTGAAAAAT
The DNA here is from genome assembly GCA_039033735.1 of Pseudomonadota bacterium. Taxonomy (GTDB): domain Bacteria; phylum Pseudomonadota; class Alphaproteobacteria; order Rhodobacterales; family Rhodobacteraceae; genus JAJDOD01. The sequence continues at coordinate 11,962 of JBCCCA010000084.1, forward strand.
GTCGCCTGCCGCGATATACTCGCGCGCTTTGTCGACCGCCGCCTTGTAGTCGTCCTTGGAAAAGTTCGAGACCGGCTCGGTCAGCGGCACCTCGTCGCCCAGGTCGCGGCCTGCATCGGGCAACGCGCGCTCAAGATCCCGCACCGCATCCATGACGCGTTCAGCCGCTTGGGCATAGGCGGCTTTCGCGCTCAGGCCCGAATTGGCCCATGCGGGCGCAACGACAATAACTTCACCCTTCACACCATCCAGAACAGCGATGACCGAGGGGCGCAAAAGGACGGCATCCGGCAGTCCGATCGGGTCGGGGTTGATGTTGGGCAGATGTTCAACCAGTCGGATCATGTCATAGCCAAGATAGCCAAACAGCCCGGCCGCCGCCGCCGGCAGATTGACCGGAAGTTTGATCCGGCTTTCCTCGATCAGGGCGCGCAATGATGTCAGTGGGTCTGCCGTTTCGTTTGTGAAGCTGTCGCGATCATAGCGTGCCTGCCGGTTGATCCGCGCGGTCTTGCCATGGCACTCCCAGACAAGGTCGGGCTTCATCCCGATGATCGAATAGCGCCCCCGGACTTCGCCGCCCGTCACACTTTCCAGAATAAAGCTGTCGGCTTGCGCGGCCGTCAGCTTGAGCATCAGAGAAACAGGTGTGTCAAGATCTGCGGCCAGTCGGGAATACACGATCTGGTTTTCGCCCACCTCATACCCGGCTGCGAAACTGTCATACGCCGGTTCAAGAGCCATTACATGCCGCCATGAGCACCCCCGCCGAGGAACGCGGCGGAATTGACGGCATTGATTGCAGCCTGGTTGATGTCGGCCCCGGCGCTATTCACCAAGGATTGCGTATAGGCATTGGTGATCGCTGCGGCAAAGGACGCTGCCGTCTCCGCCGAGAACCGGTCCTTGACCAATTGAGCATCCGGTGCCGTGCTATCGGCGGCGATGATGGCGTCCAGCCGCAGCAGCCACGCGTCACCGTCGGAGGCAACGACCGTAATCCCATCGGCCTCAAGCTCGAACAGGGTTGTGATAAAGGAAGGGGGCGTCCCCTCGATAAAGCTGTCACGGGTCAGGCCC
>JBCCCA010000085.1:0-12966 GCA_039033735.1 Pseudomonadota bacterium
TCATGAAAATGCTGACGGATACGGATGACACGGGCGAATACGTCATCCCCCGCATCATCTATTCTGATGCCTATTCCTCCGAAATGGTTGCCTATGCCGACCTGATCCTACCTGACACGACCTATCTTGAACGGCACGACTGCATCAGCCTTTTGGACCGCCCGATTTGCGAGGCGGAAGCCGCCGCTGACGCCATCCGCTGGCCGGTCGTGGAACCCGACCGCGATGTACGCGGCTTCCAATCGGTGCTCTGCGATCTCGGTGGCCGTCTTGGCCTGCCCGGCTTCACAAACGAAGACGGCTCGACCAAATACAAGGACTACGCTGACTACATCCAAAACCATGAGCGCAAACCAGGCATCGGCCCGCTGGCAGGCTGGCGCGGCAATGGCGAAGATCACGGACGGGGCGGGGCCAACCCAAACCAGATTGAGAAATATATCGAAAACGGCAGTTTCTGGATCAGCCACATTCCGGAAGACGCCGAATTCTACAAACCGTGGAATATGGCCTATCAGGATTGGGCCGTCGATCTTGGATTGTTCGACGCACCCTCGCCCTATCTCTTCACCCTCTGGTGCGAGCCGCTGCGCCGGTTCCAGCTTGCCGCTGAAGGCAAGCACCGCCTCAGCCCGCCCGAGCATCTGAAAGCGCGCTACGCCGAAACCATGGACCCCTTGCCCTCCTGGTACTCGCCTTTCTCAGAAAGCGATGACGAATATAACGTCCATGCACTGACCCAACGCCCCATGGCGATGTACCATTCTTGGGGCTCGCAAAATGCATGGCTGCGCCAGATTCATGGCCAGAACCCACTTTACGTGCCAACCAAGCTTTGGGAGGCCAATAAGTTCGAAGAGGGCGATTGGGCCAAAGTGACGTCGCCCCACGGTGAAATTACCGTTCCCGTTGCGCATATGGCCGCGCTAAACGAAAACACGATTTGGACCTGGAACGCCATCGGTAAACGCAAAGGGGCCTGGGCACTTGATGAAGATGCGCCTGAGGTAACCAAGGGGTTTCTCTTGAACCACATCATCCACGAACTGTTGCCCCCAAAGGGCGACGGGCTTCGATGGGCCAACTCCGATCCGATCACCGGTCAAGCGGCATGGTTCGATCTGCGGGTGAAAATCGAAAAAGCGACCGCCCCCTCGGAAAGCCAACCAGCCCATCCACCGCAGAAAAGTCCGGTCGGTCAGGGCCCTTCCACTGTAAAACAAAAGCTCGGCACATGACATTTCGCCTGTTCGAAATTATTCCCGCAGGAGGCAACGGAATTCGCAAGAATGCGGGAACTTCGTCCGATCCGAGATCGTTCCCACAAGGACAATACGCATGACGACCCTGCCCCAACACACCGAGAAATCTCTTGGCCTTGTGATCGACCTTGACACCTGCGTCGGGTGCCACGCCTGTGTGACCGCCTGCAAAGGTTGGAACACCGAGAATTATGGCGCGCCCTTGGCCGATACGGATGCGTATGGCGCCAATCCCGTGGGCAGCTTCCTGAACCGGGTCCATTCCTACGAGGTGCAACCCGAAAGCGGCCCGGCGCAGCTGTTCCATATGCCGAAAAGCTGCCTTCACTGCGCCGATGCGCCCTGCGTGACAGTATGCCCGACAGGCGCAAGCTATAAGCGGGTAGAAGATGGCATTGTACTGGTCAACGAAAGCGACTGCATTGGATGCGGACTTTGCGCTTGGGCCTGTCCTTACGGCGCGCGCGAGATGGACCCCGAAGAACAGGTCATGAAGAAGTGCACTCTCTGTGTCGACCGGATCTATAACGAGAATCTGCCCGAAGAAGACCGCGAGCCCGCCTGTGTTCGAACCTGCCCGGCAGGCGCCCGCCACTTTGGCGACCTTGCGGACCCGGAAAGCAAAGTGTCCAAACTGGTCGCAGAGCGCGGCGGTATCGACCTGATGCCCGAACAGGGGACATCGCCCGTCAACCAGTACCTGCCCCCTCGCCCGCGCGACAGTATGCCCGAGTTCGACGTGCTTTCGCCCTATCTCGAACCGGTCGCAGATGAGCCGACAGGCTTTCTTGGCTGGCTTGACCGTACGCTGTCGAAGGTGTCCTGATGCATCCCGCACCCTCGATCATTCTGTTCACCACACTCTCGGGCCTGGGGTTCGGGATGTTGGCGTTTCTCGGTCTCGACGTTCCCGCACCGCGGGGCTGGACGGCCTTCTGGTTCTTCCTGATTGCCTATGTACTGGCGGTGGGTGGCCTGCTGTCCTCCACATTCCACCTGGGGCACCCCGAGCGGGCTTTGAAAGCGTTCACCCAGTGGCGTTCATCCTGGCTTAGCCGGGAAGCCTGGCTGGCGGTTCTGGCTTTGGGGTTCATGGGGCTTTACGCCATCGGTCTTGTCTTCTTTGATACGCGTCTGCGGCTCTTTGGCATTCTGGGTGGCGCGATGTCACTTGCGACTGTTTTTGCAACGTCCATGATCTATACTCAGATGCGGACCGTGCCGCGCTGGAACCATTGGGGTACGCCAATTCTCTTTCTCGCGTATTCCATCGTTGGCGGCGCGTTGATGACAGGCCGCGTGGAATTGGCGCGCGCCGTCCTTCCGCTTCTGTTGCTGCTTCAGGCATTCGCCTGGATAGATCAGACACGCCACGAACAGGCAGACCCAAGCGACATCGGCACGGCAACCGGGCTTGGCGAACGCGGAAAAGTGCGCGCCTTCGAAGCCCCTCATACAGGCGAGAACTATCTGACGAAGGAAATGGTGTTCCGGATCGGACGCAAGCACAGCCTGACACTTAAGATGATCGCGTTGAGCCTGGGAATGGTGTTCCCCGCGCTTTTGCTGTTTCTACCGTTCCATCATGCGCTGGCCGCCTTCGCAATCCTGCTGCACCTTGCAGGCGTTCTGGTGCAGCGCTGGCTGTTCTTTGCCGAGGCGCGACACGTCGTCAGCTTTTATTACGGTCGCTGAACGCATAGCGGGTATGTCATGTGTGTGGCGTGGGATCGGTTGCATTTCAGGTGCCGCCGCACAATAAAAACGTGCATCGCAGATAACACTGCTCCTGAGGAGGAAGTCCATGACGAACGTAGTAATCGCCTCTGCCGCTCGGACGGCAGTTGGGAGTTTCAGCGGCAGCTTTGCAAATACGCCTGCGCATGATCTTGGGACAGCTGTTCTGGAAGCGGTTGTGGAGCGCGCAGGCGTCGAAAAGGGCGAGGTGTCCGAGACGATCCTGGGTCAGGTGCTGACCGCCGCTCAGGGCCAGAACCCGGCCCGACAGGCGCATGTAAATGCCGGTCTGCCGATTGAAAGTGCGGCTTGGGGAATCAACCAGGTCTGCGGTTCGGGTCTGCGCGCCGTTGCCTTGGGCGCACAACATATCCAGTTGGGCGACGCCGATATTGTCGCGGCCGGCGGTCAGGAAAACATGTCGATGAGCCCCCATGCCCAGGCAATCCGTGCGGGCCAGAAAATGGGCGATCTCAAGCTGATCGATACGATGATCAAGGATGGGCTTTGGGATGCCTTCAACGGCTATCACATGGGCCAAACGGCGGAAAATGTCGCCGAGAAATGGCAGATCAGCCGCGAACAACAGGACGAATTTGCAGTTGCCAGCCAGAACAAGGCCGAAGCCGCGCAAAACGCAGGCAAGTTCAACGATGAGATTTGTGCCTTCACGGTGAAGACCCGGAAGGGCGACATCGTGGTGGACAAAGACGAATACATCCGTCACGGCGCCACAATCGAAAACATGCAGAAACTTCGCCCGGCCTTTACGAAGGACGGCTCGGTAACGGCGGCAAATGCATCGGGCCTGAATGACGGTGCGGCAGGGGTCCTTCTGATGACAGCCGAGAACGCCGAGAAGCGCGGTATTGAACCGCTGGGCCGTATTGCATCCTATGCGACAGCTGGTCTCGACCCGTCAATCATGGGCGTGGGCCCAATCCATGCCTCGCGCAAGGCGCTTGAAAAAGCAGGATGGTCCGTTGGGGATCTGGACCTCGTGGAGGCCAATGAAGCTTTCGCAGCCCAGGCCTGTGCCGTGAACAAGGACATGGGCTGGGATCCGACCATTGTGAACGTCAATGGTGGCGCGATTGCAATTGGCCACCCCATCGGTGCCTCGGGTGCGCGCGTTCTGAACACACTGTTGTTCGAAATGAAACGCCGCGACGCCAAAAAGGGTCTGGCTACCCTTTGCATCGGCGGCGGCATGGGTGTCGCACTCTGCGTCGAGCGGTAAGGAAAGTTTGCGCCGCGCTGTCGCGCGTCGCTCCGCCGGGGGATTTCATCCCCCGGACCCCCTGAGCGTATTTTCGACAAGATGAAGATAGTCGGGGCAAATGAAGTGAATTGGAGGAATGAACATGGGACGTGTTGCCCTTGTGACGGGTGGCTCCCGCGGGATCGGCGAAGCGATTTCGAAAGCCCTAAAGGCGGACGGCTATGAAGTCGCCGCAACCTATGCCGGCAATGACGAGAAAGCCGCCGCGTTCAGCGATGCCACTGGCATCAAGACCTATAAATGGAATGTGGCCGACTATGATGCCTCTGCGGCCGGCATAGCGGCCGTTGAAGCCGATTTGGGTCCGATTGACACTGTGATCGCAAACGCTGGCATCACGCGTGACGCGCCATTTCATCGGATGACGCCTGAGGCTTGGAACGAGGTTGTTGCGACCAATTTGACAGGCGTATTCAACACGGTTCATCCGGTTTGGCCCGGCATGCGCGAGCGCAAATTTGGCCGCGTTGTCGTGATCAGCTCGATCAATGGTCAGAAGGGTCAGTTTGGTCAGGTCAACTATGCGGCAACCAAGGCCGGTGATTTGGGCATCGTCAAGTCGCTGGCTCAGGAAGGCGCACGCGCCGGCATTACGGCAAATGCTGTCTGCCCGGGTTATATCGGGACGGAAATGGTGCGGGCGATCCCAGAGGAGGTTTTGAATTCCAAGATTATTCCTCAGATCCCCGCTGGTCGCCTTGGCGAACCCGAAGAGATTGCGCGCTGCGTCACTTTCCTTGCATCAGAAGATGCGGGTTTCATTAACGGATCGACGATCAGCGCCAATGGGGCCCAGTTCTTCGTTTAAAGGGACAGCGCAGCACGACAAAAGGGCCGGTCATAGCGACCGGCCCTTTTTCATGTTTCCGGATGCTTGCAACGATTACCGGAAGACACGGAACAGGTTTGAAAATGCTTTGGCGCGTTCGGCGTGGGCGGCGCGGAGTGCATCACGGGTGCGGGCATTTGCGGTTGGTTCGTACATCTTAAGTCCTCTTTGGGATTTGAATTTCTGAATTGATATGAATATGCGCATTGATGTTACATCTGACAAACGAGACTTCACACTACCTCAGTTAAGCTATACTTAATTGAGCATGTCAGAACGCCTCCCCCCCTTAACAGCCCTTCGCGCGTTCGAAGCCGCAGCGCGCCATATGTCGTTCGCCAAGGCTGCCGCGGAACTGCATGTCACGCCAGCCGCGCTTTCGTTCCAGATCAAGTCACTCGAGGAACATCTGGGACAGCCCGTATTTCATCGCTTGAACCGTGCTGTGGAATTGACGGAAATAGGCTCGCTTCTTGCGCCAGGCGTGCAGAACGGATTTTCGGAAGTGACAAGCGCCTGGAGCCGGGCCCGTCGATTTGCGGATCAGAGCATTTTGACGGTAACGGCTGGCCCTGCGTTCACAGCACTTTGGCTGGCACCCCGTCTGTTCAGCTTCGCATCGGCGCATCCCGAGATCGAGCTGCGGTTTTCCGCCAGTCTGCGCCTTGTGGATTTCGATAGGGACGACGTGGACCTGGCGATCCGCTTCGGCCCCCGCCCGGATGACAGCGTCTTTTCCCGCTCTCTGGCCGATGAGTGGGCCACACCAATGATGTCGCCCGACATGGCCAAGAATGTGAACGGCCCAGCCGATTTGGCCGCCCTGCCCTTACTGACGGATGAGGTAACGGCGGGCATTCGCCCCTCGATTGACTGGAACGCATGGTTTGGTGCTGCCGGGTTGCCACCACCAGAAACGCACGGCGCCCGGTTCAATCAGGCGGATCATGCGGTTAGTGCAGCGGTCGCCGGGACGGGTGCGATTATGGGCCGAGGATCGCTTGCAGAATCGGCGTTGCGCGATGGTCGTCTGGTCATGCCCTTCAAACTATCGCTAAAAACCGCGTCGAAGTACCGTTTGGTCTGCCCCCACGGGGTCGAAACACGCCCACACGTGGCAGCATTCATGGACTGGATCGACGATCAGGCTGCGAGTCTGCGTGAAATTGCAAAAGATCGCGAACTCGTCGATCCAGAAAAGTCTAATGCGGATGACTGAGACGCTCGATTTCTTCTTTAATTTTTAGTTTTTGTTTCTTGAGCGCAGTAACTTCAAGATCATCCATAGCCGGGCTGCGCTGTGCTTCTTCAACTTCCATTGAAAGATGATCGTGTTTTTTGCGGAGTTCCTGAATGTGTGAACTCAAGCTCATTGTCGTCCTCCTGTTTTGGTCGGCAACGTCCCGAGTGCAACACGAAAATCGATTCGTGTCACGCTGCAGTGCGACACTAAGCAAAAACACTTGTCAGGTCATGAATGACTAAGTGGGAACGACTTCCCGTCACGCAGTACCTCACGTGCTGCTTGTGTATAACTGTCACCGTCTTCGGTATGTGCGTCTCCTTCATGGAGAACGAGAGGTGGCATCAGCCTGAACGGACCTTTTCCACCCTTTTTCGCCTGTAATAGAAAGAGTTTCGCCGGGCGCGAGCGACGCGGCACCAGGGGCAGGACCGTCACATCGCCTGCGCGAGTTCCTAAAGCCGCCAAACACGCGGGCAAGTGTTCGGTCCGATGAATAAGGGTCAGAGCCCCTCCGGGCAGAACCCGTCGCAGGGCCAAATCTAGCCAAGTGTGCAAATCCATACCGGCTCCGCGTCCGATTTCCCGTGTCTTGCTGTCTGACGTGCTGCCCGTTGCCCGATCAAAGAAAGGCGGGTTCGTCATCACGTGATCGAAGCGACGCCCGCGTACTTGCGAGGGCAATTCTGCCAGATTTGCGGCGACGATCTCACCATCGACTTGATTCCGGGCAAAGTTCTTGGAAGCGATCTCTGCCAGGTCTGGCTGAAGCTCGACCCCTGTCAGGTGCAAGCCTGGCACGCGCGCCGCAAGGCACAGCATGGCCGTACCGACCCCGCACCCCACGTCCAGAACGGATTGCCCGGGGCGCGCTGGAACGGCCGAAGCCAAAAAGACAGGGTCTGCCCCGGCGCGGTATCCAGCAGCAGGCTGCAGAACCTGAAGACGGCCCCCAAGGAATGCGTTGTCGGTGATCTCGGTCACTCGTCTGCAAGCAGGTTGTTATCCTTCATAACGGCAGTCGCTCGGAAGTAATCCTGATCGCGCACCATCAGCCGCCGCGGCAATATGCCAATCGACCCTTCAAGTACGCTCATATGGACGTCCATCTCGAAGCAGTCTATATCCTCGCCTTCAAGCAGGGCTTTGGCAAACGCGGTTACAGTCGGATCGTTTGTGCGCAGAAGCTCTTTCATAGGATCGACTTAAGGCCAGACAGGCCGGCTTGTCGAGCAATCTGACGTGGGTGTGATGAGTTTGGATACCGAGACTTCGGTCAAACCACATGAACGGTTGGCGGCGCATCTGGCAGATGACATGGCGGCTGTTGACCTGTTGATCCGCGAACGGATGTCGTCCGAACATGCGCCGCGCATCCCGGAAGTGACAGCACATCTGGTCGAGGCTGGCGGAAAGCGCGTACGCCCTATGCTGACCCTCGCGGCGGCCCGGCTTTGCGGATACGATGGCTTTAATCATCACCGACTTGCCGCCACGGTAGAATTCATTCACACGGCCACACTTCTGCATGACGATGTTGTGGACGAAAGCGCACAACGCCGGGGGCGACCGACGGCCAACCTTCTTTGGGACAACAAATCATCCGTGCTTGTGGGGGATTATTTGTTTGCCCGGTCGTTCCAGTTGATGACTGCCACAGGGTCAATTCGGGTTCTTGATATACTTGCGAACGCGGCGGCCACCATCGCGGAAGGCGAAGTCTTGCAATTGACGGCGGCCGCTAACCTGGCGACGACCGAGGACATCTATATAAAGGTCGTGCGTGGAAAGACTGCGGCGCTCTTTGCGGCGGCTGCAGAGGTGGGTGGCGTGATCTCGGACGTGCCACAGGACCAGATCGATGCTTTGCGCACGTATGGCGATGCGCTTGGGATCGCCTTCCAGATCGCCGACGACCTTCTGGACTACGGCGGCGACACCGGGGCGACTGGGAAGGATATTGGCGACGATTTCCGGGAACGAAAACTGACTCTGCCGGTCATCAAAGCGATTGCCCAAGCCGATCAAGACGAGCGTGCCTTCTGGAAACGAACGATCGAGAAAGGGGATCAGCGGGACGGCGACCTTGAAGAAGCGCTGGCACTGATCGCCAAGCACGGCACTATGGAAATCACACGCCGACAAGCGCTCGACTGGGCCGCAACGGCAAAGGAGGCGTTGCACATCCTGCCCGAGCATCCGCTGCGCGACATGATGGTAGATTTGGCTGACTACGTGGTTGCGCGCGTCACCTGACACCAGTCCCAGGTTCAGATTCAGTGAAGACGACAGGCCACTCTGCCGACTGCGTGATCCACCAATTTGGTCTGCGATCCGTGAGTTTCGCCAAATCGGGTTTGTCCCGATAGATCCCCAGACACGTCGCTCCGGAACCTGACATCCGCGCCACAAGGCACCCGGGCAGTCCACGCAGCTCTGCAAGCACATCGTCAATGACCGGAAACTCTCGGATGGCAGGGGCTTCGAGATCGTTTCTTTGATTAGCAATCCAGGAGATCCACTGTTCACGCTCAGACGGGTTTCGCGGCAATGGAAGAGCGCCTGCGATTGCGGCATTGTCTTTCTTTTGGAGCGCCTCAAAGACCGTTGGGGTCGGCACCGCAACACTCGGATTAATCAGGACAAAGTTCAACTCAGGCGTGGGGCCAAGAACATCCAGTTGATCACCGATCCCGCGCATGTGGGTAAACCCGCTTTGCATGCAAACCGGAATGTCAGCGCCGAGTTGCGCAAGGCGCGACATCTCGGGCCATGGCTTTTGCCACAAACTGCAGAGCGCGCGCACGGTCGCTGCCGCATCGGCGGACCCGCCTCCAATACCAGATGCCACCGGCAGGTGCTTTATCAGCGTGATCCTCGCTCCTTCACGGCACTCCAAAAGCCGTGCAGCCTTGAGCACAAGATTGTCATCGTTTGCTGGTACCTCTGCTGCGACCGGGCCCGAAAGGTCCAGTGTTAGGCTTTCGGCAGGCTCGGCAATAATGGTATCGCCCACGTCTAGAAATGCGACGAGTGAATCCAGATCATGGTAACCGTTCGACCTTCGCCCGGTGACATGGAGTGAAAGGTTGATCTTTGCTGGCGCAAAGACTTTAACCGTCGTCATTCACCACGCGCAGGGGTTCAGCGCCTTCTTCCACAAGAACCTCGTAAAGACCGATCTCCAATTTGCGTCGAATGCGGTCGGGATCGATATCGTTCAAATCGGTATCTTCTGTGATGAAGGACAGGGCGCGATGCCATTGAAACTCGGCTTCGCGGTAGCGGCCAACAGCCCAATAAACGTCACCGAGGTGATCGTTGACAATCGGATCTACCGGCATCCTTTCGACCGCATTCTCCATATGCCCGACAGCCTCGTCGTACCGGCCAAGGCGGAAAAGACCCCATCCGAGAGAGTCGAGAATGTAACCCGAGTCGGGCCGCAACTCGACTGCGCGCTCGATCATTGCAAGCGCCTCGTCATAGTTGGTCTGCATCTCAAGGAAAGAGTACCCGAGATAATTCAAGACTTGTGGTTGGTCTGTCTGAAGTTCCAACGCCTTCCGAAAGTCCGCCTCGGCCTCCTCCCACTGATCGGTACGCTCATAAGAAATCGCCCGCGCGAAATAGACGATCCAGTGCTGTTCTTCCGGCACATCAATCAAGGACAAAGCGGTATTGTAAGGCACAAGTGCCTCTTCGAACCGCTCCATCCCGCGCAAGGTATCGCCTAGTGTCACATGCACAAGTGGTAGGTCACCGTGCGTTTCGGCCAATTGTTCGAGCACTTCGACCGCCGCTTCCTCGCGCCCTGACCGGCGCAGCGCTTCGGCACGCCCGATTTCTGCGGCATGGAACGACGGATCATCGCGAGGCACCAGATCATAGACCTCGGTCGCAAGCTCGAACCGATCCAACGTCTCAAGAAGTTCGGCCGACAAAAGCAAAGCGTCAATGTGATCGGGTCGGATGGCGGCTGCCATGCGCGAATACAGCACTGTGTAACCCGGTTGCGCTTCGGTGCGCAGCGCGTTGGCAATCGAGTAGTATACTTCTGCGACACCATCAGACGGTTGCGTCACCGTTTCAAAGTTTAGGGTGTCGCCCGCCTCCAAACGACCCTTTATGTCTTCCAGATATGGATCAAGCGACCCACCAAAACTCTGTGCGATCAAGTCAAGTGCGTCTTCGTTTCGCTCAAGCTGGCTTAGGATTTCGGCATAAGAGACGACGCCGCGCCGTGTCAGTCGCAACTCGGTGCCTGCGCCGCCCGACATGATTTCGGCCGCGCCTTCAAAGTCACCAACTGACGCAAGCGCAAGTGCCTTGTGATAAAGGCCAAAGGCTTGCACACCCGAGCCTTCCGCAAGGCGGTCAAACGACGCCAAGGCGTCTGCCATATTGCCAGAACCAACCAGCGACCATGCCTTCACCAACCCATCGAAAAGCGGACCAACAGCCAAACCACGTTCAAATCCATCATGAACTTCGGTCCAGGCGCCCGCCTTTGCGTTTGCGCCGGTCAAGATAAGTCCGCCCAGTTGGCCCGACGATCCAGCAGACACCATCCTCCGTGCGATTTCGGTCGCGCGGTCAAGATCACCAAGACCGACATAGGCCGTCGCGGCACTTTCCAGCAAAACAAGGTTCCCGGGATCACGAATGAGGGCGCGCGCAAAATACTCGGCCGCCGCGCTATAGTCGCTGGCCGCAATGGCCGAGCGTGCCGCTAAATAGCTTCCGCTATTGGCAAATGAAACGCTTGGCAGCAAGCCAAGCGATAGAACTGCTGCGAAAGTCAATTTTGCAAGGCGCATCCATATCCCTTTCAGGTTTCTCAAAAGCCTAGTGCTGGCACCGGACCTCGGCAATGAAAAGGAACCCTATGTCGCAGTTTTCTGACGTAAGTGTTACATACGCCTACGGTGGCGCATCCTTCACATATTTGGGTAATTCGGTCCGTCCCCGCCCTGGGGCACGGTCCAGGTGATATTCTGGCTTGGGTCCTTGATGTCACAAGTCTTGCAATGCACGCAGTTCTGAAAGTTGATCTGGAACCGCCGTTCAGCATCGGTATCACCCACAAACTCATAAACCCCGGCCGGACAATAGCGTGCAGAAGGCCCGGCATAAGTTGCCCAATTTACCTTCACAGGAACCTCAGGGTCGCCAAGTCTAAGATGCGCTGGTTGGCTTTCTTCGTGATTGGTGAAGGAAAAGCTGACATTGGTCAGGCGATCAAAGGACAGCACTCCGTCGGGCTTTGGATAGTCGATCGGCTGATGTTGATCGGCGGGCTCTGTGCTTTCAGCATCCGATTTGCCATGCGCCATCGTCCCGAACAGGCTGAAACCCTGGAACAAGGTCTGGAACCACATGTCAAAACCACCAAGCGCCAGCCCACCCAATGGCCCGAATTTCGCATTCAATGGCGCAACATTGCGTACGCGCTTCAAGTCTTTGCCCACAGGTCCGTCACGCAGGGCTGCATCATACACTTCGAGGACGTCACCGGAACGGTCCTGCTGGATGGCTTCGAAGGCTGCTTCCGCAGCCTCGATGCCCGAGTGCATGGCATTGTGATTGCCCTTGATCCGCGGCAGGTTCACCAGCCCGACAGAGCAGCCTAGCAATAGTCCGCCCGGGAAGGCCGCTTTCGGGACCGACTGGTAGCCGCCCTTGGTCACAGCGCGCGCCCCATAGGCGACACGTTTGCCACCTTCCAGAACCTTTGCGATTTCGGGATGATGCTTGAACCGCTGGAATTCCATGTAAGGGAACAAATACGGGTTCTTATAGTTCAGGTCGACAATATAGCCAACATAAACCTGATTATTATCAAGGTGATACATGAAGCTGCCGCCTGACTGCTTCCAGCCCAGCGGCCAACCCAAGGTGTGAAGAACCGATCCCTCGTCGTGGTTGCCAGGCTTAACTTCCCAGATTTCCTTCATGCCGATCCCGAACTTTGGAACGTCGCACTCGGCATCCAGGTCGTACTTTGCGGTGACCTCTTTCGAAAGTGAGCCGCGTACACCCTCGGACAGGAACACATACTTGCCCAACAGTTCCATGCCCGGCTCGGTCCCATCACCATAGGACCCGTCCGCTTCAAGGCCGAAAACACCTGCGACGACGCCCGTCACTTCACCATTTTCACCATAGACCAGCTCGGAACACGACATGCCCGGGAAAATTTCAACACCCAATTCTTCGGCCTGTTCGGCCATCCACCGGCACACATTTCCCATGGAGACAATGTAGTTCCCGTGATTGTTCATCAACGGGGGCATCAAGAAGTTGGGAAGGCGCAGTTTGCCGGCCTCGCCAAGGATATAGAATTTGTCTTTCTTGACTTCGACCGAAACAGGCGCACCTTTTTCTTTCCAGTTTGGCATCAATCGCGTCAGACCGGACGGGTCCAACACCGCGCCGGACAAGATATGAGCGCCTACTTCCGAACCTTTTTCAAGAACGACGACACTCAAGTCCCCATCAAGCTGCTTGAGACGAATGGCGGCGGACAGCCCCGCGGGCCCTGCACCCACGATCACCACGTCATACTCCATGCTCTCACGCTCGATCTCAGCCATGAAACGCTCCCTCATCA
>JBCCCA010000086.1:0-12856 GCA_039033735.1 Pseudomonadota bacterium
GAACAACAAGGACCCGTTCTTTGACCGTGACCTTGAGAATTTCCATCGCCTGCATGCGCTGTCCGCGATCAGTGTCGGCATCATCATCACACGGGGTCGGTCGATGCAGGACGCGTTTCTGGATCGGATCACATCATGGATGCGCGCCGAAGGCTTGAGCTCGGAGGAGGGGCTTGATCAGTTGGGGATTGGCGCAAGGACGACGGCGCAGCGCAAGGCCGTCGCGGATCAAATGGCGAAGGGCACACCCTTTGCTGACGCCTTTGCGCGCAAATTCGTGGCTGACAAGTTCGGTCAGGCCACGACGCATTGGGCGAAACTTGAAGACCGTGTGAACCGCGGGGTTGGGAACCCGTGTCCGCTGGTGCTGATCGGGTTGCCCGAGCGTATCCTGGTTTGACGGCGCGCGGGGAACAGCCCCCGCACACCGATCAAGTCACGTGGTCATCGGGTAAAGATGGACCCGTGTGCCCAAGGGCACGCGATCGTAAAGGTGGGTCACATACCCGTTGGTCAGGCGTGCGCAGCCGTTTGAAACGCGCGTCAGAATCGTGTGCGGCAAGTTGGTGCCGTGGATCCGAAGCATCGTGTCCTGCCCTTTCGCGTTGAACAGGTACAGCGCGCGGGCGCCCAATGGATTGCCTGGACCACCCGGCATGCCGTCTTCCCACTCGGCATATTTCGGATTGCGCTCGATCATCTCGGGCGTCGGCGTCCAACTTGGCCACTCCTTCTTGGCCCGGATCACATAGGACCCCGGCTCCCAAAGGTGGCGCTGAGCGACACCAATCGGGTATTTGATGGCCCGGCCATTTTCCATCGTCCAGTACAGGGCGAATTCATCCGGTTTCACATGGATCACACCGGGTGTGGTCGACCGACCGACACGGATGGTGCGCGCCTTGCGCGGATCAATGGCGTCTTCGTCTTGTTGTGTTTGCGCCGCAAAGGCCGGCAGGCCTGCGCAGGCAGCTGCTGCGGCGGCTCCGCCGAGCAGTAGGTTTCGTCTTGGCAGCATAACTCTCGCCTCGTTAACAACATCCCCGCGCACGAAGGTATGCAGGGAATGCGGCAAGGTCAGGGCCTCACGCGTTTGTTATTGCAGTATTTTCGAAAGTGCGACTTTCAGGTCATTCTGCTGCCATGCCGGAATTGTAGCTGTAGGTCTTCCAATCGGGCTTGTAATCCGCATCTGCCTGATTGCCCCAAACAGTCCAACCATTGCGGATGCCGCGCCCGAAAAGCTCAAGATATGGGCCCCAGGAACAGTCTTCGATGATGCGATATTGCTCATCCGGTTTGCGAGAATGTTCCCGCTTTCGGCTTTGGATCATGTTGACCTGCCGGCGACCGGGCGCCTCGGTCCGGACATTTTTGCCGCGAGTGCCGAAGAGAATGATCTCGGTCACGTTCCGGAAATAGAACCCCACGCCGCGCCCATCCGAGCCACCATCCTTGCGAATCTTGTGCCAGATTATGTTGGATTTGTACTCGAATCCCCATGCCTTCAGGACTTCCAGCCCTTCGGGCAAAAGAGCATTTGGCACCCAAAGATAACAATGCGCACGGTCATCCAGATGATCGGCCACGGGAAGGGCACAGATGTCTTCCAACTCCATGGTTGGATAGCGTGCCAGCCGTTTATGCTCCGGGGCAATTTTACCGGTGCGGTTCACAAAGCGCCATGGTGGGTCAGCTAACACGGTGCCGAACCGGTCATCGCCCAGAAATTCGGCCAAGTCTTGTGCTGCGTTTCGTGTCATATCCAACATGATGATCTTTCCAGCTCAAGAAGGCCAGTGGAACAATGCCAGAACATTTGCCTTTGCGCAACGGCTTAGACGGTTTCGAACGCAGTCGCTTCTTCTTCGATCCGAAGCGCGATCGCATGGGCTGATTTCTGGTCGGGTGCGTTGGTTGAAAGCTGACGCACCATGTCACCAAGTTCCGCGATCCGGGGCTGATCCGCGCATTTCGCGATCCCGGCAAGGAAACCGGCCACATAATCAAGCGTTGCCTGATCAGCTTCGACGCGCAGAAGTTCCGCCGCAAGCGACAGGTCATCGCGCAGCGAGATTGGGTCAGGAGTGACATCATCCACGGCGTTAGTTGCAACCACGATATGCCGCGCCTGATCGGGCAAAAGGGCCAGGGCCACCTGCTGGAATTGAGAAACCGACAACAATGGCTTTGCCAGAAAGGTATCCGCACCGGCTTTGATCGCGGCTTCCCTTAAAGATTCGTCGCCCGATGTCGCAATGATCCCCTCAAGCCTGGGTTCCGTACTGGCCAGGCGTTCGATCAAGGCCAATCCTGACCCGTCGGGCAGGCCAAGGTCGATGACCGCAATGCGTGGGCGATAGGTTCTGAGGTGGCGTTCGGCTGAGGCGAGGCTTTCTGCGCGTCTGATTCGCGCACCGGAGCGTTGGCAGATCAAGCGCATTGCTTCGCAGGCGTGTCGGCTGTCTTCGACAACAAGTATCATCGAGCCAAGCAGGGGGCGCTCAGCCGTCGGCGGCTGCATCATGACAAGGTCTTCAAGCGTTTCGGGCATTGTCTATCTCCCACAAAACATGCGCGTATTTGGGCAGAGAATGGCTAATGGGCGGTTAATCCTGATCTGCGGCGCTGTGCCCCTTGTCGGTGGCGCGGTCCGTGCCATAACCCCGAGTGACGGTGTGAAAGGGTGATCTTATGATTGGACGATTGAACCATGTGGCAATTGCGGTGCCGGACCTGGAAGCCGCCGCCGCGCAATATCGCGACACGCTTGGCGCCGAGGTTGGACCGCCACAGGACGAGCCAGACCATGGTGTGACCGTGATTTTTATCACCCTGCCCAACACCAAGATCGAGTTGCTTTATCCATTGGGTGAGGCATCGCCCATTGCCGGATTTCTGGAAAAAAACCCGTCTGGAGGCATTCATCACATCTGTTACGAGGTTGCGGATATTGGCGCCGCAGCTTCAAAACTGACGGCCTCGGGGGCGCGTGTACTGGGTGACGGCGAACCTAAGATCGGCGCGCATGGTAAACCGGTTTTGTTCCTGCATCCCAAGGACTTTACCGGCACGCTGGTTGAATTGGAGCAAATCTGATGGGTGTTGTGTCGGGAATTGTGCTGTTTGCCGTGGTTTGGTTCATGGTGCTGTTTATCGTCCTGCCGATCCGTTTGGAAACGCAAGGAGACGTGGGCGAGCGTGTGGAAGGAACCCATGCCGGATCGCCCTCTTCGGGGTTTTCGATGAAAAAGCGGTTTCGGCTGACAACGCTTTGGGCTGTACCGGTCTGGGCCATCATCGCGGGCGTGATCGTGTTTGGCGATATCAGTGTGCGCGACCTGGACCTGTTCAACCGCATGGGGCCCGGGTCAGGGCAGTAACGACGGCACCGCTGGCTACGGCGCCGCCAAAAAGGGGTGTCAGGCCGCTTTCGTCCAGAGAAATTTCTGCATGACCTGGTCCACAGGCGTATCTGCCAAGTGGTTGGTGTAGTTCGACATCACTTTCTGTGCGATCCCCAGAACGACCTCGAGGATTTGCCGTTTCGTGTAGCCTGCATCAAGGAAGGCCTGCACGTCGGCATCGGAAACATCGCCGCGTTCACGCACCATCTTCAACGTGAAAGTCCGCAAAGCCTCCAGACGCTGGCTCGGCAGGGGCGTTTCGTTGCGCAGGGCGTCGATGATGGCGTCATCCACCTTCATCATCTTGGCGATGCCGGTATGCGCAGGAACGCAGTAGTGGCAGGAATGCTCGACGTTGATTGTCTGCCAGACAACTGTCAGTTCGTCGGCATTGAAGCTGGTGCTTTCCGCGAAGAGCTTGTGCAGCACCTGATAGCCTTCAAGAAGCGCCGGGGCGTCTGACATGACCGCGTGAAGGCCGGGGACGCGGCCAAAGGCAGCTTGCGATTTGGCAAGGAGCGGTTTCGAAGCTTCGGGGGCGCTGTCCAGTGTGTGCAGTTCAAATTCGGCCATAGGTCAGATCCTTTCTGATATTTGAGTGGTCGCTCAAGAATGAATCGTTGTTTAGCTTTACTTGAGCGACCACTCAAGATATATTTTTGAGTGATCACTCAAGCGTGAGTATAAGGATGGCCCGGAAGGCTACATTTGATCGAGACGATGTTTTGGCGCGCGCGCGCGATCTCTTCTGGCGGAAGGGGTATCACGCGACGTCGCTGAAAGACCTTGAACATGCGCTTGCGCTTAAGCCCGGCAGCATCTACGCGGCGTTCGGCTCGAAGGAAGCGCTGTTTTGCGAAGCACTGCGTATTTATGCCAAAGGCTCGGGCGATGACATGGACAAGGCCTATGCTTCGGGCGCATCACCCTTGTCGGTGTTGGCGCAGCATGCGCGCAGCCTTGGTGCCCTGTGTGATCAGGATCGACCGGCGCGGGCCTGTATGTTGGTCAAGACGATCCTTGAGCACCCTGAGGAAGGCAGCCCGGTGCGGCAGTTGGCCGAGGACCTGATGGCCGAGGCGGGCGCACGCTTTGTGGCAGGGTTTGCACGCGCGAAGGCAGTGGGTGAATTGCCAGAGGATGCCGATGCCGAGCGCCTTGGTCTGAAGTTCCAGGCCGATGTGGTGGGCTTGCGCGCTTTTGCCCAACGCTCGGACGCCGGACGCATCGTGCCTGCGTTGGCCGAAGATTTGGCGCAGCATGTGGAAGCGATGCGCCGGACCTAAGCACGATTCAGCTTGTGAAAGAGATGCGTGAAGGTCGCCACCCCAAGGATCGGGATCACAAGGTTCAGAATTGGAATGGACAAGGGCACCGCCATAAGCGCGCCTGCGGTCCAGATCGTTAGAAAGTTGCGGCGGAATGATGCGCCGGCGGCTGCCCGTTCCATCCGGCGAACGGCAATCATGCGGTAGTATTCCCGACCCAGCAGGAAGCCGTTCAGACCGTAAAACACGAATGGGGCAAGGGGCGTGAATTAAAGGATCAGCGCGGCCAGATTTGCGACCACGATTATGCCCAAGAAAGTCAGGCTTTCCCGGATATTCGCGGCCAGCCCCAGCGACGGGGCGGGCCCAAGTTGCGGATAGTGTCGCGCCTCAACGGCGTCCGCGACCTCATCCAGAAAGATTCCCGTAAAGGCCGAGGCGACTGGGACCATCATGAAAACCGACAGGCCCATCATCAATAGAAGCGAACCCCAGGACAACAGGGTGTCAGACAGGCCGACCTCGCCGATGAAGGGCAAGCTGAACGTATCCGGCACAAGCCAAGCGACCCCCCAGAAGGCAAAGGCGTAAAGCCCGAACAAAAGCAAAAGCGTCAGGCCGATGCCACGGAACAGCACGCCGCGAAAACGCGGGTCTGTCATCTGGGTGAGCGCTGCGCCAAAGGCTGCAAAGATCAAGCGTCAATCCACTCGGTTATGGAATCGATGTCGGGGCGCGGACGTTCGGGCGGGGCACTGGTTTCGGTGCCCAGATGCAAAATGCCTGCAATGCTTTCATGTGGCATAAGCCCCAACTGGCTTTCGCGCCAACTGATATCATGACTGGCCCATCCCGACAGCCAGTTCGCCCCCCATCCGGCAGCGAGGGCAGCGTTTAGCAACTGCATGCATACGGCGCCTGCCGACAAGGTCTGTTCGATCTCGGGGATTTTCTCGGACGGTTTCGGGCTTGAGACCACCACGATGGCCAACTCGGCGCGGGCGAATTCCTCGACCGCCTTTGCGATCTTGTCGGCCGGCTGGCCGACCGCTTCGCCACGGGCGGGCAATGTACCGGCCAGGCGAGCCATGGCGTGCTTCTCGAGCACCAGAAAGCGCCATGGCTCAAGCTTTCCGTGGTCCGGCGCGCGCGCCGCTACCGTCAGAAGTTTTCTGAGTTCAGTCCGGTCTGGCGTTGGTCCGGTGAGTGTCTTGGCCGGGCGCGAACGGCGTGTTTCCAGAAAGCCGAACGCGGCGGGATTGGGGTCGGGCATGCGTGTCCTCCACTTGAGCTGAACGTAAAGTGTGGCGCGTGCGATTTAAAGATGCCTGAGACGGCCAGTTGTGATCGGCTTTGTTCGGCTTATCCGGTTGGACCGCACGGCCTCAGCGTCACAATGCAGCAGCCATTTCGGCGATGAGACCATCGACGAAGGCATCGAAGGCAGGTGATGGTTGCCGGGCCTCCAGGGTCGCGGCGAATGGGTCTTCGGCGGTGATCGCGCTGCCGGACATTTCTTGCAGAACCGCATGGCCGCAGAACGGGACATAAACCTCGGAATAGCCACCCTCGTGAGCCATCATAAGCTTGCCGCCGCAAATGTCAGCCGCAAGCTCTATCACTTGCACGGTCATGGCGCGAAAGGTTTCTGCGCTGGCCAGCATCCGCGACAGGGGATCGAAGGCAGCGGCGTCAAAACCGCAGGCAATGATCAGAACGTCCGGCTTGAAGGCGTTGATCGCGGGCAGGGCCAGACGTTCCATCGCGGCCAGATAGCCTTTGTGGCCGGTGCCGGGCGGCAAGGGGATGTTCAGGTTTGCCCCGTGGCCGGAACCGTCGCCCCGGTCGTCAAAGGCACCAGTATCCAGCGGATAGTTCCGCTCCTGGTGGAGTGAGACGGTGAGGACGTCGGGGTCGCTGTAAAAGATCGCTTCAGTGCCATTGCCATGATGGACGTCCCAATCCAGAACGGCAAAGCGCTGGGCCTGTTGCCTGGCGCGTGCGGCTTCGATGGCGATGCCGATATTTGCCAGAAGGCAGAAGCCGTTCTGCCAGTCCGGCAGGCAATGATGTCCGGGTGGGCGTGACAGGGCATAGGCGTTGCGGTAAGTGTCGGTCAGGACGCTGGAAAGCGCGTCAACCACCAAACCGGCTGAAAGCGCTGCCTGATCAAAACCGTCCGGGCCGAAGGGCGCGCGCAGCCCAATCTCGCCGCCACCCGCCTTGGCGGTGGTCTGAAACGCATCGAGAAAGCTGGCCGGGTGCACGCGCAACAAGTCTTCTTTGGTGGCGGGTGCCCCACTCGGTGATTCAAGTTCGGCCATCAGACCCGTGACATCTGTCAGGTTTTTCAGGCGACGCTTGGTTTCGGGGTCTTCCGGTAGCCCGCCTGCCGCAAAAGGTTGGACCAGACCGCCGACCGGCATTGTGAACGCGTAATTGCCGCCGGAATGCCAGAAGCACCGCTCATCGAAGAAAAAGCCAGTTTTCTTGTTCATTCGTCGCCCGGCGCCGTGAAATCCAGACCTTTGTGGCTGCCATCACAGAACGGCTTGTTCTGCGAAGCGCCGCAGCGACAGAGGAAGGCGCGTGTGCCGCGATGCAAGCGGTGACCGGTCCCCGAGGTGATTTCCAGCGCACCGCGCGCCTCGATCGGTCCGTCCTCATGTTGGATGATGTTGAGCGTTTCATTCGGGGTGTCCCCGGGGGCCTCCTTGTCAGAAGCCGCAGGTTCGCCCGTGGCCTGAAATCCGGCATCGACGTGGGAATAGTCGCAATAAGGCATGTTCTTGGACTGGCCACAGCGACAGAGCGTGGCGCGGATCATGTTTTCGCCTTTGATCTTGAGAGCGCCGTGGACGGCATTCGGGCCGTTTTCGCATATCGCCAAGCGGTTGATGCCGGGAGCGACTTCTGTGCCTTCGGCTTTATCGAATGTCAGCGCGCCCGAGGGGCAGGTGCGGATCATGGCGGCGATTTCCTCGGCCGGGGCGGCGTCGGGGTCCACCCAAGGGCGCCGGGAGGGGTCGAAAACCTGCGGTAGTTTCAAAAAGCAGTTTCGCGCGTGGATGCAGCGTTTCATGTCGAAGCCGATGCTGATGTCGGTACCGCTGTATGATTTGGGCATTTCTCGCCTCCCTGCTGTGCTGATCAGCCTAACAATTGAGAGGGTGTCTGCAATAGATTTGCAGGTTTTGCGCCGCCTTCGGCGTCGCCGGGGGGCCGCGCGCGCCGCGCGGCCTGAAAATTCTGGATCAGAATTTTCTTGCGTTTTTGGAACAAGATGAAGCGATCAGGCCGTCAGGCCGTCCGGTTCGGCAAGGCCGTTGGCCCGGCAGCAGGCTGTGACTGTATTCGCCAAAAGGCAGGCGATTGTCATCGGTCCGACGCCGCCCGGGACGGGTGTGATCGCGCCCGCAACCTCGGCACAGCTGTCAAAGGCGCAGTCGCCGACCAGGCGAGTCTTGCCTTCGCCCTTTTCGGGGGCATCGATCCGGTTGATGCCGACATCGATGACCGTGGCCCCGGGCTTGATCCAGTCGCCGGGCACCATTTCGGAGCGACCGACCGCGGCTACAACGATATCGGCGCGTCTGACAACCTGCGGAAGGTCCTTGGTCCGGCTATGGGCAATGGTCACCGTGCAGCTGTCGCCCAGAAGCAGGTTTGCCATGGGTTTGCCGACGATATTCGAGCGACCGATCACCACCGCGTCGAGCCCGGACAGGCTGCCGTGGTGGTCCCTGAGCATCATCAGGCATCCAAGGGGCGTGCAGGGCACCATGCTTTTCTGACCGGTGCCCAGAAGGCCCACATTCGAGATGTGGAAACCGTCCACATCCTTGGCTGGGTCAATCGAATTTATCACGAGGTCTTCGTCGAGGTGGCTCGGCAACGGCAGTTGCACAAGGATGCCATGCACAGTTGGGTCGGTATTTAGGTCGGCGATCAGCGACAGCAGGGCGTCTTCCGACGTCGTATCATCGAGCTTGTGCTCGACCGAGTGCATGCCGACTTCGACCGTTTGCTTGCCCTTGTTGCGCACATAGACCTGGCTGGCCGGGTCCTCGCCCACAAGCACGACGGCAAGGCCGGGTGTGATCCCATGTTCATCCTTGAGGCGCGCGACATGGGTGGCGACTTTTTCGCGGACAGTTGCGGCGAAGGCTTTGCCGTCAATCAATTGGGCAGGCATGGGTTTCTCCGTGGATGTTTGCAGAAAACATGCCGGATTCGTCATGCGGCGTCGATGAAAAAAGCGAGGAAAATTTCACGGAGTTTAGATCAGCAGGCTTGCGGCCCCCTCGTGCTTGAGGAGCGCCACTTTGGTATCGACCCCGGTTCCGCCCGAGAAGCCGCCCAGCGAGCTTGCGCCCAGGATGCGGTGGCACGGAATGATGACTGGAATGGGGTTGCGCCCGCAGGCTTGGCCAATCGCTTGCGCTGGCGCATCAAGCTTGCGGGCAAGGTCGCCATACGTGCGGGTCTCACCAAGCGGAATGTCTAGCATGGCGTCGCAGACCGCGCGTTGCAGGGGGCTGCCCTCGACCCTTAGTGGCAGGTCGAAACCGCTATCGGCGTCTTGAAAATAGGCCCGAACCTGGCGGGCAGCCTTGAGAAGTAGTGGGGTTTCATCCGTGCCACCATCGTCCCATGTGACGGCGGTAATCGCCTCGTCGGTTTCAATGAGGGTGAGGGGGCCGACAGGCGTGGTGCAGGTCAAACGCGGCATAGCATAAGCCTGACGGTATTCCAGTCAGAACACAATGCGGCCCGGGGCGAATGCGCAGTTTTCGGGTCGTGTGACGGGGGGGCAGGGCGCGTGGCTTAGCATGCGCGCTTGCCAAGACGGATTGGTCCGATTGCGGTCATGGCGTTGACCGCGCGACCCTTCTGCGTCGCGACAAGGGGCAGCGTGGCAGCGACGCGGCGGATCGCGGGCATCAAGGGTCGCCAATCGGTTGATAGGCGGCGGGCCGCTTCAGAGGGGCAAAAGGTCTTAGCACGGCCCCTTTCTGCCGCCAGTTCGAGAAGCGTCGCTGCAATGTCCGCATCGCTCGGCTCAGGCATGGGGACGCCGCTTTCTTAGCATCGACCAAGGCTTCTTTCGGGCAAGGGCCAGCCCGGTTGCACCCAGAACGGCGAGGGCCAGGACGAATTTCGAGACAGCTTCCATTGTGCCATCGATTAGCACGGCGTGCAGCACCGTGCCAATGACCACGATCAGGACAAGGGCGGAATGTGCCGCACGCCAAACACGCGGGCCAAGGCGTATGCGGAAAAGGGCGAGGGCGGCGGCGGCAAGCGCTGCCCACATAGCGATCACACCCCAGACCGCAAACGGTGTGGGGGAGCGGAAGGTCAGGGCATCGATGACGTCAGGCGGGCTTGTCACCCAGAGGCCACCAACGTGGGCGACAATCGCAGCAATCAGAGCCATACCTAAATAGCGATGGAGGCGCCGGCCCACCGATCCTTTGACGTCAGGGATCAAGCTCGCCGCCAATAGTGGTTGCAGAAAAAGCAGCACCATGCCGAACACTCCTGCGAAACCGGCGGCGATGTAAATCGGTTCACGCCATTGCAACAAAGGACTGACCGCCGCCGCCGCCAGCGGTCCTGTCAGCAGCAGCGCAAGCGCGACCCATGTCAGCAGCGTGCGGCCCGACGGCATGGCCCGACCGATCAGGCGGGTGCCAGAACGAAATGCGCGGCGAGTGTGGTTTGGTTCGGACTGTCCATAAGCGGACGGAGGAACACGGTTTGAAAGTCGCCACTGTCGTAAGCAAGGTGCCCGTGAGCTTGCCCGAAAGCGGGCACGATCTGTGGCATTTCCAAACGGTATTCGCCATTCTCATTGGTCAGCGTGGCGCCGTGGCTTTTCGCGTCACGCTCGTGACCTTCGGTGGTGTGCGCCCATATCTGAATGCGCTGATTGGCCAGGGGGGCGCCGTCGCCGGCGCGCCGCACGGTGCCGGTCATCCAGAAGCCGCCGCCGCCAATGCGCTCCACGATGGGCGCGCCAGGGCGATAGTTGTTGGCGCCGCCGCGCATTGTCGCGGTCGGCGCAAGGCCTGAGGCGCGCGCCGGAACAAGGCCGGTGCCGGTTGTAATCAGCGCCGCAGTAGCGGTGGTCAGGATCGTGCGGCGGGTGTGGTGCGTGTCGGACATGGAGAGGCCTCCTATCAAACGGTTGCTTTGAACATAGATATAGCCGAACGACGCGAGTTCCAGAACACGGATCCGTGAGCGGTTTGCATTTTGGACGAAAGGATGGATTTGGCAAAAAGATGCTGATTGGACGCGCCGCGGCTTTGCACGACGGGATAAGAGGTTGGTCAGGGTCTTGGCCAGATCGCGATTGCCGCAATTGCCGTAGGACGCAGTAAGCGGAATGTCACGCTATTTCTGTCCCTTGATGCGGTGCAATGGCAGCTTCACATCCAAATCGGAAAGACGATCATAGAATGTGTCAGAAACGAAGTGTGAGGTCAGGTATCTGTCTTCACGCCACATGTGAATGTCGGGGGAAAGCTTGTTCGGATCGACGGTGACGTCGGGAAAAAGATCATCAATAATCATCCTTTCCCGCGTTACTTCGAAGCCTGGAACGACAGCGGCATGGGTCATATCGTCGATGATGTTTGATTGATGGCAGTACACATTCAGTAAGAAGCGTTCTCCGCTTTCGATTGGCTCGCCCGACCAGATTGTAAATGTAATCGGCAAACCTGGATGACGACCCGGAACTAGGTTTTCGATAAGGCCCCTGGCGTGCGTGTCAACGGCCCAAAAACCGGCCATTGCGCATCAAGCTTAGAATGCCGATGCTTTAGACATGGCAACTGAAACTGAATTCTCTTTCAAAGCCTTGACGGACACTGCGCGGAGACACATTCGGCTGTTTCAGGTACATCAGTTTCTTGACCGTTTTGCCATGGGCCTCACGGTTGCCGTGGTCGCACTTGCCCTTACCGATCGAGGTATGGACCTTTTCCAGATTTCGCTTCTTTTCGGTGTCTACTCGCTCACGACCATGACATTGGAACTGCCATTCGGGGGCTTGGCCGATAATGTCGGACGCAAACCGGTGTTTTTGGCAGCAGTGATCGCAAGTTTGATTTCGCTAGCGCTGTTTTTGTCATCGCGTAATTTCGAAGTCCTGGCCCTTTCATTTGCGTTCATCGGGTTCGGGCGCGCCCTGCGCTCGGGCACGCTTGATGCATGGTTTGTGGAGACGTTCAAAACTGCTGCGCCGAATGTGGATGTCCAGCCCGCCCTCGCAAAAGCGCAATGGGCCAATGCACTTGGCCTCGCTTTTGGTGCCATCCTGGGAGGTCTTTTGCCCGATGCGTTTGGCAGTGTGGGTCTGTTGCTTGGGATCAGCGTGTATGATGTGTCTTACGCCGCAAGCTTTGCTGTGATGGTAGGAGTGCTGATTTACACGGTATTCGCCATTGACGAAGCGGCGCGTCCGCTAAACGTCGGTGAGCTTAAAAAGGGGTTCATCAATGTGCCGTTAGTCATCAAAGATGCCGGTCTTCTTGCGCTGAAGCATCCGACGCTCTCTTTGCTTCTTGCAGCGCTGGCGTTTTTCTTGATGGCGACCAATCCGGTCGAGGTGATCTGGCCGACATACGCCAAGCCTATGCTGGACGAAGGCTACGCCAATTCCGTCATCGGCGCTGTAACAGCTTGCTACTTTTTCTCAATCGCCTGTGGTGCGTCTTTGTCTCCTCTCATCAATCAGCTGTTCAAGCGTCGACACGCCGTTACTCTTGCGGCTGTATTCGCTGGTCTTGCCGCACATCGCCCCTGAAACCGCCAGTGAGCCCCCTGCAGAGCCCGCCCCTCCCCCGTTGCCAGAGTCCCTAGAGGAATTGATGGCCCTGGACATTCAGCGCTTGCAGCAGGAGCGCGATCGCCTGCAACAGGAGCTAAATGAGATCCAAGGTTCCATGGTTGAATTGGTGCAATCGGGGACAGCAGAACTCAAAGAACGGCGATCGCGATTGCGGGCCAGCATCGACAAACTGGAAATGCGACGGGAAGGACTGCGCAATGAAATGCGTCAAACCTTCGCCGGCGCCTCGCAAAGTATTGTGTCCCGCGTCGAAGGTTTTAAGAATTATTTGGTGGGTAGCCTTCAGGATTTAACCGCCGCCGCCGAAGACTTGGAAC
>JBCCCA010000087.1:0-12796 GCA_039033735.1 Pseudomonadota bacterium
ATCCGGCAAATGCCGAGGATTGTTTGCGATTGAAATCCCCTTCAAGGCCGTGCCCAATAGCTTCGTGCAAGAGGATGCCTGGCCAGCCTGACCCAAGCGCAACATCCATGACGCCGGCGGGCGCGGGTTCGGCCTCTAGGTTCACAAGAGCAATGCGAAGTGCCTCGTCGACCATTGCTTTCCAGCTATCGGTGGCGATCAGAGCGTCTAATGCATGGCGCCCGCCGCCGCCGGTGCCACCTGTTTCACGGCGCCCTCGTTCCTCGACGATGACACTGACGCTCATCCGGGTCAGGGGGCGCGTGTCCATCACGCTGCCGCCTTCTGGCCTAAGGATTACGACTTCCTGTAAGGATGCCGCAAGACTGGCCGAGACCTGAACAACCCTAGAATCGCGTGATCGCGCGTAGTCGTCGATCTCTTTCAGCGTGTCGATCTTCACCGGAAAGCTTGCCTCGATAATCGGGTCGGTGTCGCCGTAAAGCTTTCGATTCGTGGCCATGGGCGCGTCAGCCATTGTCCCGCCGCCTTCGCCAACGGCCAGCCGGGCCGTCTCAGCGGCACGCCGCAGCGCCGCTTCGCTGATCTCAGTCGAATGCGCATAGCCTGCAGTTTCGCCTCGCACCGCGCGCAGCCCGAACCCTTCGGACGCGTCATAACTGGCTGTTCGCACCCTTCCGTCGTCATAAGCCAGCATTTCCGACTTTTTGCGCTCGAGGAAAAGCTCGCCGTCATCGGCACCGGCAACGGCCTCGCGCAGGATCGAAAGGGCTGTCTCTTGTTCAATTAGCGTCTCAAACGGGCGAAACGGGGCGGTTTCAGACATTCTTGGTTAACCTTTCTTGCGCGCGATGAGCGGCTGAATGCCGCAAGAGATGCGCTTGTTCGCGCCTCTCTAATATGGTTTTTAGCGGCGCAACAACAACTGGCTGGCGCGTCGCCCAGGATGCGGTCAGCCGGGAACGGCATCTGGAATCGGGATTGATAGACATATGCGTCTGAAAACTCTTGGAACAAGTCTGTTTGCTATGCTGGCCGGTGGCGCCGCTGCTGCGCAGGAGCTTGAGGTGATTGGTGCGCCTGTACAGGGCGAAATGGGCTTTCAGCCTGCGGCAACTGAGTTGGCGCGTGATCTTCAATGGCTTGATGGCATGCTTTTGATCATCATCACGGCCATATCGCTTTTCGTTGTAGCACTGTTGGCGATTTGCATCTTCCGGTTCAATGAAAAATCGAACCCGGAGCCTGCAACGTTTACCCACAACACCCCGATCGAGGTGGCTTGGACAGTTGTTCCGATCGTTATTCTTGTTTTCATTGGTGCGTTCTCGCTGCCGGTTCTGTTCAAGCAGCAGGAAATCCCTGAGGCTGATGTCTTTGTGAAAGCAACGGGATACCAGTGGTACTGGGGCTATGAGTATCCAGATCAAGACATTGCTTTTGACAGCTACATGATCGGCTACGACTACGGCAACATGCTAACGCCCGAAGTGTCCGATCAATTAGCTGAAGCGGGCTATGCGGACGAGCATTTCACATTGGCGACTGATACTGCCATCGTGATTCCGACGGGTCAGACGGTCGTTGTGCAAGTCACTGGCGCGGACGTCATCCATTCATGGACGATCCCCGCGTTTGGCGTGAAGCAGGACGCCGTTCCGGGTCGACTGGCCGAGCTTTGGTTTGAAGTCGACGAGGGCATGGAAGGCATCTATTTCGGGCAGTGTTCTGAACTTTGCGGACTGGCACATGCCTATATGCCGATCACGGTGAAAGCCGTGAGCCAGGAAGAATACGACGCTTGGGTCTCCGACACGCAGACTGCGGGTACTTGGGTGGAACCTGGCGCGCGGCGCGTTGCCGCAAGCGAGTAATCGATGGCTGACTTATCGATCAATGCAAGTCGCGAACACGAGCCGACCTTCGGCGATTACGTCTCGCTTCTGAAACCACGGGTCATGTCGCTCGTGGTTTTCACCGCTTTGGTCGGTCTATTGGTGGCTCCTGGGTCATTGCACGTGATCGAGATGTTTGCCGCCATCCTGTTCATCGCCTTGGGGGCAGGGGCTTCGGGCGCATTGAACATGTGGTATGATGCGGACATCGACGCCGTAATGCGGCGGACGGCAAAGCGAGCCGTTCCGTCGGGTCGTGTCGAACCGGGCGAGGCACTTGCAATTGGTCTTGGTCTGTCGGGCCTTTCGGTGGTCATGCTGGCCCTATCGACCAATCTGGTCGCCGCTAGCCTTCTTGCCTTCACGATCTTTTTCTATGCTGTTGTCTACTCGATGTGGCTCAAGCGATCGACGCCGCAAAACATCGTTATTGGCGGGGCAGCGGGCGCATTTCCTCCGGTGATCGGCTGGGCCGCCGTTACAGGCGACGTTTCGGTCGCAAGCGTCCTGATGTTTGGTTTGATCTTTATGTGGACGCCGCCGCATTTCTGGGCCCTCGCGCTGTTCACCAAGTCAGATTACGGTAACGCGGGTGTGCCGATGCTGACCGTCACGCATGGACGCGTGAGCACCCGCAGTCATATCCTTGGCTACACGGTGTTGCTGGCGCCCGTTGGCGTTGCGCTGGCACTGACATCTGTTGGCGGACCCGTCACCCTGATTACCGCGATCATCCTGAATGGGCTGTTCTTGAAGGGTGCGCTTGATATCTGGCGCCGCGACGACGCTGCTGCCGAAGGTGACGGTTATCTGGCCGAGAAGAAGTTCTTCAAGCTGTCGCTCTACTATCTGTTCCTGCATTTCGCCGCGTTGCTTGCCGATGCAGCGATACGGGGTCTTGTTGGATGAAGGTGACGCATGAAATCCACGAGCGTCGGAAAAGTCGCAATGTAGGCGTCGGCCTCACCTTGGTTGGTTTTATTGCCGTAGTTTTCGCATTGACGGTGGTAAAGGTGACCCGCGGCGACCCGATGCAAGCGTTTGACCACGTGGTGCGCCCCGAGATGGAGGTTGTCGAGTGAGCGATACGCAAATGGATCCCAAGCGCAAAACCGTGCTTCAACTCACCTGCGTGATCCTTACGATGGGCACGCTGGCTTGGGCGTCAGTGCCGCTGTACGACCTGTTTTGCCGGGTTACTGGCTGGGGCGGGGCAACAGATATTGCGGATGCCGCACCCGGCGCAATCACGGAAGAAGTCACGGTGCGGTTCGACGCCTCGAATGCCTCTGGCATGCCGTGGGAGTTTGAGCCGGTCGAGCTGAAACAGCGTATCCGGATCGGCGAAGAAGGTTTGGCCTTTTACGAAGCGTACAACCCAACCGATCGCGTGATTGCGGGAACTGCCAGCTTCAATGTCGCGCCCTATTCCGCAGGCGCGTATTTCTCGAAGATCCAGTGCTTTTGCTTCGAAATGCAGGTACTTGAGCCCGGTCAGAGGGTCAGCATGCCTGTCAGCTATTTCGTCGAACACGAGATTCTCGAAGACGCCGATGCGCGCTTTGTCAAAACAATAACCTTGTCCTATACGTTTCACGAAACCGACCTGCCCGATGAATACCTGTCCGGGCAGGCAGCACTTGAAGCGCCGGACAATATCACAGACCTAAACTAACCGCCCGAGGGACCACCAATATGGCGCATGAAAAAAACCACGACTACCACATCCTAGAACCCTCAATCCTGCCGTTCCTTGGTGCGGTTGCGGGATTTGTAATGCTGTTTGGGGCGGTGCTCTGGATGCAGGGCATGACATGGATCATGTTCGCGATGGGCTTCGTGGGTGTGCTGTACGTCATGTTTGCCTGGTGGGCCGAAGTCGTGAAGGAAAGCCTGATCGGTGACCATACGCCGGTTGTCCGCATTGGCCTGCGCTATGGCTTCATCATGTTCATCATGTCGGAAGTCATGTTCTTCGCAGCCTGGTTTTGGAGCTTCTTCAAGCACGCTATGTATCCGATGGGCCCTGAAAGCCCGGCGGTCGATGGGGTCTGGCCACCTGTTGGGATCGAGACGTTTGATCCATGGCACCTACCACTTATCAACACCCTGATTCTACTTTGCTCGGGTGCGGCGGCCACGTGGGCTCACCACGCCATTGCGCATGAGAATAACCGAAAAGATATGGCGTCTGGCTTGATCATCGCCGTTCTGCTGGGCGTGCTTTTTACGGCGTTCCAGATCTACGAGTACACGCACGCCGCCTTTGGCTTTGCCGGGAACATCTATGGTGCCAATTTCTTCATGGCGACTGGCTTCCATGGCTTCCACGTAATCATCGGCACGATCTTCTTGTTTGTCTGCTATCTGCGTGTGCGGGCAGGGCACTTCACACCCGAAAAGCATGTTGGTTTCGAAGCGGCTGCCTGGTACTGGCACTTTGTTGACGTGGTTTGGCTGTTTCTGTTTGCCGCCATCTACATCTGGGGCGCCTAACGCCCCACAGCGACGAGCGAGCTATGAACAAGGCGCGGGCTCTCGGCCCGCGTTTTTGTTACCGGAATAGGTTTGTGATCCGCCCAAACAGGCGTTCCCGCGCTTCGCGGCGTTTGGCTCTGCGACGTTTGATCAGCAATCCAAGATAGTGTCGCCGTTCTTTCTGAGCTTCGGTTTCGGGACCCGGGTCGGGAAATTTTAAGAAGCTTTGCATCTGACTTGCCTTTCAGTAAACCTTGTGCAAGCCAAGAGTTATGACGCCAGAATGTCCGTTTATACGCAGAAGTTCGGAAGGTACCTTTCATTTTTGAAACACCAGCTCTCACTTGACGATCTTACCCTGTTCCTTGCCGTGTGCGAGGCGGGCGGCCTGGCAGGGGCCGCATCGGCCACTGGTCAAAGTGCCCCCACACTCAGCCGCAAGATGACCAGTCTTGAACAGAAAACGCGCCGCCGCCTGTTTTTGCGGGGAAATCAGGGGTTTGCGCTAACAGCGGAAGGGCGGGCCCTGCGGGATGAGGCGCAGGAGCTTGCCGGCCTATCACGCCGCCTGTCCCGGTGGACCGATGATGATGCGCCCGTCAGGGTTCGGATAACGGCTGGCACGTGGACGTCGCACTGGTTTGCGCGCCACATCAATGCGATCTGGTCGCGGGATGCCGGGTGGGTGCCCGAGTTTCTGTCCTCGAATGCGCCACTCGATATTTCGCGGCGCGAAGCCGATATCGGTATTCGCAATCGTCGCCCTGAACAAAGCTGGCTGGCCGGGCGTCGGCTGCGTGCCATAGAATTTGCAGAATACGGGGCGGATGAAACTGTTGCGGGCTACGTCACTATTGCGCCCGCGCTGGCCAGTACACCGTCGACACGCTGGGTGCATCAGCAGCGTGGCGACGCTATTGTGACGACGGTCAATGATATGCGCGTGGCGGTCGACCTGGCCGCAGGAGGCATGGCGCGGGTGGTGCTGCCTACTTTCGCCGCAGATGAGATTTCGAGCTTGTCTCGCCTGTCCGGTTCGATAGACGAACTCACCCATGAGGAATGGTTGGTCACGCATCACGAAGCGCGCCACGACCCACCCGTGCGGCGTGCGATTGACGCGCTGACACGCTTTATCGAACGAAGGTGACGCCGATGAGCATGCGCCGTTTTGTAGGCCCCGCCCTGCTCGGATTGAGCGGAACCATCGTTCTGGCATCGCTGGGGTATTGGCAGGTGCAGAGGCTGGAGTGGAAAGAAGGTATTCTGGCCGAGATCGAGGCGCGGATTGCCGACGCCCCGGAAGCCTTACCCACGGCGCTGTCCGAGGATGAGCACAAATATATGCCGGTCCGGGTTCAGGGGGATTTAGGGGCTGAACATCTTCGCGTTCTGACGTCGGTGCCGCGCGTTGGTCCAGGCCATCGAGTTATCTCGGTTCTGACAACCGAAGGGGACCGCAGGATCCTGATTGACGAAGGCTTTGTGCCCGAAGGCGGAAATACCACGCCTGGCGCAGCAGTCGGCGTGACGGTCACGGGAAATGTGCACTGGCCCGATGACGTCAACAGCTCCACACCCGATCCAGACCTGTCGTCGGGCCTGTTTTTCGGGCGCGACGTTGTGCAAATGGCCGAGACCCTTGGAACCGAGCCAACTTTGGTCGTCCTGAAGCTGATCGAGGGGACACCCGAGAGGGCGACACCGCTTCCTGTGACGACCGAGGGCATCCCAAACAGTCATCTAGGTTATGCGGTGCAGTGGTTCGGGCTGGCTTTGGTTTGGGCGGGGATGACACTCTTTCTGTTGTGGCGTACAGCGAGACAGACGAGTTGAGGGACGGCGGATGAATTACATCTCGACACGAGGCGCATCGCCCGCGCTGACTTTTGAAGACACCATGTTGACCGGACTGGCGCCGGATGGCGGGTTGTATGTGCCTGAAAGCGTGCCGGTTCTTACCCCCGAAGTGATCGCGCGAATGCATCTTGGCACCTACGAAGATGCGGCTTTCACTGTAATGGCCCCGTTTGTGGGCGACACGTTCGGCGAAGACGAATTCCGCGATATCATTGCGTCAGCCTATGCCGATTTCGGGCATGTTGCCCGCGCGCCGCTCAAGCAGATTGGCGACGGTTTTTGGCTGATCGAACTGTTCCACGGCCCAACGCTGGCGTTCAAAGACTTTGCGATGCAGCTGATCGGTCAGATTTTCCAGAACGTGCTCAAGCGGAACGGGCGGCGCATCACCATCGTAGGCGCCACAAGTGGCGATACGGGAAGTGCTGCGATTGAAGCATTTCGTGGGTTGGACAATGTCGATGTCTGCATCCTTTACCCCGATGGCCGTGTCAGCGAAGTTCAGCGCCGCCAGATGAGTACGCCGACCGAAGCTAACGTGCACGCGATTGCCGTCGATGGCACGTTTGACGATTGCCAACGTCACCTGAAAGATATGTTCGCCGATCACAGCTTCCGGGATGAGGTTGGCCTGGCAGCCGTCAACTCGATCAATTGGGCGCGTGTGATGGCGCAGATCGTCTATTACTTCACATCGGCCGTTGCCCTGGGCGCCCCTGAACGTCGGATGAATTTCTGTGTTCCTACAGGTAATTTCGGCGATATTTATGCTGGTGAGATTGCGCGCCGCATGGGTCTGCCCATTGATCGCCTGATAGTTGCAACGAACCAGAACGACATTCTGGACCGGGCGCTTCGCGACGGCGAATACCGGACGGGCACGGTTCATCCCTCAATCAGCCCGTCGATGGACATCCAGGTCAGCTCGAATTTCGAACGCCTTCTGTTCGATGCCTATGGCCGTGATGGCAAGGCGGTCGCCCAGATTATGCAAGAATTGCGAGCAGACGGTGGGTTCACGATCAGCCAGGGCGCACATCAGGCAATTCTGGAGGGCTTTTCCAGCGGATCGGTATCCGAGGAAGAAACCATGGCGCGGATCGCGACCACCTTGGAAGAAAGTGGCGAGCTTGTTTGCCCGCATACGGCAATCGGCTTGGACGTGGCGCAGGATCACCACGACATTTCCCTGCCGACGATTACGCTGGCCACGGCGCATCCGGCGAAATTTCCCGATGCCGTCGAAGCCGCATCCGGCATAAGGCCGCCCCTTCCCAAGCGCATGGCGGGCCTTTATGAACGTTCAGAGCGGATTACGCAGGTTGCCAATGACCTGGCCGCCATCGAAGACGTGATCCGGGGGAAACGCGCCAAGTGACAATCGAACTGCACCGTCTGCCAAACGGCGTCCGCGTGGCGACTGAGCACATGCCGGGCCTGCAGTCAGCGTCCCTTGGGGTTTGGGTCGCCGCGGGCGGCCGCCACGAGCGGGCCGATCAAAACGGCATCGCGCATTTCCTGGAACACATGGCGTTTAAAGGCACAAAAACGCGGAATGCGTTGCAGATCGCCGAGGCCATCGAAGACGTGGGCGGATACATCAACGCCTATACCAGTCGCGAAATGACGGCCTTTTATGCGCGCGTGCTTGGTGAAGATGTCCCGCTTGCCCTTGATGTGATCTCGGACATCGTGCTGAACCCCGTCTTTGATCCCCGCGAGATCGAGGTCGAACGCCATGTCATCCTGCAAGAGATCGGGCAATCTTTGGACACGCCCGACGACATTATCTTCGACTGGCTTCAGGAAACGGCTTATCCAGGGCAAGCCTTGGGGCGTCCGATCCTGGGGCCATCCGCGCAGGTCGAACGGTTTGACCGCAAAGACCTTGCAGGGTTTGTCGGCGAACGCTACGGCCCCGAAAATCTGATCATTGCAGCCGCCGGAGCCGTCGACCATGCCGCCGTCCTCAAGCTTGCCGAAGAACGCTTTGGTCATCTTACACCGGTTGGTCTTGGCGATATGGAGCCTGGCCATTTCGCTGGTGGCGAAACACGTGTGGAGAAGGGGCTCGAGCAGGCGCATTTCGCATTGGCCTTCGAAGCCCCCGGTTACCGCTCTGAAGATGTCTATGTCGCGCAAGTCTTTGCCATGGCGCTCGGCGGTGGCATGTCATCTAGGCTGTTCCAGGAAGCCCGCGAGAAACGTGGTTTGTGTTATACGATCTTCGCCCAAGCCAGCGCCTATGCAGACAGTGGTCTTCTGACCATCTATTCGGGCACCGGAGCCGAGGACTTAAAAAACCTGGTTGGGCTTACTGTTGACGAGCTGCGGCGTGCCACGGACGATCTAAGCGCCGCAGAAATCGACCGGGCACGGGCTCAAATGAAAGCGGGCCTTCTCATGGGGTTGGAAAGCCCCGCAAGTCGTGCCGAACGACTTGCGCGCCAGCTTGCAATCTGGGATCGCATTCCGCCTCTCGAAGAAACGGTCCAACGTATCGATGATGTAACCGTTGAGAAGACACGCGACTATGCTGCCCGGCTTTCAACTGCCGGAACAGCGGCATTGGCCCTTTACGGTCCGGTTTCGACGGCCCCGTCCGTTCAGGAAATGACAGGACTTTTGGCGGCGTGATGCTGCGCTTTCAGCGCAAGATACGGCTTGATACCGAGCGGATGGTGTTACGCCCGCCCATGCATGTCGACTTTCGTCCATGGTCCGACCTGCGCCGAGAAAGCGCCGAGTTCCTGCAACCTTGGGAACCAAGCTGGTCGGCCGATCACCTGACGCGCAAAGGGTTCGTAAACCGTGTCTATTGGGCCAATCGCTCCATCGCCCAAGGTACCGCAGTGCCGCTGTTCCTGATCCACCGCGAAGAAGGCAAGGTCATCGGGGCCATCACGCTCGACAACATTCGCCGTGGGCCCAGCCAGGCGGGAACGATCGGGTATTGGATCGGCGCGCCCCACGCCCGGAATGGCTACATGCAGGAGGCATTGACAGCAGTTGTCCACTACGCCTTCGAAGTGCTGGACCTCAGCCGTTTGGAAAGCGCCTGTTTGCCCGAAAACGCGGCCTCCCGCGCGCTTCTTGAAAAGTGCGGCTACAAATACGAGGGGGTCGCGCAAAGTTACCTACAAATCAACGGACGATGGCGGAACCACGTGCTTTATGCGAATTTGCGCGGCGATCGGCGGGGACGTGTCGACGGCTGAATGCCCGCTTCGAGCCCACACCTTCCAAACGTTGTACTGATTCAAATGGCCGTTCCCTTAAAATTCGAGCGTTATTGCATTGTGTTAACTGTATATTAACCTTGGTTACCTACTCGTTGTGTCCTTCGGGATGTCATTTGAAACGCAGACCGAAGTAAAAACTATCGGAGCGAATGACATGATCGATACCGACGTTCGTCACCGCAACAGTGTTTCGGTCGTTGGAACTGGCAAAAAAACTCTCGTGCTTGCCCATGGCTTTGGGTGCGATCAAACGATGTGGCGGTTGTTGACGCCACATTTCCAGGATCAGTTTCGCATCGTTCTATTTGACTATGTGGGTTCCGGGAAGTCCGACCCCAGAGCCTTTCGTGGCAAGAAATACTCTGAACTAAAAGGATATGCAGAAGACATCATCGATGTATGCGAAGCGCTAGATCTAGAGGACGCCATTCTTGTCGGCCATTCTGTGAGTTCGATGACCGGGCTTATTGCGGCCATTGAGGTGCCGCGCCTGATCTCCAAGCTGGTCATGGTGTGCCCCTCCCCGTTCTTCTTGAATGATCCACCCCACTATCACGGCGGATTTGAACGCGCCGACCTTGAAGGTCTGATTGAGCTTATGGATCAGAATTACATTGGTTGGGCGAACCACCTGGCACCGCTTGTGATGGGAACAAGTGGCGAAGGCTTGACAGAGGAACTGGTGGACAGTTTCTGTTCGACCGATCCTCTATTCGCAAAGACCTTCGCTAAGGCCACCTTCTTCTCTGATTGCCGGCACCTTCTCGATAAAGCCACGCAACCCACATTGATCCTTCAAAGCACACATGACGCATTGGCAAGTGTGTCTGTTGGTGAGTATGTGCATGCGAATATGGCCCATTCTAAGTTGGAAGTGGTGGAGGCGAACGGGCATTGTTTGCACATGACCCATCCCCGGGAAATTGCGCCGTCGGTCATCAACTTTGCAAGTGCTTGATCTTGGATCAACTCACCTGATTGACGTTGATCTATTCCCATGTGGTTTTCTGACCACGGCCAAGGATCGGAAAATTATCGTTGCTAACCGGTATTTTGAGGAGAGCCTGGGACGGAAAGGGCTCGAAGGCAAATGTCTCAACGAGTTGCTGACCAAAGCGTCCCAACTGTTCTGCGATTCCTACGTTGTTCCAACGGTGTTTCGCGATGGGCGATGCTGTGAGGTGCTCCTGACGCTTCGGTCAGGTAGTGGCCACACTACGCCCAAAGTTGTGAACGTCCAAAAAATGGCGGATGGCGGCCTATCCTGGGCGTTCATTGAAGCAGATAACAGGGCAAGGCTATTCAAAGAGCTTGAAGCCGCGCGATGCGCCGTCGAAGTTCAGCGCGAAGAATTGGAGCAGTTGTCTCGCACCGATGCACTTACCGGCATTGCCAATCGTCGACAGTTCGACGACGCATTGCACCGGATTTTCAAGGACGCTGAGAGATCAGAACAGCCAGTTGCGTTGCTGATCATGGACCTCGACAATTTCAAAACGATCAACGACAGGTATGGACACGACGTCGGTGACAAAGCCTTGCAAGCGCTGGCCGGGGTTCTAAAAATGACCGCCAGAGAAACGGACACCATTGCGCGGTTTGGCGGGGATGAGTTTGCTTGTATCTTGCCAAATACAGACGTGGATGCCGCAAATGAACTTGGCAGGCGGGTGCACAAATATATCTCGGAACT
Organism: Pseudomonadota bacterium; assembly: GCA_039033735.1. Lineage (GTDB taxonomy): Bacteria > Pseudomonadota > Alphaproteobacteria > Rhodobacterales > Rhodobacteraceae > JAJDOD01. Next base: position 11,169 of record JBCCCA010000087.1, read on the forward strand.
GGCATTTCAGTGCTCGATCACGATCAGCATCGGAATTTCAACTCGCACTGCCGAAATTCCGATTAAACACACAGTCGCGCTGAAGCGCGCCGATCAAGCGCTCTTTTGCGCCAAGAAGGCCGGGCGGAACACCACGTTCGTTTGGGGACAGTGATCACCGTCGGACTTGACGGCACAACAAAATTTCGGCCTTCAATTGCCTTGCGAACTAACCCGCCAAACTTGAAGCGGCCTTTCTTGGCGAGCAAAAATTACCTGGACGACCGCATTGAGCCCTTACCTCCAGAATGCTGCGCCACAGCCAATGGCTGATAAGGGGCAACGCCGTTGACTTTGCTAACTTGGGTGTCTTATCGCTGACGCCATGATGAAATCGTTCTTCGCGTCGCAGGACTATTATCCGCAGTCTCTATAGCTGCGGGTCATCTATCATTGGTTTTCCGCTGCCCCTGACAGCGGTCAACATACCAACGACCTTGTGCCAGGCGGCAAATTCAAAGGTCGAGAAATGAACAACAAAACTCAAAACGCCTCGGTAGGCATCGTAGGGTTTGGCGCATTCGGGCAGCTTGCAGCCCTTCATCTCGGCCAGTATTTCGAAATAGCGGCCTATGATCCGTCCAAGAACGTTGCAAAGGTCGCAAAGCAGCTCGGAGTACGTCTGGCATCTTTGCACTCAGTATCGCAGGCGGACGTAATCCTCATTGCGGCACCAGTGCCCACATTTGAGCAAGTTGTCGGCGACATCGCGATTGCTTGTAAACCCGGCGCACTTGTTGTCGATGTTGGCTCCGTCAAAGTCGTGCCCGCGGAAATCATGCAGCGGCTGTTGCCAAAACATGTCGACATCGTAGCGTCTCACCCATTGTTTGGTCCTCAGAGTGCCACGACAGGTATTGAGGGTCTGAAGATTGCGGTGTGCCCCATTCGGGGAAGACGACATGCGAGGTTGGCTGCTTTCTTGCGCAAGGCTTTGGGTCTGAACGTCATCATGACGACACCAGAAGATCATGACGAGGAAGCAGCAATCGTCCAAGGGCTGACGCACCTCATCGCTAAAGTGCTACTGAGAATGGGGCCGCTGCCAACGCGCACGACCACGAAGAGCTTTGACCTGTTGTCTGAGGCTATCTCCATGGTTCAGCATGATGCACCCGAAGTATTTGAAGCTATTGAAAAGGCCAATCCCTATGCCGAGACCGTGCGTCGACGGTTTTTTGACTTGGCCGCAAGTTTGAGTGTCGAACTGGAAACAACATTGAGGACACCGCCCGACGATTAAATCGGACATGGATAGGACAGGAGCTAATGGCAGCAACGTCAGCATTGCGGACTCAAAGCCGCTGCTGCGCATAAAACGCCTTCAAGCTCTGCGCTGCGACCGGTTTGAACGTCCCCACCTCTTTCAAGGCCGCAACCCGGTCCGCGCGGAACATACGAAAGCCTTCGCGCAACTCGCACCAGGCGACCAGGGTCCAGACCTTGCCCCAGAACCAAAGGCCGAGGGGGCGTATGACGCGTGTGCTCTCGGTGCCATCTTCGGTGTGGTACTTGATACGAAGGCGGGTGCGCGCCTCAATCGCGGCTTCCATGTCGTCCAGCCGGGCGCGCGTCGCGTCGTCAAGCTC
>JBCCCA010000088.1:0-12771 GCA_039033735.1 Pseudomonadota bacterium
GACATTTCTGACCAGATCCCCAACTCGATTGATTGGATCATCCGCGTCGATGGCCACACCGACAATGTCCCGCTGTCGGGAACCGGCGAATATGCCGACAACTGGGAACTTAGCCAGGCACGCGCCCTTTCGGTCGTCCGCTATTTGACCGAAGCGCTTGGCTTCGCACCGGATCGCCTGGCGGCCACGGGCTTTGGAGAATTTCGACCTGTCAATTCGGACAACACAGCTCAAGCCCGGGCGCAGAACCGGCGGATCGAGTTGAAATTAACGGAACGGTGAATTGAAGGGGCCGGACGTATCCGGCCCCTTGCAAGCGCTCAGCGCTCTTCTGTTCTCAGCGCCATGTAGACGCAGTAGCACATCAGCAGAACGACGATGGTGAAGGGGATACCGGTCGAAACCGCAGCCCCCTGCAGCGCCGCCAAGCCACCGCCAAGCAGCAATGCGATCGCCACCAGGCCTTCCAACGTGCACCAGAACACACGCTGCACGACCGGCGCATCCATCTTGCCACCTGCCGTGATCGTATCGATCACCAGGCTTCCGCTGTCCGAAGACGTCACGAAAAAGATGATGATCAGAACCAGTGCAATTGGTGAGATCAGGCCGTAAAGCGGCAGTTCCTTGAGGAAGCCGAACAGCGCACCTTCCGGCTGATAGCTGTCGATCACCGTGGCTTTTACGCCCTCGGCACCACCTGCGTTCAACATGTCGATCGCAGCACCGCCAAAGGTCGACATCCACAACGCGCACACCAGCGTGGGTGCAATCAACGCGCAAAGGATGAACTCGCGCACTGTGCGGCCCTTGGAAATCCGCGCGATGAACATGCCGACAAAGGGCGACCATGCGATCCACCACGCCCAATAGAACGTCGTCCAGCCATGGAAGAAGCTTGTGTCTTCACGCCCGAACGGGTTCGACAGAGCTGGCAGAAGCGTGATGTAGTCGACCATCACACCGAAGTAGCGTGTGATCGCCGAGACTGCGCCTGTCACGAAGAATACGAACAGGAACAGCGCGACTGCCATGATCATGTTGATTTCCGACAGTCGTTTCACGCCCGCGTCCATGCCAAGCATAACCGAGCAAAGTGCGACCGCCGTGATCCCTACGATCAGCAAGACTACCACTGTGTTTGTAGTCTCGATGCCGAACACCTCGTTCAAACCGAACGCCACCTGCTGCGCCCCCAAACCAAGCGAAGTCGTCAGACCAAACAGGGTCGCGAACACTGCAAGAATGTCGATGGCGTGGCCCCACCAGCCCCAGATACGTTCACCCAGGATCGGATAGAACGCCGAGCGAAGGGTCATCGGCATGCCCTTATTATAGGCAAAGACCGCAAGGGTCAGACCGACAAGCGCATAGACGCACCAGCCGCCAAGGCCCCAGTGATGGATCGTCCCCACAACACCGATATATTCGTTCCCAGGTTGGGTTATATCGATGTTAAGCGGTCGGGCATTCCCACCTTCCGAGAAGTTGTAATAGGTCGGCTCAAGCACACCAAAGAACAGCAGGCCAATTCCGATACCGGCTGCAAACATCATCGCGATCCAGCCAGCATACGAGTAATCTGGAACAGCGTCTTTGCCGCCGATCCGAACCGCCCCGACCGGCAAGACGATCAGCACAAGACAGAAAAGCAATATTATGTCGACCGACAAGACAAGAAACCAGTCGAATTCACTTGTCAAAAATGGTCTGAGCCAGCCGAAAAACTCAGCCGACGCTTCCTGGTTCGCCAGAGATGCGATCACAAACAAGATGATCAACAAGCTCGAAATAACGAAAACCGGGTTATGGATGTCTAGCCCAAGTGGTCGGATATTATCCTGACCTATCTCAAAATTTGTATCGAAATCAGGATCTTGGGCAGTTCCTGTTTCGTTGGCTTCTATGTTCGCCATGAATTCCTCCGTCCCTAGTACGTTTGACCGTCAGGGCAAGAGAAACAAATTGCAACATCTTTGTTAACGGACGGACAACTCGGCGACGGGCTTTTTGCCATCGATCGGCACCTAAAGGGTGCGGATTTTCAACCGCGTGATCCGATTGGCATCGCGCTCGAGAACCTCAAAACGGCGGTTGTGAAACGAAAAAACCTGTCCCTTGGTTGGAATGGTCTGCGCTTCGTGGATCACCAGACCAGCGACTGTCACAGCCTCCTCATCCGGCAATGACCAGTCCATCGCCCGGTTCAGGTCGCGGATTGTCATGGCGCCATCGACAATGACGTCACCGCTGTCAGTGCGGCGCAGCGGGTGATCTTCGTCGATGTCAAATTCGTCGGTAATTTCGCCCACGATTTCTTCAAGGATGTCTTCAAGAGTAATCAATCCCTGCAACGCGCCGTATTCGTCGACAACCAGCGCAAAGTGGGTAGACCGGCGCAGGAACTGCCGCATCTGTTCATCAAGCGGCGTTGTTTCCGGCACGAAGTAAGGCTCCATCGCCACCTGCATCGGGTCGAACCCGTCCAGCAGGCCGTCACTCTCGGCGCCGTTGGATTTTCCGTACACTGCACGCAGCAAGTCCTTGGCGTGAAGCACACCGATGATGTTTTCCTGTTCGCCCCGATACATTGGCAACCGCGTGTGGTTCGAATGCAGGCAAAGCTCAAGAATGTCTTGCGGCGGCAAATCCGCGTCGATGACTTCAATCTCACTTCGGTGAAGCATGATCTCCTCCACCGTCCGATCCGCCAGATCCAGCGCGCCAAGGATACGGTCCCGATCCTCCTTCTCGACCACCCCTTCCGAGTGGCCAAGCTGCAGTGCGCCCGCAATCTCGTCACGCACGCTCATGATGTTGCTGTCAGGATCGATCGCGACGCCGAAAATGGCCAGGACAGCCCGGACGATGGCGCGCACCGCAGCGACGATCGGGGCCAGAAGCGTGACGATGACACCGATTGGGCGGGCGACAAGGGCCGCAGCCGTCTCGGAATTCGAGATGGCGTAGGTTTTAGGCAGCACCTCCGCAAAGATCAGGACAAGCAGCGTCATCACAAACGTTGCAATGGCCACACCACTTTCGCCAAACAGACGCGTGAACATCATCGTCGCAAGCGATGTCGCAAGAATGTTCACCAAATTGTTGCCCAAAAGGATGGAGCCGATCAGACGTTCGTTGTCTTCGGTCAGCGACAGCGCCTTGCCAGCACCCTTGTCGCCCTTTTCGGCGCGCGACTTCAGCTGTCCTCGAGAGGACGCCGTCAAAGCCGTTTCACTACCTGAGAAAAAACCCGAGAGGACCAAAAGGCATAAGATCGAACCGCTTATGATCCAGAACGCGGCGTCGATCATGGGGGCTGTGTTTTCCATTTTTCCTTGTCAAATTCAGGTCGCCTTCCTTTTATGGTGTCTCTGATCCAGCAATCAAGGGAGTGCGCGACGTGCGCATGCGCGATTTCGGCCCCCTGGACACACCAGTCGTTCTCTTTGGAGGGCCGTATTCCAACATGGGTGCCCTCGAAGCGCTGGCCGATTTGATCGACGGGCGCCCTGCAATCTGTACCGGCGACGTGGTGGCCTATGCTGCCGACCCAGTTGCAACCGTCAACCTGATGCAAGCGCTTGGCGCGTTCTGCATCGCAGGCAATTGCGAACGGCAGGTGGCCGAAGGGGGATCGGATTGCGGTTGTGGTTTCGCGGCCGGGTCGACATGTGATCGGCTTTCTCAAGGGTGGTACACCCACCTTTCGGCGACATGTGATCGGGACACGATACAGTGGTTGGCAGACCGGCCCGAATTCGGCGTCTTTACCCAGCAAGACCGTCGTTACGCTGTCATTCACGGGGGCGCGACGGTAATAAACCGTTTCATCTGGCCAGACAGTCCGACCGAAGTCTTCCTCGAGGAGATCACAGCCATAGAAGGCATTATGGGGCGCGTTGACGGTGTGATCGCCGGTCATTCGGGGATCGCATTCCACAGGAAGATCGAAGGGTATCAATGGATCAATGCGGGCGCCATTGGGCTGCCGCCGCATGATGGCCGCCCGGAGACCCGCTATGCCGTCTTGAAAGATGGCGACGTGGTCATTGAGCGCTTGTCTTACGATCATATGCAGACCCGACGCAGAATGGTGCGGTCCGGGCTGACACAGGGCTATCATGAAGCGATGAGTTCTGGGCTTTGGCCGTCGGAAGACGTATTGCCCCCATCCCTGCGACGCTAGCGCTCGGACTTGGCCAACGGATGATGCTCAAGGACCAGGGATTGCAACCGGTCCTCCAATACATGGGTATAAATCTCGGTGGTGGCGACGTCTGCATGACCAAGAAGCGTCTGGATCGCCCGCAAATCCGCGCCGCGCGCCAAAAGATGCGTGGCAAAGGCGTGCCGCAATGTGTGCGGGGTGACCTTGCCAGGGCTGACGCCCGCAGCCACGGCCAGTTCCTTGATCAAGGTATAGAACCGATGCCGTGTCAGGTGCCCAGCCTTGGCGCGAGACGGGAAAAGGTACTTGGACGGTTGCTTGCCACGCTCAACACGCGCCGTGTCCTCGATGGCATCGCGCTGCTTCAACCAATCCTGCAAGGCGGCACGGGCAGGTGGGGACAATGGTACCATCCGCTCCTTTTCGCCCTTGCCACGCACAAGCAGCATCTGCGGGTCACCACGTGCCGCCGTTACGGGTAGAGACACCAGTTCGGTCACTCGCATCCCGGTGGCGTAGAGCAACTCCATAAGGCACAGATTGCGCACACGGTCCGCCCCCCGCCCCGCGGTCGCGGCGGCGCGAAGCAAGCGATCTACCTCTTCCTCGCTCAGTGTCTTGGGCAGGCGCTTTTCGCGACCCGGCCCCTTGATGCGAATGGCCGGGTTGTCGCTGCGCCACCCTTCTTCGAACGCGAACCGGAAATATTGCTTGATGGCGGAAAGACGTCTGGCGCGGGTGGAACGACTTAACCCACTTGTATCAAGGTCAATCAAATAGTTCTCAATATCAGATTGTTGACAGCGATCGCTATCAATCGCGCTGTGGTCGAGCCACGCCATGAAATCCTTCAGATCCCGCGCATAGGCAAGTTGGGTGTTGTGCGCGGCATCAAGTTCTGCCGCTTGCGCCTCAAGAAATGTGGTAATCCGCATATGTGCGGTCATGCGGCACCTTCCTTCAGGATCAGCTCCACGGCGATTTGCCGGGCAAAGGCGTCCAACCCAAGGCGTCGCAGGACCGTCAACGACTGCGTGGTCGAGCTTGGATTTCCCGATGCCCCATCCGCCAGTTGGCCAAGCGCGCGCAAAAGTGCCTCGCCCCGACGATCATCCGCAATCAACGCTTCATAAGTTGGCCCGGCCGAGGACAGGGACAACCCCCGCAACACCGCGCGCCCAAGCGCATCCCGGGCCGGCACGGATCCGGGCTGTCCGGTTGCGATCGATAGCAAGAACTGATCTTCCTCCGAAGTGTTTGAAAAGCGGGCGGCGCTTTCAGCGTCGCCTGCAGTCAACGCGATCTCGAATGCGACATGCGAGGCGCGCCCGGGTTCGCCAAGCGCTGCAAGGGATGGCTGAAGCCAACCGGCAAGAGCCCCGCCATAGCCAAGCTGACTGGCCGAGGCCCACGCCCCCGGCAACGCCGTTGTAATCCGTGTGTCATCACCATTTGCAATGGCGTCCGTAAGGGCGGTGGTTGCGCGTATCCGGTCCCAAACGCCACCTGAGGCCGACGGACCGCGTTCCTGATAAACGTCAAGCAATTGCGCGAACGAAACGGCGCCTGTCGTGGCCAGACGCTCGGCTGCGATCAAACGCGCTTTCCACCCGACAGTCATCGACAGATCGGCATGGGCGAAGGGCAACGGAAGCCCCTCAGTCGAAATCCTGTCTCCTGCCGCTTCGTACAGACGAAATTGCAACGGCGTCGGCACACGCGGGGCTGGCGGGATCGGGTCGCCCTCAAAAAGCTCAGGGTCGAGAAAATGCAGCAAAAGCGCGTCTTCCCGTTCACTCAGAATCCCAAGCGTTTCGGCATTGCCAAGCGTCAAAGCCGCCACATCGAACTGGCCAAGCCGTGCCAGGCAGAAAATGCGCGCCGGATATGTCGGCGAAAGGTCAGGTGTCTGCTCGATCTGACGGCAGGCCTCGGTCTCCGTTCCGGTCAGAAGTGCGATGTCAAAGCTTCGGCGGAACGCGCGGGCATCATCCAGATTTGCCGCGTCCATCAAGGCCTGGGCCGCAGTTAGGTGCCCCTTCTCCAAAAGGCGATCGACACGTGCGAAAAAGAAACGGGCATCAACCGCCGCATCAATCGGCGGAGCCAACCGAACCTTTGGCAATTCCGTTAGAAACGTAACCACTGACGGTGGTGTGTCCCGCCCAACGCGGATCCGGCTTAACCCCTCGGCAAGATCACCTGCTGCACTACGACCCCAAAGATCGAACGGAAGCCCGATTTCACCGGCGGGGCGCAGGCCCGCACTATCGGGAACAGGGGCATCCAGGGGCAACACGCGCACGGCACCCGGCGCTGTTGCGGACGGCGCGGTCTCGGTCGGCGGCACCGCTGCCTCTTCCGTTGTCACCGAGTTCGAAAGCCAGTCGATCGCACTCAGCGGTGACGATGGCTCGGCCTTGGCTGCAACCGCCATCGTACAGACCAAGGCAACGCAGCCTGCAAGCCTAGCTGCCATCCAGGATCACCGGCTCGTCGACATCGGTTTGTTCGGGGCTAAGATCGCCCAAATACGCATAGCCCACCACCGCGGCTCCGATCAGCACGGCCAGCACAAACACAAATCTCAGCAGTCTCAACATCGCGAAACCTCTTTGCCCCAATGGCCCGGAGAGCCAGGCCGATGCCACTCTTTGGCGGCGTTATCGTATTTATAACTGGTCTTTTCAGGAAGATCACGCCATTCAGAAGATCGGCTGAAAAAAGAACTCGAGGACGCGGCGGAATTGCCATTCATGCTTAAGAAAACCATTGCCATGGTGGGCATGATGGGGGCGGGCAAGACAGCAATTGGAACCGCATTGGCAAAACGTCTAGGCGTCCCGTTTCTGGACAGTGACGCCGAAATTTCGAAGGCCGCGAACATGACGATCGCTGAGATTTTCGAACGTGACGGCGAGCCGTTCTTTCGGGACCGCGAAAGCGAGGTTATCTCGCGTCTGTTGAATGGTCCGCCTTGCATTTTGTCTACGGGTGGCGGCGCGTTTCTGCGTGAAGACAACCGGAAAATGATTGCCGAACGCGGCGCTGCGCTTTGGTTACGGGCCGAACTTGAGCTTCTGTGGCAAAGGGTAAAGCACAAGACGACGCGCCCGCTCTTGCGAACCAGTAATCCCCGCGCGACACTCGCGGCCATCCAAGCGGAACGCGATCCGCTTTATGCACAGGCCGATATCGTCGTCGACGCGGATTTCGAGTTTTCGATCGAAGACATGACCGAACGTGTGTTGAAGGTACTGGCCGAACGACCTGACGTTCTGGAGGGTGGCAATGATCCGTGAGACCGTCCACGTCCCATTGGGCGACCGCAGCTACGACGTCCATATCGGCGAAGGTCTGATCACCACTGCCGCGGATGAAATCCGGCACCTGCTGCCGCGCCCGCGCGTTGCAGTGTTGACCGACCAATGTGTCGCAGACGCACATCTGGACGCGTTGAAGAACGGGTTGGCGGATATCGAAATGACCTCGCTTGTCTTGCCTGCGGGTGAAGCCACAAAAAGCTGGCGCGCGCTTGAGCAGACAGTCGAGTGGATGTTGGCCGAAAAGATCGAACGGAACGACGTGATGGTTGCGCTTGGCGGCGGCGTGATCGGGGATCTGGGTGGCTTTGCCGCCGCCATCCTGCGGCGCGGGATCCGTTTCGTGCAGATGCCAACCTCGCTTCTGGCGCAGGTCGACAGTTCGGTCGGCGGCAAAACTGCGATAAATTCTAGTCACGGAAAGAACTTGATTGGTGCCTTTCACCAACCCACGCTGGTGTTGGCCGACATCGCTGTTCTGGATACGTTGACGTCGCGCGATTTTCTGGCCGGTTACGGCGAAGTGGTGAAATACGGCCTGCTGGGCGATGCGCATTTCTTCGCGTGGCTCGAGGAAAACGGCGCAGCTCTTACGGGCGGTGATCGCACACTGCGCGCCTATGCCGTGAAACGCTCGGTCGAGATGAAAGCGGATATCGTGGCACGTGACGAAACCGAACAGGGCGACCGGGCCCTGCTGAACCTGGGGCACACATTCTGCCATGCTCTCGAGGCGGCGACGGGCTATTCGGACCGATTGCTTCACGGCGAAGGCGTTGCCATCGGGTGTGGCCTGGCGTTCGAGGTTTCGGCGCGTCTTGGCCTGTGCAGTCAGGAAGACCCCAGCCGCGTCCGCGCCCACCTCAAGGCCATGGGAATGAAGACGGATCTGTCAGATATCCCGGGCGATCTTCCCGGGCCCGAGGCGTTGATCAACGTGATGGGGCAGGACAAAAAGGTGATTGATGGCACACTTCGGTTCATCATGGCGCGCGGGATCGGTGAGGCCTTCGTCACGGACGACGTGCCACACGACGTCCTTCACGCCGTCCTCAGCGATGCACTTGCCTGAAGCTTAAAGCCGCCCCAGCGCGTCTTAAAATGGAATTTCGTCGTCAAGGTCCTGGCTTGCAGGGGCCGGGCTGCTGGACCCGCCACCATAGCTGTCGCCACGGTCGTCATAGCCAACGCTGCCACCGCCACCGCCGCCACCTGCGTTATCCCCGCGGCCATCAAGCAAGGTCAGTTCGCCCTTGTAGGGCCGCAGGACGACTTCGGTCGAATAGCGATCCTGACCGGATTGATCCTGCCATTTCCGGGTTTCCAACTGGCCTTCCAGATAAACCTTGGAACCTTTGCGCAAATATTGCTCGGCGATCCGGGCAAGCGGTTCCGAGAAGATCGCAACCGAATGCCATTCCGTTCGCTCGCGGCGTTCGCCCGTGTTTCGGTCTTTCCAGTTCTCGGACGTCGCAATGCGCAGGTTGCACACCTTGCCACCGTTCTGAAACGTCCGAACTTCGGGGTCGCGGCCCAGATTTCCAACCAAAATGACCTTGTTGACCGATCCTGCCATGTCTTTGCTCCCCGAATCCAGTTTCGTAGAGGTTACCTGTGCCAGATAGGCTTAACAACGGATGAAGAGCTCAAAGATCGAGTTCCACTGAAACCGGAAAGTGGTCCGACGCTGTTAAAAGCGCGTCGCGCAATTCGGGACTGCGTTCGCAGGCCGGGTCTTCAAACGGGTGCCAGATGCGCCAGTCCTGCGCGTGGGGCCGCAGATCAGGCGACACCATCACGTAATCCAGTAGGGTTTGCATCCAGCGCTGCTTGTCCTTCATCCAAAACCGCGCGCTGGTCGGCATCCAGCCAAGGGGCCGTCGAATGACCGTTTCCGCATGCGGGTCATACAATCGCTGGTCGCCATCTTCGCCGATCACGATCTCGACGCCTGAGCGGCCGAACAGCCTTTCATACTCGTCCAGCCCCGGCCCATCGTTGAAATCCCCAAGCACAACAAGCGCTTCATCGGCATCCAGGTGTTCTTCAACGCGTTCCCGCAACCAGATGCACTGCGCCAGTTGCTTGCGCCGGTTTTCGATCGCGATGCGCATGACTTCCTCAGGGCGGCGCGCGCCATGCGGCGCCTTTGACTTCGCGTGAACGCCGATCAGACGAAGTGCTTTGCCCGACGCCGTCTCAACGGCCAACTCAAGCGGCGGCTTTGACCAGCGCACGCGTTCGGGCGCGGCATCGACATCCAGATCAATCCGGTAGTCTTCGTCAAACCGAGGCGCTCCCCGCGGGTCGTGCGAAACCGTCAATTGGTCCGGGTCATAAAGAAAGGCGATTTCCTGCTGCGTTTCGTTCACGAAGCCCATGACGGCTTTCCGCAGCCGCAGGCCCGCCCAGTCCGCAAACGCCTCCAACGCGCGTGTGCCATCCCGACGCCGGTGACTGTCAGGCGCCTCGATGATCATCACCCCGTCGGCATCAAGTGCGGTGAACACAATCCCCAATGCATCCAACTGCGCCTGACGTGTCACGTTGTACCGCGCCGACCACGCATCATCGTATTGCAGCGTGCCCTCATCATCGAAAAGGTTCGAAAACCACTCGACATTATACGTCGCGATCCGCATCAGGAATGGTCCGCGCTGATCGTCTCCCACGCGCGGTTAATCGCAATCAGACGCTTCTCGGCCAGTTTTACAGCCTCTTCCGGGACACCCCGCGCCATCATTCGGTCAGGGTGTCCTTCGCGCACCAGTTGGCGCCAAGCGCTACGAATGGTCTCAAGGTCATCCTCGGGGTCGACCCCCAGAACATCGTAAGGGTCCGGCTCGGCATCTGGTACGAAACGAGCACGTAAGGCTTTGAAATCACGTTCGGACAACCCGAAAATATCGGAAACACGCGACAGAAAATCATCTTCCTGCGGGTGATAGGCCCCATCGGCAACCGCAATATAGAACAGCCCCTCCAGCAGGTCGCGCAACGTCCCATCGGCCCGATCAAACATCCGCGCGATCCGCCGGGCATAGTCCTCGAACCCCGCCACGTCCTGCCGGGCCAGGTTGAACAGCCGCGCCGCGTTCGCTTCTTCCGCTGCAGGGATATAAAAGATCTCGCGAAAGGCCGCGACCTCGTTTCGCGTGACCAAACCATCAGCCTTCGCCATCTTCGCGCCAAGTGCAATCACCGCAATCGTGAAACCGACGCTGCGTTCAGGCGGCGTTCGCAATTTCTCGAAAACAACGCTCAGGCTTTCCCCGGCGCGGAGGGCGGAAAGCGCTTCGGATATGCGGGCCCAAATGGACATGTGTAAAGCCTATTGCCTTCTGGCTGGTGAGAGAAGGGCGGACCCCCGGGCCCGGGCGCATCGCCACACGCAAGGCGATTGGCGCTCAGGCCAGAACGCGGGTCCCTTCCGGGGTTTCAATGGTGGCAATCAAACGTTTCTCGGGTCCCGTCCGCAGATCGACGTGATCCAAGCGGCTCAAGGTCGGAAACGCCTCGTTCAAGCGCGCGGCATCAGGCAGAAACACATCCAGACGCGACAGGCGCAATCCCAGATCGGGCAATTCTTTGGCCGGATGCGGGCTTGTCGCCTCCCACTCAATCAGCGCGGGCATCGCGGCCTCGAACGGCAAACGCCCGTCAGGCGGTATTGCCATGGCCCAGGCATACGCGCCACGCGATAACTCAAAAATTGATCCCGTTCCTTGCGGCGCATGCAAGACCGCCTCGTCCAGATCATCTGTCCGGCACACCCAGTGGGTCATACGGGGCGCTTCCGAGAACCGATCCAGATCGAACCATCGCGGCACCGAAGGGGGCGCCGCGTCCGGATCGATGGCAATGACCTCAAGATATTCTTTCGGGCCGAGCGACAACAAAAGGTTATGGGTGCCCATATGCGGATGTGCGCCACCCTGGGACAGCCGAACGCCCAGAACGGCTTCAACATAGGCCGCGCCTTCTTCAAGACTGCGGGCTGCGATGACCAGATGGTCAAACTCCAATGAAAACAACATGCAACCCCCGGCGAACGTCCTGACGCCACTGCAACTTGCCGGAGCGCCGCGGCAAAGGAAAGCCCCGATTGGCAGCGCTAGGCCCGGGCATCCTTCGGCGACGCCATCACAACAAAGGTCGTCAGTGAATTGACTTGCGGCAATGTCCCAAGCGTTTCTGCGTGAAACGCCTTGTAGGTCGCCAGATCAGCCACTTCGACACGCAAAAGATACTCGACCGAGCCCGTGATATTGTGACATTCGGCAACTTCCGGCGCCCGGGCGATCGCGCGCTCAAAGGCGGTTTGGGCGGCCGTTGTGTGATCGTTCAGGCCAACCGTGATGTAAGCCACGAACCCACGCCCCATCTGCGTCGTATCCAGAACCGCCTTGTACCCCCTTATAACGCCGCGCCGCTCCAACGTCTGGACACGCCGCAAGCAGGCCGATGGCGACAGGCCCACCCGATCAGCAAGCTCGGTGTTGGGAAGTCGTCCATCGATCCTCAGCACCTGCAATATCTGATCATCAATTCGGTCAAAATTCGTCATATATTGTGAATTTAACAGCGTAATTCGCAGTTTTGCAATCCTGTTGGCCAAACCTTCGCATAGTGTCGCGTCATGATGTTTGACGTACTCTTCGCCCTGGTCGGCTTCGCCTTTGTCTCGTCGATCACACCGGGGCCGAACAACCTGATGCTGATGGCGTCCGGCGCAAATTTCGGCTTTGGCCGTACTATTCCCCATATGCTCGGCATCAGCATCGGGCACTGCTTTATGATCATCATGGTCGGCCTGGGGCTGATCCAGCTGTTCGATGCCTTTCCCGTCCTGCACCAGATTATGACTGCCCTCAGCGTGGCATATCTTCTGTTCCTCGCGTGGAAAATCGCCAACGCCGCGCCACCACAAGAAGGTAAGATGCGGGCCAAACCGCTGACATTCCTGCAAGCTGCCGCCTTTCAATGGGTCAACCCGAAAGCATGGTTCATGGCGCTGACGGCGATCACCGTCTATGCCCCAGACCAGTCCACCCTCGCCATCGCATTGGTGGCCATGACGTTTGCACTGACAAACCTACCATCCATCTGCACCTGGACTGTGCTTGGCGTTCAAATGCGCCGCTGGCTGACCAATCCAAAGCGCCTGCGCGCCTTCAACTGGACCATGGCGGCTTGCCTCGTCGGAACGCTTTTGTTCCTGCTCTGATCGGATGTTTCATCGGCCCTAAAATACCTCGGAGGGAGCGCGAGGGAGGC
>JBCCCA010000089.1:0-12712 GCA_039033735.1 Pseudomonadota bacterium
CATCAACGGCGGCCCCCTCCCGCGAGTGCCAGGTGGCATAAAGTGTGACGCCTGCGCGCGCAGCCATTGCTTCCAACGTGTGAACTTCGCTCAGCGTGGCGCCGGGGGGTTTTTCAAGCATCACGTGTTTGCCGGCTTTCAAGGCGCAGGCCGCATCTTCGAATCGCGCCTGGGGCGGTGTCGCAAGTGAGACGGCGGTGATGCTCGGTTCTGCCACTAACAACGTCGCAAGGTTTGGATAGGCCGGCAGATCGCCTACCGTCGCTGTTGTGTTGCGGCTGGCGGTCGCCGCAAGGGCAAGGTTGTCGCTCTGCGCGATCGAAGGTACGTGTTGATCACGGGCAATTTTGCCGATCCCCACAAGGGCAAGTGACTGAGACATCGCAGAGGTCCTTTGTTCGGTCTTCCCTTCGCATAGCTCGCACAAGGCAGCAAGGGCCGGGTTTCTGCCCAAAAAACAGCGCCATCCAGTCATTTCCCGACACGGGCTGTTCTGTTCGCGACAGGTTTCGGGCGTGCGTGCAAGTTGTAATTGACGCGCAAGAAACACCAGACCACAGTCGCACTCCAGGGAGGACCGCGCTTGGTGAGCATTTACATCAGACGCATGACACAAGGGCATTGGGTTGCGCTGTTTGGCGTGACCCTTGTGTTTTGGGCCGTCCTTTTTTTGATGGCGCTGCCCGAGACGCTTCTGGCCTCGCAGGGTCTTGGATGGCTTGAAGCGCTGTGCCGCGTGACGCCCGGAACGGCAGGAATCCCAACGGCCGTTTTCATGTGGTCAGTGATGAGCGCAGCGATGATGGCACCGACCGCTTTGCCCGCTTTTTCGACCTTCGATGATTTGCCGGGGACAACGCCAGTCGAACTGAGCCAGCTGATTGCCGGGTATCTTGCCGTCTGGATTGGCTTCGCAGCTGCCGCCGGTGCCCTGCAGGTCGCATTGTTCCAGGCTGGATGGTTGGGATTGTTCGGCCAGAGCCAGTCCCTGTGGCTGACGGCCCTGCTCCTTGGGCTGGCGGGGCTTTATCAGTTTAGCGCACTGAAAGAGGCATGCCTGTCACGCTGCCGCGCACCGCTGGCGTTTTTTATGTCGCATTGGGGCGAAGGGGCATTTCGGAACGGCCTTCGCCTTGGCGCCGATTGCCTTGGCTGCTGTTGGGCTCTGATGCTGCTGGCCTTTGTCGGCGGGACGATGAACCTGGCCTTCATGGGGCTGGCGATGGTTCTGATGACGCTTGAGAAGCTTCCCGAAATTGGGGGGCATATCACACGACCGCTGGGGGCTGGATTGATTGCCCTTGCGGTTTTAACCCCGTTTTCGCTTTTGTTTTGAAGGAGCCACACCATGGCGCTTGATGCAACGACACTGACCCCCTGGGCTATCAAAGGGGAATTGATCCTAAACTGTAATTGCACCGTGTTCTGTCCCTGCGTGGTCAGCTTAGGTCAGCATCCCCCGACCGAGGGATATTGCCAGGCATGGTCGGGCGTGCGCATCGACAGCGGGCATTATGGTGATACGGACTTGTCTGGTTTGAATGTTGGTCTCGTTCTGGAGATCCCCGGTCTGATGGCGCGGGGCAACTGGAAGGCGGCCGCCTATATCGACGATCGGTCGTCAGACGCAGCATACGACGCCCTGGTGGCCATCTTCAGCGGTGCGGCACGCGGGACGACCGGGCTTTTCGGCATTTTGGTCAGTGAATTTCTGGGCGCCGAACGGGCCGAGGTTTCCTATGAAAACCAAGGCAAGGAGCGACGTTTGATGGTCGGCAAGAAGATTCAAGGTGCCGTGGTGCCCGTCGAAGGACATGGCGGCGAAGACATCGTAGTGACAAACACGCAGTACTGGATGGGGCCGGATATTACTGTTGCGACGGCCACGAAGGGGCGCGTGCGTGCACATGGCCGGGTTTGGGATTTCGATGGGCGGTCAGCTGAGATTTGCCAGATCGACTGGCAGGGTCCGAAATAGGCGATTCGTTAAGATACCGGAGCGCCTCCGTCCTCCCACCCCTAATATGGAGGGGGTTTTCTGAGCAAATGATGAAGATATGGGAATTTCTTGGCCGGATACGTCCTCTATTCAGATCGCGGTTCTGGGCACGTATCGAACAGTGGTCGCAAGTGACGTTGACGCGCGCGACACATCTTCGGTTTCCGCAACGGGCGACCGGACGGACCCCATACTCAGTTTGATCAAAGAGGAGGTTGATCATGCGTGAGAATTTTGAGGCTTTGGAGAAGTGCGATGCGAATTTCGTGCCGCTGTCTCCGATCTCATTTTTGAACCGCGCTGCGGATGTGTTTGCCACGGACACCGCTGTTGTCTACGGCGCGACCAGACGCACATGGGCCGAGACGGCGGTCCGCATCCGGTGTGTTGCGGGCGGATTGGCTGCGCGGGGCATCGGGCTTGGGGATACGGTCAGCGTCATTGCTCCCAACATTCCCGAGCTTTTCGAACTGCATTTTGCCGTGCCTTTGGCCGGTGGCGTCTTGGGGGCGATCAACACACGGCTTGAAGCTGAAACCATCGGCTACATTCTGGGCCATTCGGACAGCAAGCTGGTCATCGTTGACACCACGCTGCGCCCCCTGGTCAATGCGGCCATGACCGAGGCGGGCCTTACGCTTGATGTGATCGAGATCGCGGATGAGGGGCCAGCGGCAGACGGGGCAACCTATGACGATCTGTTAGCGGCTGAACCGATCCTGGATGAAGGGCTGCCGGTGGATGAATGGCAGGCGATTGCGATCAACTATACCTCTGGCACTTCGGGGCGGCCGAAAGGTGTCGTCTATCATCATCGTGGCGCCTATCTGATGGCGATGGGAACGGCGGCGGCGTGGCCGCTTTCTTACCGGGCATCTTACCTCTCGGTTGTTCCGATGTTTCACTGCAATGGCTGGTGCCATCCTTGGGCCGCGGCGATCAACGGCGCGAAAATGGTATTCACCCGTGTGCCCGAGCCGAAGCGGCTGTTCGATGCGATTGCCGCCGAGGGCGTCACGCATCTGGGCGCGGCACCCATTGTGTTACAGATGCTTGCCGAAAGCGATCTGGCACCGGATACGCCCTTTGATCCCCCGATTAACGTTTTCACCGCAGGTGCGCCGCCACCTCCGGCCATCTTGGAAAAGACAGCCGCCATGGGCATGGAAGTCATGCATGTCTATGGCCTGACCGAGACCTATGGCCATGTTTCACAGTGTATCCCACAACCAAGCTGGGCGAAACTTGATGCGTCTGGTGAGGCCGAGGCGCGGGCCCGCCAAGGCGTCGCCTTCCCGATGGTCGAGCCAATCGAAGTTGTGGACCGGGACGCGAACGCGCCGGTGCCGCGCAATGCCGAAACGCAGGGCGAAATCGCCATTCGCGGCAACACCGTGATGAAGGGGTATTACAAGAACGCCGAAGCGACGGCTGAAGCCTTCAAAGGTGGCAAGTTCTGGTCTGGCGATGCGGCCGTCATGCATGACGACGCCTATGTGAAGATCAAGGACCGGCTAAAGGATGTGATCATCTCGGGCGGGGAGAATGTCTCATCGGTCGAGGTCGAGGGCATGCTGTACCGTCATCCGGATGTTCAAACAGCTGCAGTCGTGGCCGAGCCGGATGAGAAATGGGGCGAGGTGCCGTGCGCGTTCATCGAGCTGCGCGACGGGGCGTCGGCGGATGAGGCGGAGATCCTGGCCTTTTGCAAGGAACGGCTGGCCGGGTTCAAGGCCCCGAAGCGCGTGGTCTTTACCCAGATCCCCAAAACGTCGACGGGCAAAGTTCAGAAATTCAAACTGCGGGATATGTTAGGAGCGTAAGATGGTGGCATTGTCGCTGTCCCGGCGTCTGCGAAAGACGCCGTTCTCGGAAGGTGTTGAAGCGGCCGGGGTCAAGGCCTTCACGGTTTACAATCATATGCTGTTGCCGACGGTGTTCCGCTCGGTTGCAGAAGATTACCGCCATCTCAAAGAGGCGGTTCAGGTGTGGGATGTGTCTTGCGAACGGCAAGTGGAACTGCGCGGCCCGGATGCGGGACGATTGATGCAGATGCTGACGCCGCGCGATCTGCGGGGCATGTTGCCAGGTCAGTGTTATTACGTGCCCATCGTCGACGAGACGGGTGGCATGCTGAACGATCCGGTGGCGGTGAAACTGTCCGAGGATCGGTTCTGGATTTCGATTGCCGATAGCGACCTGCTGTATTGGGTCAAGGGTTTGGTGCAAGGCTACCGGCTGGACGTGCTGGTTGATGAACCTGACGTGTCGCCGCTTGCGGTGCAAGGACCTAAGGCCGAGGATTTGATGGCTGCGGTTTTTGGCGAGAGCATCCGTTCGATCCGGTTCTTTCGCTTCGATATATTTCAGTTTCAAGGCCGCGATCTGGTGGTCGCGCGCTCGGGATATTCGAAACAGGGTGGGTTTGAGATTTATGTCGAAGGCAGCGATATCGGCATGCCCTTGTGGAACACGCTGTTCGAAGCGGGCGCTTCCATGGATGTCCATGCGGGGTGTCCCAACCTGATCGAGCGGATCGAAGGCGGCCTGTTGTCCTATGGCAATGACATGACGGACGACAATACGCCTCACGAATGTGGACTTGGCCGGTTCTGCAACACGCAGACGGCCATCGGGTGTATCGGGCGGGATGCGCTGTTGCGTGTGTCCAAAGAAGGTCCTGTGCAGCAGATCCGCGCAATTTCGATCGATGGACCGCCTGTAACCATGTGCGATGATTGGTTTGCGATCACGGCAAACGGCAAGCGGATCGGGCGCGTGTCATCTGCGGCGTGGTCGCCGGATTTCAATACGAATGTTGCGGTTGGCATGGTGCGGATGACCCATTGGGATGACGGCACGCATGTGGTGGTTGAGACGCCGGACGGGCCGCGGGATGCTGTTGTCCATGAAAAATTCTGGGTGTCGTGACGGCACCCCTGTCAGGTCGATGTTTTTGTAGTGCTGTCACATGGGTGTCGCCGGGCCCGATCCTTTGGGCCGGGCATTGCCATTGCGAAAGTTGTCGGCGGGCGACCTCATCGCCGATGACAAGCTTTTTCGGTGTGCCGAGGGCTGGTGTCGCATGGACGGGGCTGATCGCGTCCTATGCCTCGTCCCCGGAAGTCGCACGCGGATACTGCGAGGCCTGTGGCGCGCAGATGTTTTATCAATCAACACGTTGGCCGGATGAGACGCATCTTTATGCAGCGTCGCTGGATGATCCGAGCGCATTCCAACCCGAAGCACACTATCATTTCGCTGAGCGCGTGCCGTGGTTGGGGGTTGGCGATGAACTGCCCAAATTCGAAGGGTCAGCTGAAGTGTAAGTGACGGATGTGACTGAGATATTTAGGTGAGCCCGCGGTGCACAAATCAAAAAGTCGATCCTATGTGCCGCCGTCCTCGCCTATTTTGGCGGGCGGAGGATTAAGGGCGGGTTAAGGTGTTCGGGATTCGAAATGGTTTTCGTGAAAGACGCGGCACGTATCGTGAAACATCCCGTTTGACCCGATAGACTTGTGTCAATTCTTCGAACACTTTGGCTTGTGATGAAACCGTCACTTTCGCAGGGCTGGCAGTCCAATGCCGGTCCCCTCAAAACCGCCATCCGCGGCGAGACACTGACCGGTGATGTACGACGCGCGGTCCGAACAGAGGAAGACAATTGCCTCTGCGACTTCGCGTTCGCTGCCGTATCGGTTGAGCGGCAAAGCGTCGTGATACGCATCGATGATGTCTTGGCTGTGGACGGCCATGGCCAGTTTCGTGCGGACTGGGCCCGGGGCGACGGCATTGGCGCGGATGCCATATTCGCCAAGCTCTGCCGCCTGTTGAAGCGTAAGTTGTATGAGTGCGGCCTTTGATGTGCCGTAGGCGACCCGCAGGGTCGAAGCGCGCAATCCGCTGATCGATGCTATATTCACGATGGCGCCTTCGGTCTTTTTCAACGCCGGTGTCGCCGCTTGTACAACCAAGAAGGGCCCGTCCAAATTGGTCGCCATGATCGTGCGCCACCGGTCATAGGCCGTCTCTTCGATTGGGCCGAAATCGGCGACGCCGGCATTGTTCACAAGTGCATCGATACGACCGAACCTTTTCAGCGTTTCGGCGACCATGCCCTTGACTGAAGCCGGGTCTGAAACATCGCAATCAACGCCATGCACATCGTCGAGTGTGGTGACGGCCTCGGCCAATGCGGCGCTGTCACGGTCGATCATTGCGACCTGCCAGCCTTCTTCGAGGAAGAGCTGGGTCGTTGCCAGTCCGATTCCCCGCGCGGCTCCGGTGACCAGGGCTGTTTTCATCGTGCGCGTTCCGGCTCACCCAGGGATTGTAGACGTAGCGCCAAGACCCAGGCGGCCGCAATCAGGATCGCAAACAGCCAGGCCCCGGAGGTAAAGGTCGCGACAATCCCAAGGAACAGCAGGAAGGACGTCGCCATGCCTGCAAACTCGCGGAAAAGGTCTTCGGTCACATCGAGCATCTCGAGCGCGGTCAGGATCGCGGCGGCGGCGAGCGCCGCGATCAGCACCCAAAGCGCCGGAAACCCGCCCTCAGTCAGGTTGGAAAACAGGCTCCATGGGCCGTCTGTCCCGACGATGCCCGTGCGTTCCAATACCCAGAAGGCAGCGATGACGGCGATGGCGACCGACACGGGTGCTGCGATCCGTCGGTGATACCAGCCGAACTTTCCGAAAAAAACCGCCAGTGTTGCCCAAGCGGCAGCGATGACCGCCAATTGCCCGATTTCAACGCCCAGGTTGAAGCCGATAAGTTTCGGCACGAAATGGTCGTTGCCAAGACCGAATTCCTGCAGGACAGAGGCAAATCCAAGCCCGTGCAGCAATCCGAAGCCGAAGATCACAAATGGGCGCCAGGGGGGGAGTTTGCGCAGGAACAGGTTCTCGATGCCGACATAGACGATGGAGGCGGCGATGATTGGCTCGACGATGTCGGGGGACAGCCGGATGATATCGAGTGCGCCGAGCGCCAACGTCACGGTATGGGCCAGTGTAAAGGCCGTAATCTGCCACAGCAGCGCGCCCATGCGAAGTGAAAAGAAGAACAGGCCCAGCACAAACAGGATGTGATCTAAGCCTTGCGGGACGATGTGATCGAAGCCGACGCGGATATAGTCGACAAAGGCCTCGAGCGGGGTTTGCGCGCTGGTGCCTGCGCGCGGGATCGGGTCGCTGACGTTGCCGGGGGTCAGAAAGGCGGCGTAGCCATTTTCAACGCCGGATTGCCGAACGATCAGCGGTCCAAGAGCAGATGCCCAGCCTACCAGAACCGGTGCGTCGCCGGGCGGCAACGGTGCCGAGAGGGCGAGGCGCGAGATGCGGGCCAATTCGAAATCGGCAACTTCGGGCACCTCGATGTCCTGCAGAGCAATGGGCAGGCGTCGCCCGTCCGAAGTGACCAGAAACTGGCTTTCAATGGACGACCAGGCGTCACGTACACGTTGGGCCAAGGCGACCGGGTCCAACCGGCGCAGAGCATCATAGCTTTCGGCGTTTTCCGCGTCATTGGTATCGGCCACGGTCGCAAGATCGATGCCGGCAACGGCGGCTTCGATCATCCAATCAAGGCGGATTTCCAGCGTATCGCCCGAAATTGTGACGTCCATGATCGCCGGTTGAACCTCGTGAGCCCGCGCAGAGGTGATGAGCAGGAGGCTTGACAGCCAGAGCGCCAGCAGCACTTTGAAAAGAAACGCGAGAGGACGTTGTATACCCATGATCCGTACCTTTTTGATTGCAAGTTCATTGGCATGTATTTCCACCATCGCCAAGGCCCATGAGTTCTGGATTGACCCTGTCGAACACATGGTGGCGCCTGACGCACCGATCGTGGCGGACATTCGTGTCGGCGAAGCCTATGAGGGCACGGCTTTTGCGTATGTTCCGCAGAGGTTCAGACGCTTTGACATTGCGCATGAGGGGCGGGTTTTGCCCATGCCCGGTACGGTCGGTGATCGCCCCGCCATGCGGTTGAAACGTGCGCCCGAGGGTCTTTTGGTGGTGATTCACGCAACGACGGACCAGCACATCACATGGACC
Organism: Pseudomonadota bacterium; assembly: GCA_039033735.1. Taxonomy (GTDB): domain Bacteria; phylum Pseudomonadota; class Alphaproteobacteria; order Rhodobacterales; family Rhodobacteraceae; genus JAJDOD01. The sequence continues at coordinate 8,062 of JBCCCA010000089.1, forward strand.
AGCTGGAACAAATTCACCAATTTTCTCAAGCACAAAGATCTGACCTGGGGTCTTGAAGAACATGAAGCGCGGGGGCTGTCTGAGGAAAATGTCCGCGAGCGCTATTCACGATATGCCAAATCTTTGATTGCAGTGGGTGAGGGCCGGGGGGAAGACATCAACTCGGGCATGGTGACCGAGATTGTCGCATTGGAGAACCCTTACACGGGCAATATGCGTGACGGGTTTGACGTGCAGGCGTTCTATCAGGGTAAGCCTTTGAAAAACGTACAGATCGAGGTGTTTCGCAAGGCACCTGATGGTGCTGTGACAATCACAACCGAGCGAACTGATGACCGGGGTATCGCCACCATTCCGATCAGTCCCGGCGCACGGTATATGCTGGATTCTGTTGTTTTGCGCCCACTTGAGATGACATCTGACGATGATGCTGCGTGGGAGACGCTTTGGGCCAATCTGACCTTTGAAGTGCCTGCGCAATAGCTGGGAACGCACATGGAACCCTGCAGGCGCAGCGAATCAGAAAATGTTGATGTGCAACCTCCGTCCTTCCCCCGCTATCATAGCGGGCGTTTGTCTAATGGATTGTTAATCCTCAACAAGTCGGTCGAAAGAAGATTGATGAGTGGGTTCCGATGGCGCGCACATCACGTCCGATCAGGTACTTCAAATGGATCTGTCTCATAGCGCACATCCATCAGGTATAGCCCGTCGGGCGGTGCCACAGGTCCACAGGCGGCGCGGTCTTGGGCGGCCAGCGCCTTCGCCATCCGTTCAGGCGGCCATGCCCCGGTGCCGACACGCTCAAGCGAGCCAATGATCGAGCGCACCTGGTTGTGCAAAAAGCTACGCGCCCTGAGAGCGGCACGGATTTCGAAGCCCCCGGGGTAAGCGCTTGTCTCAAAACGAATTTCATCCATAGTTTTGATGGGTGATTTCGCCTGGCACATGGTGGACCGGAAGGTCGTGAAATCGTGCTGCCCGATCAGATGCGCAGCACCTTTGGCCATGCGAGCCACGTCCAGATCATGAGCGACGCGCCACACCTGTCCCCTGTCGTGAACAAGTGGTGCTCGTCGGGTGACGATCCGAAACATATAGCGCCGTTCGACCGCAGAGAACCTGGCATGCCAGTCCTCGGGCACCTTGGCCGCGGCCACGACAGCGACGGGCGCGGGTTTCATGTGAAAATTCAAAGCCTCGGACAAACGAAACGGGTCCCAATCCTTAGCCATGTCGATATGCGCGACCTGCCCGAAAGCATGGACGCCCGCATCCGTTCGGCCCGCCGCTGCGGTGGATGGCAGATTGGCCTCTAGAGCGGCAAGCGCAGTCTCAAGCACCTGTTGCACCGACGGCGCCGCAGGTTGGCGCTGCCAGCCTGAAAAGGGCTGGCCATCATATTCAATCTTTAGGGCAAAGCGTGGCATGTCCAGCAGTTACCCGCCCCGTTCGCCGGTGGCAATCAAACGCTTTGTCAGACGTTTTGCCCCAAAAATGCCACAGTCTGCACAGTCGCTGCACGACAGAACGGTCCAATCTGCACCTCGCGGGCGCATGATAACAGTTAAGGCACGCATCTGACCCGCCGGGGCGTACTGTCCCCTCACACTCCGGCGGGTTTGCACTTCTCCAATCATCCAGCATAAGAAAGGTTAGCCTGTCCCTTTGGTCGGTAACGCGCGCGTATGAGCACTTATAAAATTCTTGTGGTCGATGATGACCCGCAAATCAGAGACGTCCTTGGTATGGCGCTGGAACGCGCCGGGTTTGAAGCCGTGATGGCGCGCGATGGGGCCGAGGGCCTGAGCCATGCGCGCAGCCTGAACCCCAGTCTTGCTGTTCTGGATATCGGATTGCCCGAAATGGATGGGCTGGAGTTGTGCAAAGCGATCCGCCGCGACAGCGACTTACCAATCCTTTTCTTGACGGCGCGCGACGATGAAGTGGACCGTATTCTGGGGCTTGAGCTAGGCGGCGATGACTATGTCACTAAGCCGTTCAGCCCCCGCGAGCTTGTGGCGCGGGTGCGCGCGATTCTGAAGCGGTCCGGCGCGGCCACCGAAGTCGCCGAGCCGGAAGAAGGTGCGGCCCTTAAGATCGGGCGGCTGACCGTGATCCCGGAAAGCCATGTCTGCAAGGTCGACGAGGGCCATGTCACTTTGACGTCGACCGAGCTTACAATCCTGTCGAAGCTGATGTCGCGCCCGACCCAGGTCTTCAGCCGCCCTGCGCTAGTCGATGCGATTTGGGGACCAGGCATGGTGGTTAGTGATCGGACGCTGGACAGTCACCTGCGCAACCTGCGTTCGAAGTTGGCGGATGCAGGGTGTTCGGACGCCATCGAGACGTTGCATGGCGTAGGTTTACGGATGGGCCCGTGTCTCGGTTCGTAGAACCAAAATGGCGCCCGCCCTTGATGCTGGTCTTGGGCGGCTCTCTTATGGCGATCCTCGTCCTGCCAGTCTATGCGGCGCTGCTGGCTGACATTCTGACACCCCTGACGGGCCGACGGAATGCCGTGTTCATTGTCGCAGCGGGGTCATTTTTGGCGACGCTGGTTCTGGGCCTTTTGCTGTGGCGCTTGATATTGGCGCCGGTACAAGCGCTTGCGGCCCGCGCGCAGGCGATCCGGGGTGGTGCGGTGCCTGAAGGGCTTGACCACTACGGGACGCCGGAGATCGGTGAGTTGGCGCAGGACGTGCTGGATATGGCGGATGTCTTGCAGTCTCGCGAAATGGCTGTACGCAGTTACACCGACCACGTCACGCATGAATTGAAAACACCACTGACGGCGATCCGTGGGGCAGCTGAGCTTTTGGAAGCAGAAGCGCTGACCGAGGAAACCCAAAAGTTGGTGAAGACCATCGCGGGCGCCGAGAAGCGCGCGGTCAAGCTGCTGGGGGCCGCGCGTCAGATTGCGGCGGCCCGCATGCCGGAACATCAGGGTATCAGCCATCTGAGGGACTGTATCCCGGGTCTTGAACATCGGCTGTCGACTACCTCGCTTGAGGTCTTGAACGACACTGTAGAACTGCCTCTGGCGCAATCCGGGCTTGATGTGGTTTTGGGGCATCTGGCCGAGAATGCGGAACAGGCCGGTGCTACAAAGCTGAGCTTTGATTCCGGGAAAACGGATGATGGGCCGTGGATACGGGTCACGGATAACGGTCCTGGCATTTCAAGCGGAAACCGGTCTCAAGTTTTTGAGCCGTTCTTCACGACGCGGCGGGATTCAGGTGGGACGGGCATGGGGTTGGCGATTGTTCAGACGCTTCTCCTGGCCCATGGCGCGCGGATTACGCTGGAAGAAACGGACGCGCATGCGGGCAGCCGGTTCCTGATCCAGTTCTGACCCGTGGCTGTGCCGAGTGTTTATCTAGCGGGCAAGCTGGCGGACTGCCCGCCGGTTTTTAACGCAGCGGAATGGTGCTTGTCGGCCGATGTGTCTCCTGAACGCGAGGCCTTCGCTGCGGTGGACCCCGAGGCCGGTCTGGTGCAGTCATGGAGCTTTGGCGCGTTGCGCCATCGTGTTTTGCGCGCAGCCGCCGCTTATCAGGCGTCGGGCGTATTACCCGGAGATCGCGTGGTGCTTCTGCTGGGTGATGTGCCCGAGTTTCCAGTGGCATATTTCGGGGCCATCGCCGCGGGCGCGGTAGCAACACCTCTGTCGTCCCAGCTCTCACCCGCTGAGGTCATACGTATTCTGGCAGCGGTAAGACCCAAGGCGATTGTTGGTGGCGCTGCGGAAACCCTGCCTGCGGCCGCACTTGCGGTTGGGTCCCCAGGCGCTTTTTGTCCGCGAGGTGCCGATGATCCGGCACTTCTGGTTTTTACGTCCGGCTCATCTGGGCAACCGAAAGGCGTGTGTCACGCACAGCGCGCGTTCTGGGCGCGCCAGAGCATGATGGCGGGGTGGCACGGCATTGGGCCCGGCGACAGGGTGATGCATGCGGGCGCCTTCAACTGGACCTTTACGCTGGGGGTGGGGCTTGCGGACACATGGCGCGTCGGGGGCATGGCCCTTTTGAATGCTGGGCGCCGGGATCCCGAGGTGTGGCCTGCCTTGGCGCGCATACATCAACCGACGGTTTTCGCAGGCGCGCCGACTGTTTTTCGGCGTATCCTGAAGTATGGACACGGCTTGGAAGAGGCTTTTTCCAGTTTGCGCCACGCCGTAACAGCCGGCGAAGCTTTGTCACCCCGAATCCTGGGCCACTGGAACGAGGTGACCGGCAAGCCACTTTTGGAAGCGTTGGGGATGAGCGAAGTGTCGACCTATGTGTCGACGCCCCCGGACCGTGTAGCAGAGCCCGGAGTGGCCGGATGGCCACAGCCCGGCCGGCATGTGGCTGTGCTTGCCGAGGATGGAGCCCCGGTGCCGCGCGGGTCGATTGGCATGTTGGCCGTCCACCGCGATGATGCGGGCCTGATGCTTGGTTACTGGGAGGATGCCGTGGCAACCCGCGCCACGTATCTGGGCGAATGGTTCGTGACTGGCGATCTCGTGCGCATGCGCGAAGACGGTGCAATCCTGTATGCCGGTCGTGTGGATGATCAGATGAACGCGCAAGGCTTTCGTGTCGATCCGGGCGAGGTCGAGGCAGCAGTGATGCAGACGCCGGGTGTCGCCGAATGTGCCGCACGCGCA
>JBCCCA010000090.1:0-12426 GCA_039033735.1 Pseudomonadota bacterium
AGCTCGGCCGTTTCGCTGTCGCGGATTTCGCCCACCATCAAGACGTCAGGGTCGTGGCGCAACACAGACCGCAGGGCGCTGGCAAAGGTCCACCCCAGATCAGGCTTCACTTCCATCTGGATCAGCCCTGGGTTCTGAATCTCGACCGGGTTCTCAATCGTGATGATCTTGCGACGGACCAGATTGATTTCGGCCAGACCGGCGTGCAACGTTGTGGTCTTACCGCTACCGGTCGGACCCGTCATTAATATAAGGCCGTTCGGCTGCTTCAGGGCCGCCATCAGGCGTCGCCGCGCGATTGGGCTAAGGTCAAGCTGATCCAGGCGTGTCCGCGCCGCCGAACTGTCCAGCAGGCGCAGGACCATGACTTCACCGTGCACGGTCGGCGCACTGGCGACTCGGATGTCAACCACGCGCCCTGCCGTCTTTTGCCGGATGCTACCATCCTGTGGCAGGCGGCGTTCGCTGATATCCATCTCGGCCAGAATTTTCAGGCGCGAGACGACACCATCATAAAGGTGTCGCTCGATCGGTTGGGTTTCCACCAAAACACCATCGACCCGCAATCGGACGCGCGGGGCGCTTTCCAGCATCTCTATATGAATGTCAGTTGCACCGCTTTCCACGGCCTTCGAGAACAACCAGTCCAGATATCGAACCGTTGGTGCGTTGTTCGCCATTTCCAGAAGGCGGTCAGTATCGAAGTCGCCCCGGCCGCCATCCAGTGCCACAAGACCGTCGTCATCGGCAGCTGCATCATCCTCGCCACTGCGGCTGAGTGCGTCTTCAATGTCCCGCTCGGTCGCGACAACATAATGCACCTCGGTTCCGAATAGGATGCCAAGTGCCTGGCGCCCGTTGGCATCCGTAGGATCAGCAATCGCAATAACCGGGGTATCGCCGTCCAGCGATAGTATAGCCATACCCGCGCGGCGCATATAATCGACCGACAAGCGCGGGTCGGTTGGCAGCTTGGCCGGGAAGTCCGAGCCTTCGATCGTGCGAAGTCCGGTTTCCGACGCGGCCGCTTGCGCCCACGCCCGTTGCGAGACAAGGCCCAAGCGGTCAATGACGGTGCGCAAGGGCTGGCCCGAGCTGCGGGAGGCTTCAATTGCCTGCGCCAATTGTCTTGGGGTCAGAAGGCCAGACTCCACCAGCCAATCCGAAGGATTGCCCATGGGCTGTGCGATGGCTGTATCCCGCGCCATTTTCTTCCGCTCGATTGCACCGCAATGCGGTGGCTAGCCCCTGCGCAAAAGCTACGCGAATCCTGCGTTTTTCGCAACGTTTTCAATCATCTGAATTGTGGCGAATTGTTTCAATGTAGTGATTAAGGAAACATTGAGCATGTTTAACTTAAGGGACGTTAACACAGGTAAACAGTGTCTTCATTTTGCCCCTGTGGATGCCTGAATTACGCCCAATTTCGCCACAATTCATAATCATGAGATTCGTTAGTTGACCTGGGATGCGAGCCTATCATGCACAAGTCTATTGCCAGAATGAACCTAGCCTGCGGCGTCGCTGCTATCGCGCTGTTTGCTGGGACCAGCACAATTGCTGCTGAACAAGTAATGAAAACAGCCGACAGTCAGTCGGCCGAAAAATTCCTTGCCGTTGCGCGTGCGCTGCAAGGGGATGACACCGGCGCAGACGCCGCAGTATCGGATGAAGCACCTGAAGCTGACGGCATCTTCCGAAAGTTCACCGTACCTGCACAGGGCGTCTATCGCTTCGAAGCGGCCGCCGGTTCGGGGATTGAACTGTATATTGATGGCACACTCGCTATTGATACGACGGGCCCAGTCATCGATGAGCTCGAGGCATCCATTCAGGCCATGCAGACGCTTACACCCGGTGACCATGTCATTCGGATAAAAGTCGAAGCGGAAAACTTCGCGAGCCTGGAAACCCTGACCTTTGGCGCCCTCGGCTCCGAACCGATGAACTTGATCGCCATGAGCGAGACCATCTCGCCGGCAGACGGAATGGCCCTCGCCGCGAAAAACCGGGCGGTTGTGCCTGGAACGGCGACCGCCGCCCTGCCGCAGAGCGGCGCAAACGGTGGCCTCCTTGGTTTCGCTGGCGCCAACGCCAAACCGGGCTTCTCGATTGGCGGTTCCTCCAGCCGTACGTCGCAAGCCACACCGGCCACCGCCGGCGGCGGAGCATCGGGCAGCTCGGACGGCGGCAGCAATGTCGGCGCGCCAGCTGGCATGTCTCGGATGGCAGCACTTGCACCGTCAACGCAGACCTCCACACCTTCGACATCGACAACCACGACGTCTGGCGGCGGCAGCACGATTGCCGCAGTGCCGTCGACCGGTGGGGGAACAGTCGCCCCGGGGACACCTAACGCGCCAAACGTACCTGTCGTACCGGGTACTCCGTCGGCTGCACCCCCTGCGCCTGCACCAACGCCAACACCGGTAAACCCGGTCGTTGCACCGACACCGGAAACTGTGCAGACCTCGCCCTTGTCGCCCCCGGCGAATGTCGAGGTGACGCAAGCGGTCCAATTGACCTCGGCTGGCAACATCAACAGCCAGGTGCCCGATTCAGGTGCGACACTGTTCGGCGCAGTCATGAGCAGCTCGGTGTTCGACATTGTCAACGTCGCTGTCTCGGGGTCGAACCGGACAGCGACCGTGGATGTCGGCCCGACAACCGGTCAGTTCGCGGTACGCCTGTTCCCGGAAGACTTTGCGGGCAACTCCACCGTTCAGGTTACGTTGACCGGCGCAAACTCGGCCAGTACCGAAGTTGAATCTGCGCCTGTCACCTACACTCTGACGGCCATGCCCGCTCAGGATGGTGTCGGCCAAGCACTGAGCCGCCTGACCTTTGGCGCGACACCCGATCTCTATGCCCGGGTGCGTTCGATCGGGTTCACAAACTATGTCGAAGAACAGTTGAACCCCGACAGCATCAACGATGCCGCCTTCAACGCAATGAACCCGAACGGCATTCTGAGCCCGACGGAAGAAAACGGCGGTCGTTTGCAGCGCAGCCTGGTTCACTATGACATCGCGAACGCGGCGTTTAGTGAAAAGCAGCTGCAGAACGTGATGGGCCATTTCTGGGCCAACCACTTCCACGCGGTGACCAAAGACACAAACGTGTATACGCAGAACATCGACGATCGTCAGTTCTACCGTGACAATGCCTTTGGCAACTTTGGCGAGATGCTGCTTTACAGCGCACGGTCGCCGTTGATGTCGCAGTATCTGGACAACGACCAGAACCGTTTCCGCGAGAACCGCGAAAACGACGGGATCAACGAGAACTACGGACGTGAAATCCTTGAACTTTCAACCGTTGGCGTCGAAGCGGGCTACACGCCGGTTGATGTCGACATGGTATCGCGTGTGTTCTCGGGCTGGCGCTATACGCGTACCAACCCGAATGCGAACGGTGTTGCAGCGACGTATGCGTTCCAATTCTTCCCTGAAGATCACGATCCGCAAGACAAGCTGATCCCGTTCCTGAACACTGTCATCGCGGGCCGGACTGGCGACGCTGGTGTACAGGAAGGCGAGGAGCTGATCACCATCCTTGCCAACCACCCAAGTACGATCAACCGGACATGCCGCAAGATCGTTCAACTGCTTGTCGCAGACGATGCCCCGGATGCCTTTATCCAGGCTTGCGCTGCAGCCTGGGGTGACGGCGGCGATGTCGACGCGATGCTGCGCGCCATTCTTCTGAACCCGGCCTATGCCACAACGGCCGAATATCAGCGCAACAAGGCGAAGACACCGTTTGAATACGCCATCTCGGTTATCCGCGCCTTTGGCGCCCGGCCGGACAACCCACAGGAAGACGATTTCTGGACCCGGTTCCGCGAGGCCTTCTCGCGTGCAGGTCAGGAATACATCACCTTTGGCCTGCCAACTGGCTTGCCGGAAGTGTCCTCTGCCTGGCTGAACTCGGCGTCGATGGTTGCTGCGTACAACTCGATCACCGATGTGATCGAACGGCGCGAAAACTATGGCATCGATCTTGTCACCGCCATCAACGATGCTGGTCTTGAGACCGCTGAAGAAGTTGCGGCCTATCTTTTGGCCGTCGCGACAGCGGACCAATACACGCTTGGCGAATTTGACGAATTGGTCGGCGTCCTGAAAGGCGAAGATGGTATCTTCGAACCCCGTGTTCAGGACGAAACCCGCGCGCTTGAGAAAGCAATGGGTCTGATCGTCGTCTCGCCCAGCTTCCAGCTTCAGTAATCAACGCTCTACAAAGGTAATATTCCCATGACAAATCGTAGAGACTTCCTCAAGACCATGACCGCAGCCGCCTCGATGGTCGGCATGGCAGGTGCCCCGAAATTCTCGTTCGCACAGCAAGCCGGACAGAAGACCTTTATTAAGGTGTTCATGCGCGGCGGTGCCGATGGCCTGCACCTGTTCCCTCTGATCGGCGATCCGTTCTACTATCAGTATCGCCCCGATATCGCGATCGAGCCGCCTTCGAACGATATCAACTCGGCGCTTGATCTGGGCAGCACGATGCGGGGGATGAACCCCAACCTCGAAATGCTGATGGAGATCTGGGACACGGGCAACATGATGCTGGCGCCTGCCACTTCGTTCGATCCTTCAAACCGCTCGCATTTCGACTGTCAGCGGTGGATTGGGACCGGTCAGACCCGGAACAACCTGATCGATGGCTACCTGAACCGCTTTATGCAGACCAATGCGGGGCCGGATCACCCGCTTCGCGGTCTTGTCGCCGGTAAAACGTCGATCTCGACAGAAGCCCGCGGCGCAATTCAGGTGCCCGCCATCAACGATGCAAACGGCTTTAACCTTACCAATAACGACTTCTGCGAAGGTGCCGGCTGTGCCGACAACCAGTTGACCGAACTGATGCGCGAGATTCACAGCCACGACGTCGACCTTTCGGCGGTCGAAGGTCAGGTCCGTGACAACCAGTTGATCATGTTGGACTCGATTGCTGAAGTTCAGGCCGCTGGCATGGACTACACGCCCAGCGCAGGTGGCCTCGACTACTCCAACTCGGGTCTCGGACGTGGTTTGCGTCTCTGCGCCCAGTTGCTGAAAGCGGGTGTTCCCCTGGAAGTCGCCGCGCTTGACTGGAACATCGGTTGGGATACGCACTCGAACCAGATCTCGGACAGCAACAACCGCTTCACGGATCAGGAAAAGAGCTATCATAACCGTATGGTTCAGGGCGCCACGGACTTCCTGTGCTTCTACCGTGACATGGGCATGATGATGAACGACGTGGTCGTGCTTGTCGGCTCGGAATTCGGTCGGACCAAGAAGCAGAACGGTTCGGTCGGAACCGACCACGGCGAGGGCGGTGCCTGGTTTGCCTTTGGGGGGCCGACAACCCGTGCCATCGCATCGGATGTCACCACGATTGACGATACGGTCGTGAATCGGAATTGGCTGCCGACGGTAACCAACTATCGCAACATCATTGGTGAAATCATGGTGCGTCATATGGCAATGCCCGAAAACCTTGTCTCGACCATCTTCCCAAATCACGCCTTCGAAAATTACCAGCTTTTTAGCGCTAATGCCTAAGTAACGCCCAAGTTTGTTGCCAGACATAAACCGTTAAAGTCGTGTCAAAACGGAGTCAGCGGTGACGGAACAAACGGGTGGCATCGTCCTAAAGGAAAGCCGGGGCCTGTCTATCGGGTCCTGGCTAACCTATGCCCGCGCCTTGCTTTCGCAAAGCGCGGCAAATCTGGTTCAGACAGATGATCTACCGGCAAATCGTTGCGTTTTCTTTATCGAACTTGGCCATCGCACCCCCCGCTTGCGGGCCAATGGAGAAGACGATTGGGTCGAGTTGAACGAAGGCGCATTGCCTGTCTTGGCAGATGCGGCCCGCAGTGGGAAGGTTGATCTAATTCTGACGGATGCCGGTTGCATCGATCTGACATTTGACATGCCGCCCGGGCCCCTGCCCGAGGTCAGCGCGATGATCGATGCCGAGATTCTCTATCGGTCGCCGTTTGCCGAAGACTCAACGCTTGCCATCTGGGAAGCGCATGAAGCCGCAAATGGCGGTTGGACTGTGACCGCAGCCGTGACGTTGGAGCCTCCTGTTCAGGCGATCGTTGCACAACTTGCGACACACAACCTCGAGATCGCATCCGTCATCCGCGACGGCGAAAACGGCAAAACCCTGCGCACTGCGCCGCCTTGGAAACGTGCCGCGCGCGTCGAAAGCCCGTCGCCGATCGCTGTGTTCCGCAGCCTTGCGCCCAATTTGCAAGCGGCCCTTGCGGGTGCAGTGATCTTTACCGTATCCGCCACCGCGCATTGGGGCAATACCGTGTTCAGCGACTGGTCCCTGAATGACGACGCCCGCCAAGCCCAGACCGAGCTTCGGAGCACCGCAGCCGCCTCGGCCCGGCTGCGCGGGCTTGACGGTTCGCTTGCACAATCCAGCAATGTGCTTGCCCTGACCGGAACGCTTAGCCAGGCGCTGCCTGATGATGTGTGGCTTGACCAGATCGTGATCGACGACGCAGATGTAACACTGGTCGGTTTTGCGCCGTCTGCCGCCGATGTCACGCGTATCCTGACCGAGCTTGGCGCGCTCGACGATATCCGCTTTGCCTCACCGGTCATTCGCGACAACACGCAATCCATCGAACGATTTCGTATCGCGGCCACTCTTTCAAATGGGGACACGGAATGAGCACGTTCCATTTCGCCAATCCCGACCTGCCCCGGAAGCTGTCGCTTGGTGCCGGTACCGCCTTGGCCGCGGTCTTTGTGCTGTTTGGCCTTCTTATGATGTCGGCCGCAAACGGTCGCCTTGATGCAATTGCTGACAAAGAAACCCTGATCGCCCGCGCCGACGTCATGTCGGGCCGTGCCGCTGGTGGCTTGTCCGACGATGCCTTTTTCCCCGGCGCCACACCCCAATTGGCGCAAGCAGCCGTGCAAACTAGTCTGCAAACCTTGGCCGAAGCACATCGCATCGACATCGAGATGATCCGCGCCGATGAAATTGAACAGATCGACGGCATCGTTCGCCTGAACCTGGCCATCAATGGCGTTGCGCCGGAAACCGAACTTGGCGCATTTCTGTACGGGCTTGCGTCCATGAATCCGATTGTCGTGATCGAGGATTTGACGCTGCGCGCCGCGCGCACCAGCCGCACCAACCCCGAGCGTCGGATAGCTTTTCAGGCCAGCCTGTACGGAGCGCAAAAGCCATGAACCGTGACATGTTGAACAAGTTTCTTCCACTTTTGATCGTTGGCACATTCGCTCTGGCCGCTGCTGCTGTTTGGCTGCCGCGCGGCGGCGCCACGACTGTTTCCGCGGCTCCTGCCCTCAAGGAACTTGATGCGCGACTGTCTTCTGGAAGCGAGCGGTTGGCAAATCTGATCGAGGTCACCAATGAACGTCCTGTCTTCCACGCTTCCCGACGCCCGATCGCCGCGCCCGAAGCACCGAAAGTCGCAGAAGCCACGCTGGCATTGCTTGGCATCATCGCCGAAGAAAACGGTGAAACTCTTGCCTTCGTAAAGGTCTCGAACGGTTCGCTCTACCGGATTGGCAAAGGTGAGACAGTGGGCCGCTGGCGCATATTGGATATCGGAACGGAAACCATCTCGGTCTCGAAAGATGGCCAAACGCCGTACATGCTCAGCGTCGGCGGCTAACGCGCCACACCCCGTCAAGTTGACAGCAAGGCCATCGTCGCTTTGTGAATGGTCGCCAAACGCTGACGCAGCTCGTCCACATCCGAGACACCGTATTTCGCGTTCTTGCTTGCCGAATACAGGAACCGAGCAATCTCTTCCAAATCGTCGCGGTCCGCGTCCAGTGTATCGCGCAGCATCTGCGTGATCGCGGTAACCCATTGCTCTTCCCAGTGGCTCAACTCGCCCGCAGCGGCTGTATTGATACCGTCCATCAACGCGCCCCAGTCTGGCGCAGCCGTTATCGCTTGGTACCAAGCCTCGGGGGCAAGCTTCTGGAACATAGACACTTTTTCATCGGCGGATGACGCGCTTTCCCAAGCTGTAGTCACATCGTTTAGCGACACTTCGCCCGCGTGACGCATCACGGCACGTAAAATGTCTTCCTTGCTAGAAAAAGCGTTATAAACGGTTTGACGGGCCACACCTGCTTCGCTGGCAATGTCTGACATCGTGGTCTTCGCATAGCCATAACGGGCGAACATCGCCCAACCCGCTTTAACGATCTCAAGTGTTTTTGCGTCCATCGTCTGTCCATTGACTCATGGTATAGCCTATGTCAATTAGACTATAAATGTTGTTTTGTACATTTCGTCTAAAACTCGGGAGAGAGCCATGAAACTGACCGTGAACGGCACCGAACGCGAGGTGGACGTCGAAGACGACATGCCACTCCTCTGGGTTCTTCGCGATGAATTGGGCCTGACGGGCACGAAATACGGTTGCGGTATCGCGCAATGCGGCGCCTGTACGGTACATATGGACGGGTTTGCCGTCCGCTCGTGCCAGGTCGCGGCGGCCACTGCTGATGGTGCCGAGGTCACGACGATAGAAGGTCTTGGCACACCTGAACTGATGCATGCCGTCCAAGAGGCCTGGGTCGAACATCAGGTCGCACAATGCGGCTACTGCCAATCCGGCCAGATCATGCAGGCCGCCTCCCTCCTCGACCAGAATCCGGATCCGACCGATGAAGACATCGACATCGTGATGAGCGGCAATCTCTGCCGCTGCGGCACATACCCCCGTATTCGCGCCGCCGTCAAAACCGCAGCCAAAAAGCTGCAGGAGGCCTGATCCATGGGACGCGTCCGCACCATCGCTCGCCGCACCTTCCTTGTCGGGTCCGCTGCCATCGTCGGTGGGGTGGCCTTTGGCACCTATATGATGCAGCGCCGATTGCCGAACCCCTTAGAAAACGACCTTGCCGAGGGCGAGGCGACCTTCAATCCATGGGTGCTGATCGACAGCGAAAAAGTCACGCTGATCACGCCACATGGCGACAAAGGCCAGGGCGTCATGTCCGCGCAAGCCGCCTTGATTGCCGAGGAACTTGATATTGAATTCGGCCAATTTGAGACCAGTTTCGGGAAGCCCTCGCCCGCCTATTGGAACCACGGCTTTGCCGAAGAAGGCGTGCCCTTCAAGGCCACCGATGACAGTTTCATGGCCGAAAGCATGCGTGCTTTCGTGCGCGGCATTACCAAACTAATCTCGATGCAGGGGACGGGCGGTTCGACCTCAATGCCCGACAGTTTCGTCAAACTTCGCGAGGCAGGGGCGGTAGCGCGCGAGACGCTGAAAAAGGCCGCGTCTGAAGAAACAGGGATTGCGGTCGACCAGTTGAAAACCGCGAATGGCGCCGTGCAGTTGCCCGACGGTCGCGAGATCAAATACACTGAGCTTGCGGCCCGTGCGGCGACCCTCGACCCCGTCACGAATGTCACCTTGCGCGATCCGAGCACGTGGCGACTGATCGGCAAGCCCATGGAGCGATTGGATGTTATCGGAAAATCCACAGGCACCACGTCCTATGGGATCGACCTGTCGGTCGACGGCATGGTCCATGCGGCGGTCCGCACCAACCCACGCCAGGGCGGTGTGATCGACGACTATGATGCATCGGTCGCCAAGACCATGCGCGGCGTGCAGGACGTGATCGAGATCACTGGCGGCATTGCTGTTATCGCCGACAACACTTGGCGCGCGATGGCAGCGGCCGAGGCCGTTGACATCACTTGGGGACCAGCCCCCTACCCGCATGAGCAAGACGCCCATTGGGATGCGCTGGCCAACAGCTTCAGCGAGGACCAACTTGACAGCATGTGGCGCGATGACGGCGATGTCGAAACCGCAATCACTGGCGCGGAAACGCTCGCGGCCGAGTACCGTTCGCCCTATGTCGCCCACGCGCCGCTGGAACCGCTCAACGCCATCATACGCGTGACCGATACCACCGTAGAAGTCTGGACCGGCCATCAGACCCCCATCTTGTTGACCCAACAGATCGCTGCCGTTACCGGACACGACGCGGACCAGGTAACCTTCCACAACCAGTTCATGGGTGGCAGTTTCGGCCACCGGCTTGAATTCGAGCATCTCAAGCAAACTGCTGAAGTTGCAAACAAACTTCGCGGAATCCCGGTGAAGATGACTTATTCGCGCGAAGAGGATTTCGCCCACGACTTCCCCCGTCACATTGCGATGGGCCGATGCAGCGGTACGGTGGAAAACGGCCGGATCACCGCAGTCGACGTCAACATCGCGGCTCCCTCTGTGCTTGGATCCCAACTTGGCCGCGCCGGGATCACCATCCCCGGCCCCGACGCCCAAATTGCCACCGGCGCCTGGAACAATCCCTACAAGATCGAGAATTTCCGCATGTGCGCCTTCCGCGCGCCAGAACTCGCCCCCGTCTCATCCTGGCGTGCCGTCGGCGCACCCGGCGCCGGCTTCATCTTTGACACCTTCATCGACGAGCTTTGCCACGCTGCAGGTGCTGACCCGATGGAGGAGCGCCTGCGCCTGATCGACCACGATGCGTCCCGCAAGGTGCTGGAAGCGGTGGCCGAGATGTCGAACTGGGGCAGTGATCTGGGGCCGAACAGTGGGCGCGGTGTCGCTTTTGTCGAAAGCTTCGGCGTCCCAACAGCCGAGGTTGTCGAAGTGACCAATACCGACCGCGGCATCAAAATCGACCGTGTTTATGTCGCCGCCGATGTGGGCCGCGTCATCGATCCTGTAAACTTCGAAAACCTGGTCCAGGGTGGCGTCGTCTTTGGGCTGGGTCACGCGATAAACTGCGAAATTACCTATGCCGATGGCATGGCCGAGCAATCGAACTACCACGCACATGAAGGCATGCGCATCCACCAATGCCCGGAAATCATTGTGAAGGGCTTGGAGAACCAGACCAAGGTCCGTGGCATCGGCGAACCGCCCGTTCCGCCAGCAGCCCCGGCGCTTGGCAACGCGATCTTCGCGGCCACCGGGCAGCGGTTGCGCGAATTGCCCTTCAGCAAGTTCGTGGACTTTGTATGAGACGCGGCGCCATTCTCTTCGCTCTCATCGCCGGCCCCGCCCTGGCCGAGGGCGAAAACATCTCCATAGATCCCCCGGACGCCGTCAGCCGCACAGAAGGTCTCGCGGCGTGGTCTCGCATCTACGAGGTCACGTCACACCCGCGCTGTTCCAACTGTCATGTCGGCGCCGACAACCTGCCGATGTGGTCCGGACCAAGCTATGGCCGCACCCGCGCCCATGGGATGAACATCAATGCAGGCGAAAGCCGCATTGGCGCTGAATACGTAATCTGCAGCACATGTCATGCGACCCGCGACGGGTTGAACGACGTACCCCACGCCGCACCGCAGGTTGCCATGACTTGGCAACTCGCCCCAGTCGAAGCAGAGTGGTTCGGCAAGTCATCGGTCGAGATCTGCAACCAGCTTCGTGATCCCGATCGCAACGGCGGGCGCGATCACCTCGAGCTTGCCAGCCACCTCAACCACGATCTGATCCTGCACTGGGCGTGGAACCCGGGTGGCGGTCGCGAACCCGCGCCCTACGCACTACAAGAGCACATCAATGATATACTTGCCTGGGGCGTCGCCGGGTTTCCGTGCGAGAACGACTGACCTTTCGCCTGTTCTGAAGTATCCCGGGGGACGTCACCAAAGGTGACGTTGGGCAGAGCCCCTGCAACGTGCGGAAAAAGATGCGCCGGTCAGATCGCCTCCAGACCTTCCGTGGACAAAAGGTCGGTCTTTGGCATCATCCGCAGCAAGTCCTGCGTATAAGCTTGCTGCGGGTCTGCGAAAAGTCGATCCGTCTCCTGCAACTCGACAAGGCGCCCGTCTTTCAGTACGCCAACGCGGTCACACATCTGGCGGACAACCGGCAAATCATGGCTGATGAACAGCATGGTCAGCCCCAGATATTCCTGCAAGTCTTTGAGAATATTCAAAATCTGCGCCTGTATGGAGACATCCAACGCACTTGTCGGCTCGTCACAGATCAGGAACCTTGGCTGGGTGGCCAGCGCGCGCGCGATGCTGATACGTTGGCGCTGCCCCCCTGAAAACTCATGCGGATATTTCAGGGCGGCATCCGCGCCCAGCCCCACCTTTTCCAAAAGGTCGCGCACGCGTTCGGCCACTTCGTTCTGCGGGATGACACCCAAATGAAGCGCCGGTTCAGCCACGATGGCATCGACGCGGTGCCGGGGATTTAGGCTTGAGAACGGATCTTGAAAGATCATCTGGATCTGGCGGCGGAAGGCCTGCAGCGTCTCGGGGTCGGCATTGGACACGCGCTGACCGTCAAAGACCACTTCCCCTGCATCTAACTTGTAAAGCCCGGCGATCATCCGCGCGATGGTCGACTTGCCAGACCCGCTTTCGCCGACCAGACCAAACACTTCGCCCGGGCGGATATCGAAACTGACA
>JBCCCA010000091.1:0-12319 GCA_039033735.1 Pseudomonadota bacterium
CATGATCGCGATCCGGTCCGCCAGCGTCATCGCTTCAACCTGATCATGGGTTACATAGATCATCGTGTTACCCAGTTTGGCGTGAAGCTGCTTGAGCTCGACCCGCAAATCCGCGCGTAATTTCGCATCAAGGTTCGACAGCGGTTCGTCGAACAGGAACACATCGACGTCGCGCACCAGAGCCCGACCAATCGCAACGCGCTGGCGCTGGCCGCCCGAAAGCGCGCCGGGCTTGCGTTTGAGGAGCGGTTCGATTTGCAGGATTTCTGCGGCGCGCGCCACGCGTTTCGCGATCTCGGCCTTTGGCAACCGGGCGTTCTTGAGGCCGAATGACAGGTTCCCTTCGACCGTCATCTGCGGGTAGAGCGCATAGGATTGGAAGACCATGCCAATCCCGCGTTCAGAGGGTTCAGCCCAAGTGACATTTTTGCCTTTGATGAAGATTTGCCCGTCCGTGATGTCGAGAAGACCGGCAATGCAGTTCAGAAGGGTGGACTTACCGCAGCCGGAGGACCCGAGGAGGACGAGAAACTCGCCCGCCTCGACGTCGAGGTTCAGGTTCTTCAACACTTCAATCACCCCGAAGTACAGATCGAGGTTCTTGATTTCGACGGAATGGTTCACCCCTGTCCCTTTCCTTTTTCGCCGCCTTCGGCGTCGATCCACCGGGGGGCTTTGCCCCCCGGGCCCCCCAGGATATTTTCACCAGAAAGAAAGGCGGGTGCGCGTGTCTGGTCGCCGCCGTTCGTCATCCTTTCACCGCCCCTGCTGCGATGCCGCGGACGAAAAGGCGGCCAGAGACGAAATAAATGGTTAGAGGGACAAGTCCTGTCAGCAGCGTGGCCGCCATGTTGACGTTGTATTCCTTCACGCCCTGGACCGAGTTGACGATGTTATTGAGTTGCACCGTCATCGGATAGGTTTCGGGTTTGGTGTAGATCACGCCGAACAGGAAATCGTTCCAGATGCCCGTGACCTGCAGGATGATCGCCACCACGAAGATGGGCAGCGACATCGGCATCATAATCTTGAAGAAGATGCCCCAGAACCCCGCCCCATCGATCCGTGCGGCCTTGAACAATTCGTCCGGGATCGAGGTGAAGTAGTTTCGGAACAGCAGTGTCAGGATCGGCATTCCGAAGATGGTGTGCACGATCACCAGCCCCCAGATCGACCCCATCAGTTGGATACCAAGCGCGCCCCCCACTTCGCGCAGAATGATCACGATCGGGTAGATCATCACCTGATAGGGGATGAAGGCGCCGAAGATCAGGATGGTGAAAAACGCCTCGGACCCTTTGAAGCGCCAATGGGCCAGCGCATAGCCCGAGATGCTGGCAACCGCGATGGAGGCGACGATGGATGGGATAAGAATGGCGACGGAATTGGAGAACCCGCGAGACAGGCCATCGCAATTTATGCCCGTGCAGGCTTCGGCCCAGGCTTTCACCCACGGCTCGAACGTTATTTCAACAGGGGGAGCGAAGACATTGCCTAAGCGGATTTCAGGCATGCCCTTCAGCGATGTCACGATCATCACGTAAAGCGGCAGAAGATAATACACGGACACCAACAGCAGGGTGCCATAGAGCATGATGTTGGTTGACGATAGCCGACGCGTCGGTTTGGTGCCACGCGGTTCTGCTCTGGACGATAGGACACTGACATCAGCCATGCTTCTTCGCCCCGAATTCCAGATAGGCCCAGGGGATCAGAACCACCAGAACCGAGACCAGCATCATTGTAGAAGCGGCGAACCCCTGTGCCAGATTTTGGCTTTGAAACATCTTTTCGATCACATATTTCGCGGGCACTTCGGTCGCGATCCCCGGCCCGCCTGCGGTTTGAGCAACGACCAGATCATAGACCTTGATGATGCTGGCCGCGATCAGCACAAGGGCGGTGACAAAGACCGGCCGCATCATGGGAATGATGATGAAAATATAGGTTTTCCATGTAGGAATACCGTCGACGCGGGCCGCTTTCCAGATTTCGTCATCAATGCCGCGCAAGCCCGCCAGCATGATGACCATAATAAAGCCCGACCCCTGCCAGATGCCCGCGATCAGGATGCCGTAGATAGCAATCTCGGCCGAGTTCAGAGGATCGAAGGCGAAACCCTCCCATCCCCAACCACGGACAACGCTTTGAATGCCGAAGTCTGGATTGAGAATCCATTGCCAGGCAAGCCCGGTGACGATGAAGGACAGCGCAAAGGGATAAAGGAAGATCGTGCGGAACACCGCTTCGCCGCGTATTTTCCGGTCCAGAAGGGCGGCCAGCGTGAAGCCGATCAGAAGGCTCAGCACCAGCGAGCAGACGCCATAAATGGCCAGGTTCTCGATCGAGACCAGCCAGCGCCGCGTGCTCCACAGACGCTCGTATTGGTCGAGCCCCACCCATTTGTCCGGCGCGGGCAGCAGCCGTGAGCGGGTAAACGAATGATAGATCGTCCAGATAGTGCAGCCGATGAAGATGACCAGCGCTGTCGCGATCATCGGGATCGACGCAATCTTTGCCGTCAGATTGCGTGTCAGCCCGCTGGGTTTGCGCGCAACCTCAGACATCCGGTTCCCGCCAGCCATTGGTCAGGAACCGCGATGATACGTTCCACACTCCACTCATGCTGCTCAAACCCCTTGGTCAAAAAAAGGGGCCAGCCAAAGCGCCGACCCCGATCCTTCAAGGATCAATCTGCATCCGCAAGGATCTCGGCGTAGCGCGCCTGCGCGTCTTCCGCCGAATAGGACGGGTCGTTCCAGAACTCGACCATCAGGTCTTCCATCTGGCCTTGCGTGTCCGGCGAGAGAAGCTGGTTCACATCACTTAGGATGTTGCCTGCGGCCAGGATCTCGAGCCCCTTTTTCATGCAGTCATTTGCAGCCGCCAGATCAATGTCACCGCGCACCGGTAGCGAGCCTTTCTTGAGATTGAACGCAACTTGAGCTTCCTGACTGATCATGATCGAGGCCAGCTCTCTCTGTGCCGCCTCGATGTCGGGGTCATCCTGCTTGGGGAAGTAGAACGCATCCCCGCCGGTCGAGATCACCTCGTTCAGGCCCAGGCCCGGGAGACAGGTATAGTCTGCTCCTGCGACCTGGTTAGCCATCTGGAATTCGCCCTGCGCCCAGTCGCCCATGATTTGCGCTCCAGCTTGACCGGTGATCACAAGATTGGTCGCAAGGTTCCAGTCATTCACATTCGAATTGGCGGCAAGCGCGCGCGCCACGGCAGCTGCTTCAAACAGGCGCGCCACTTCCGGACCGGCGGCAAACTCAGCATCCTTATCGACGAAGATCTTGTTGCGGCTTTCTTCGCCCAGAAGCGCGGTCATTAGAACTTCAAATGCGCCGTTCGACTGCCAGGGCTGCTGCCCCATCGCCAATGGTACTTTCCCGGCGGCTTCCAATGCCGGTGCAGAGGCAACAAACTCATCCCAATTCGTGGGAACATCGACGCCGGCATCGGCATAGGCCTTGTGGCTGAGCCAAATCCACTGCCAAGAGTGGATGTTCACCGGGACGCAATAGATCTTGCCATCAAGCGTGCAACTGTCGAGGAGCGATACGGGGTTCACGATATCGCGCCAGCCCTCGGCTTCGGCAACATCGGTCAGATCCAGCATCAACCCGGCTTCGATCAGTTCTTCCGCCTGTCGACCGTGGTTCAACTGGGTCGCATGCATAGGGTCACCGCCCAGAATGCGGCTGATGATGATTGGGCGTGCTGTCCCGCCCGAGCCTGCAATCGCGCCATCAAGCCAACTGTGGTCGGTTTTCTCATTGAACGCGCTGGCGAATTCCGCGACTGCGGCCGCCTCGCCGCCAGACGTCCACCAATGGGTGACTTCCAACTCGGCTGCCTGAACCGCACCCGCGCCTGCCAGTACGGTTCCGGCCAAGAGTGTGAAGATCGTTCTCATTTGCTCCTCCCAAGAACTAAAACGATTACGTAATAACTATAACGATTTCGAAATCCGTATCAAGCTGGATTTCCCCTCTGATCCCCGTTAGCTCTGAAAGGCGAACTTATGAGGAGAGGCGACGTGTCGCCGACAAAAGCAAAAGCCCGCCCTACCCTGAAAACCATCGCAAATCTGTCCGGGCTTGCCGTTCCAACTGTCTCGCGTGCCCTCAACGATGCGCCGGATATTGGCGAGGCCACGAAGAAACGTGTGCGTAGCATTGCGCTTGAAATCGGGTATCGCCCGAATCGTGCGGGACTGCGATTGCGCACGGGCAAAACGAACGTAATCGCTCTTGTCCTGTCGACGCAGCATGACATGATGAACCACACGGCGCGGCTGATCACCTCGATTGCCGGGGCGACGCGCGGGACGCCGTACCATATGATCGTGACGCCGTATTTCCCTGACCAGGATCCCATGGACCCGGTGCGCTATGTGACGGAAACGGGCTCGGCAGACGGGATCATCCTGAACCAGACCGAACCACGGGACCCGCGTGTCGAATATCTGATGGCGTCCAACTTTCCCTTCGCCACCCACGGGCGCACGGATTGGGCGGACCAGCACCCCTACTACGACTTCCACAACGGAATCTTTTCCGCGACCTGTGTCAAGCAGCTCAAGGCCCGTGGTCGGCGACGCGTGCTGCTGGTGGCCCCGCCGACCTCGCAATTTTATGCCATCGAGCTGATCACGGATGCCACCAAAGCTGCGGAACAGCACGGCGTCACGATGCAACTGCTTGATACCGTGACCTCGGACAGCGCGTCGTTCGAGATTGAGGCAACAACCCGAGAGGCCTTGAGGCGATATCCCGACACGGACGGCGTTATCTGCGCGTCAACCAATGCCGCGATGGCTGTGGTCGCGGGGCTTGAGGCCGAGGGGCACACCCTTGGGCAGGATATCGACGTGATTGCAAAAGAAGCCATGCCCTTCCTGACGCGCTTCCGTAAAGACATCCTGACCATTCACGAAGATGTGGCAAATGCTGGTGAGTTCCTGTGCCGTGCAATTATGCAGGCCATCGACCATCCCGACCTGCCACCCATGCAATATCTCGAACAGCCAAAGGTGTGATCGCGCTTTAATCCTTCGTCATCATCTGAACGGCGCAGGTTCGGCGGTGCGGACGCGTCCGATGCTCGAACAGATACACCCCCTGCCACGTTCCCAAAAGCAGTCTGCCCTGTTCAACCGGAATGGTCAGCGACACCGGCAAAAACGCCGCCTTGATATGGGCCGGCATGTCATCTGGCCCTTCCAACACATGGGTCAGATAGCCCATCGCCGGATCGTCTGCGGGCGGGACAAGCCGCGTGAAAAAGGCGTTGAGGTCGCGCTGCACGTCGGGGTCCGCGTTTTCCTGGATCAGAAGCGAGCACGACGTATGTTGGACAAAAAGCGTTATCACGCCCGATCCATGGGCCAAACCACGCAGCCGGTCGGTGAATTCATAAAGCCCGGGCCCGGTCGTGTGTATCTCCAGCAATGTGGCCATCGGGGTCAGGTGAAAAGCCGCTCGCCCTGTTCGTCGATCATCTGCTTGGCCTTCCGAACTGACGCGTCATTGGCCTCGTCAAGTGATTCAAGCATGTCAGCGCGGATCAGCTGATGGCTGTTCTCGCCCTTTTCGATCAGAGCGCCGATGCGGAACCGGCTGCCTTCCCGGGCCGGATTGGGCGTGATCTTGAAGCCTTCATAGGTGGTGCTTTCGGCCTCGGGCGCCGCGCCGCCACCGCCGCCGCCAAAGAGTTTGGAAAACAACGACATCGCTCACCCTCCTGTTTGCGTCAGCAGGACAGTGGCGGAAGTGGCGCCGGATGTGAAGGGCCAGGCCTACTGTCCTTCGACAAGTGCCTTGAGATTGACCAGCCCTTGTTCGTAATCGCCGCCAACCCAGCTGTCCATCATCAACCCCATCCAGCGCCCCATGGGGCCCGCGCCCATATCGGTGTCGAGTGTCCACGTAATGGTGGTGGCGCCACCTGTATCGTCCAACAGAAACTTTGCCTGGGCCAGGCCCATGTCCCCAAAATCAAGAGCGGTGACGACACTTTCATTTTCGTTTGACTCGATGATTTCCTGTTTGCCGGTGCCGACGGTCGGTTCGTCCGAGGCCCATTCCATAGCCGCACCAACACCCGCTTCGGTGTCGTTATAGGACAGCTGAACATTCGGGTCCCGTTCAAGCCAGGGCGACCAGCCTTCTGTCGCCTTCAAGGAATTCACATGCGGAAAGACAGCTTGGGGCGGCGCATCGATCTGGATGGAGCGCGCAACGGTAACCTCGCGCGGGAGAAGCATGCCGCCAGCGACGAAGATGATCGCAAGGACGACAACAATGCCGAGGAGCCATTTGAGGATGCGCATGAGCTGGGTTCCCTGTCTTGAAATACATGGCAACTCTAGCATGAGTCGCGATATCGTGGAACGGCGGGCGAACAGCCCGGAGCGCACACGACCCAGGTAAGGGGGAGGTGCGGTTCGGTCAAAGACCCATGAAAGGTCTAGTAAACTTTTCAAGCATCAAATTCGCGAGGCGCAGGACGGACGCGGCCTCAGCCTATAGGTGGGCTGACGCGCGGTGTAATTCTCGCTAAAAGTTTTTTTCAGCCTCTTCCCTCAGAACGGTAATCGACTGGTGACCCGAAGTTAAAGTATTCGATTTCGATATGCCTGCGCTCTTAAGCAAAGCTTCCCAAAACACGCCCTCATCCTCGCGGCAACGTTCTAAAAACTCTACATTGACGGATTGTTCCCAATCAGATTTGAGAATATCCCAGATCTCCGGCTCAACATCAACAACGCGTTCGATATCAACTACTTCGGGCTGTCCGTGCGCAAGCGCGTTGCGGAACCGCATGAGGTCTTTCAGTGTCTGCAAGGGCCTTTCACCCCAAGACAAATTGAGATCGAGCGCCTTATTGAGCAGCATAGTCTTTTCCCTGAAAGAAGCTCGTTCGGGCCAACCGTCTTCAAAGTACTTCCAACCCACAAAATTCAGTTTTGCCTCGACTGAGAATTCACAGAAAATTAGCCCTGCTATCATTTCGATGGCAACGCCTTGACGCTCACCCGCCTCAATCTTTTCTTTGGCAACTTTCAGAAACCAATACGCTGCATTTGACAGTTCATTATGAACCAAACGCTCCGCAGTCTCCTTTACCAGGAACTTCTCAGCCAAATTTACTGATCCAAGAAACTCCTCAGCTTCCGCGACCGGCTCGGATGCTTCAGCTTCCTGAGCGCCTTCGCTTCGATTTGGCGGATGCGTTCGCGGGTGACGCTGAATTGCTGGCCGACTTCCTCAAGTGTGTGGTCGGTGTTCATTCCGATGCCGAAGCGCATGCGCAATACACGTTCTTCGCGCGGTGTGAGCGACGCCAGAACACGCGTGGTCGTTTCCTTCAGATTTTCCTGAATGGCCGAGTCTAGCGGCAAAACTGCGTTCTTGTCTTCGATGAAATCGCCAAGCTGACTGTCTTCCTCGTCGCCGATGGGCGTTTCGAGCGAGATCGGTTCCTTGGCGATCTTCATCACCTTGCGGACCTTTTCGAGCGGCATTTGCAGCTTTTCGGCCAGCTCTTCCGGCGTCGGCTCGCGGCCAATCTCGTGCAGCATCTGGCGACCGGTGCGGACCAGCTTGTTGATCGTTTCGATCATATGGACCGGGATACGGATCGTGCGGGCCTGGTCGGCGATCGAGCGCGTGATCGCCTGACGGATCCACCATGTCGCGTAGGTCGAGAATTTGTAACCGCGGCGATATTCGAACTTGTCGACCGCCTTCATGAGGCCGATGTTACCTTCTTGAATAAGATCAAGGAATTGCAACCCGCGGTTCGTGTATTTCTTGGCGATGGAGATCACAAGGCGCAGGTTGGCTTCGACCATTTCCTTTTTGGCCTGTCGCGCTTCCTTCTCGCCCTTTTGCACCTGTTGGACGATGCGGCGGAATTCACCAATATCGACGCCCACATAGGTGCCGACCGTGGCCATGTCGCTCCGAAGTTCTTCGATCTTGGCCGTCGAGCGTTCCATCAGCGTGGTCCAGCCGCGCCCGGTCTTTTCGCCCATCCGCTCCAGCCAGGTCGGATCAAGCTCGTAACCGCGATATTCCTCGATGAATTCGCGGCGGTTGATCCGGGCCTGGTCAGCCAGTTTCACCATGTTGGAGTCGATCGACATGATCCGGCGATTGATGCCGTAAAGCTGGTCGATCAGTGCTTCGATTCGGTTGTTGTGCAGGTGAAGCTCGTTCACCAGCTCGACGATTTCGGCACGGAGCTTCTGATACTTCTTTTCTTCCTTGTCGGAGAATGTGCCGTCTTCGTTCAGCGTGGCGGACATGCGGTTGTCCTGCATGTCGGACAGCTTGGTATAGTCTTTCGCGATCCGGTCGAGGATTTCGAGAACCCGAGGCTTCAGCGCTGCTTCCATAGCGGCAAGCGACATGTTGGCCGCATCGTCTTCGTCTTCGTCATCGTCCTTCTGGATCGGGTTGCCGTCAGCATCAAGCTCGGGCTCGTCGGATTTCTCGGGCTTGGCGGCCTCGACATTGGTCGTATCAACAACGGGGGTAACGCTGTCATCTTCATCTTCGCCCATCGAACGGCCGAAGGTGGTTTCAAGGTCGATGACATCACGCAGAAGAATATCTTCGTTCAGAAGTTCCTCGCGCCAGATGGTAATGGCCTGAAAGGTCAGCGGGCTTTCGCATAGCCCGGCGATCATCGTGTTCCGGCCAGCCTCGATCCGTTTGGCAATCGCGATTTCGCCTTCACGCGACAGCAGCTCGACACTGCCCATTTCGCGCAGATACATTCGGACCGGGTCATCAGTGCGATCGAGCTTTTCGGTTTCCGACTGCGAGACCGCTACTTCGCGCGAGGTCGACGCCTCGACGATATCGGTCGATTTGCCACCGCCGTCGCCATCTTCTTCGGCTTCTTCGTCTTCGATGATGTTGATGCCCATTTCGGACAGCATCGACATAACATCTTCGATTTGTTCCGAGGACACCTGATCCGGGGGCAGCACACGATTGAGCTGATCATAGGTGATGTAGCCTTTGGCACGTGCCTCGGCGATCATCTTCTTGACCGCCGCCTGGCTCATGTCGAGAACATCGGTCTCGTCGCCGTCGGCCTTCTGCTCTTCGTTCGTGTCCTTGGCAGCCATTCGCTACTCCCGCCATGGTTACTGATTCGCCCCATACGAATCATCTAGTGCGAATCACAGAATCGCAACCCGCGTCCTAAGGTTTTCCTAACAGATGAGCACTTTCAGCTACGGCCGCTGCGTCCGCCTTTGCCAAAATCAATCTGCTCGATCAATGCTTCGAAGTCCCGCTTTTCATCCTTGCTCAATCGCGCCCCGTTTGGGCCAAGATCGTATTCCGTCTTGTCGTTGCTTCCGGTGCGCCCAGCGTTTGTCAGCCCTTCGGATGCCTGACGCAAACGCCACGTCAGGCCTTCATCCGCAAGCCCCTCGATATCCCGCGCCGCATCTTCAATTTCACTGCGGGCGCCGCGACGGGCCGCCAGCTTCGCAAGCTCTTCGGCCACGGATAACGCAGCCACCTCAGACGTCGCGCCTTGTCGCAGACCGGGTGCTATGCGGACATGGCGCGGAGACAGCAGCTTTTCAAGGGTATCAGCCCCACAAATACGTGCAGCATCTTCACGATCCTCGATGTCGCCGCCCAACAGCGCCCGTCGAACGACTTCGTGCGCAGGCTGCGTTGTATCCAACCGCTCCAGCTCGGCCTCGAATTGTTCAATCAGCGCGGGATGCGTCACAAGCGTGGCGAGGATGACAGCCTCTTTCAATTGCTCGTCGAACGCGGCATTGGTGGCGGCCAGACTGCTGGCCTTGGTTTCCACCATCGGTTTGCTGGGCTGAGCGCGGGCGCCGCGCGGCTGCCAACCCGATTGCGGCTTGGCCCGGGCGCCATCGAATAGGCTACGGCGCAGCCGGTTTATCTCCTCGCCATAGTGCCGCTTCAGCGATGGGTCGCGAACCTTCGAGATTGCCATGCGCAGATCACGATCCAACGCCGCTTTGCGTTCGGGACTGTCGAAGGACTTGCCCTCGGTCTCGCGGCGCCACAACAATTGAACCAACGGAATCGACTGATCTATCAGCTTTTGCATCGCTGGCGCGCCTTGCGATTTTAGCAGATCGTCCGGATCCTGGCCTTCGGGCATCAGGCAGAATCGAAGGGCCTTCCCGGCTTCAAGCAGGGGCAGCGCCAGATCGATCACCCGCATCGCCGCGCGCAATCCAGCCTTGTCGCCATCAAGGGCAATGATGGGTTCGTCATGCATCCGCCACAGCAGCTGCAACTGATCTTCGGTGATGGCGGTACCAAGAGGGGCAACTGTCGCAGTGAACCCGGCTTCGGCCAGCGCGATGACATCCATATAGCCCTCTGCCACCAACAAGGGCTTGGCACCAGACGCTTCGCGGGCAGGCCCGTGATTGTACAAACTGCGGCCCTTGTCGAACAGTTCGGTTTCTGGCGAATTCAGGTACTTGGCGTTGTCATTGGGGTCCATCGCCCGGCCACCGAAGGCAATCGCGCGGCCGCGTGGATCGCGGATCGGAAAGATGATCCGGTCGCGGAATGTGTCATAGGGCTTCTTGCCTTGGGTCGAGGCTTTGGCCAGCCCGCCGGCAAGGATCAAATCTTCTGCCACGCCCTTGCCCGTCAAGTGATCCCACAGGTTTTGCCAACCGGACGGCGCGAATCCGATATCCCACCGATCAGTCGCCGCCTGATGAAGGCCGCGGCCATCGAGATAATCGCGCGCTGCCGCCCCTGCCCCGGTCTTGAGCTGAAGCTTGAAGAACCCGACGGCCTGTTCCATCACATCTGCCAGAACCGTCCGGCGATCCGCCTTCTCCTGCGCCTTCGGGTCGCGCGCGGGCATCTGCATCCCGGCTTCGCGCACCAGAATTTCGACTGCTTCCATGAAGCCTACATTTTCGGTTTCCCGTACAAAACTGAACAGGTCACCTTTCGCGTGGCAGCCGAAGCAGTAGTAAAACCCTTTGCGATCATCGACATGGAAAGACGCCGTTTTTTCCTGATGAAACGGACATGGCGACCAGAAGTCGCCCTTGCCTTGATTGGACTTCCGCTGATCCCACGTCACCTTGCGGCCCACCACCTGTGACAGCGATGTGCGCGACTTTAATTCATCCAGAAAACCAGGGGGCAAACTCATGGTGCGAGTATTTAGCGCGGCCCAAGGACTGTCCAGTCAAGACATGGGCGACGCGCCAGAAACATGGCCCCTACCCTGCAACCTGTCAGGGATCGGCGTTGGTCCGCCGGGCCGCAACACCGCGCATCGCGCGTTCCAATTCCTCCAGCAACGTACGGGTCATCGACCGAAACACCATCAGCTCATACCGGAATGGGCCCACCCGCGTGATGCTGGCGGTCATGTGGCCGATCAGGGTGCGGGCCGTTGCGCCATCGGGCAAAGCGGCATCGCGAAGGTCAAGTGGTGTGACGCGGGCCAGAACATCGCGCGCGCCGGCGCCATCCAGGGCGACAACGGTCCACGCATCTGATTGGTCCACCACGGCCGCGCCGTCGCAACTGGCGGGCGCCCCAAGGATCAGCACCTGCCCCGGCCCGACCGACAAGGCCCGGCCCGCCTTAACGTCAAGCACTTCACCCGCGGCCGGAAAGCCGCCCAGCGCACGTTTGACTGCGTTGGCCTTGCCGTCAAAATGAGCGACCCATGTGATGGCCTCGGGCTGCGCGTCTTCCAAAACAACCCGACCAATCTCAAGTGGAAGCGCGCGACCAGTCGCGGATGAAGCGATGAGTTTAACCACGCATCCGTCCTCCCTCGGGATCAAAGGCAACGGGGTCTCGCAAGGTAACCGCGAAGTCTTGCCCGCGCAGGTGATCGACAAAGCGCATCTTTTCGCCAAGGCGATCGGGTCCGCATTTGACAAAGCCCATGGCAAGCGGCGTCTCAAGCGTTGGCGACCAACAGGCCGAGGTCACATAGCCCTGGGCATTGGGTCGCGTCGGCTCGGCGCCTCCGTTGAAAAGGAACCCGCCCGCCGTCAGCTCATTGGCAGGGTCGTTCGGCACGATACCCACCAGCCGCTCCCGAGCCGGGTCGACAAGGCCAGGGCGCGCGGCGGCCGCTTTGCCGATAAAGTCCTTCTTCGACGACATCATCCCCGCCATGCCAATATCAAAAGCCGTGGTCCGACCATGGATCTCGGCATGGGTCATGAACCCCTTCTCTTTCCTGAGGACGTTCAACGCCTCCATCCCGTAAGCCCCACCGCCTAGCGGCTCGGCTTGGGCGAGCAAAA
>JBCCCA010000092.1:0-12091 GCA_039033735.1 Pseudomonadota bacterium
ACCAGTTCATAGCCGTTGCACGCAAGGTCATACTGGAAGCCCAGCACGTCGAGCGGATCGCCTTCAAGTGCGGCCATGCCCCCCTGTGGCATCGAGAACGGGTTGTGCTCGAAGTCGATCCGGCCGGTTTCTTCGTCCTTCTCATAAATTGGGAAATCGACAATCCACGCAAAGGCGAAACGGTCGGTATCGGTCAACCCAAGCTCGTCGCCGATTACAACGCGCGCTTTGCCCGCGACGGTTTCAAACGCCATCGCCTTGCCACCAAGGAAAAAGGCTGCGTCACCAACGCCGAGGCCAAGTTGTTCGCGGATCGCTTCCGTCCGCTCGGGCCCGATATTCTTGGCCAAGGGTCCGGCGGCTTCCATCCCTTCGCCCTGATCGCGCCAGAAGATATAGCCCATGCCAGGCAAGCCCTCTTTCTGAGCAAAGGCGTTCATCCGGTCGCAGAACTTGCGCGACCCCCCGGTGGGCGCCGGGATGGCGCGGATTTCCGTCCCCTCTTGCTCCAGAATCTTGGCAAAAATCGCGAAACCTGATCCCCGGAAATGCTCGGAGACATCCTGCATCTTGATCGGATTACGCAGGTCGGGCTTATCGGTCCCGTACCAAAGTGCCGCGTCGCGATAGGAAATCTGCGCCCAGTCCGCTGGCGCATCGACCTTCCGGCCGCCGCCAAACTCTTCGAACACACCGGCGAGCACGGGCGACACCGTGTCGAACACGTCCTGCTGGGTCACAAAACTCATTTCCATGTCGAGCTGGTAAAAGTCGGTGGGCGAGCGATCCGCGCGCGGGTCTTCATCCCGAAAGCAGGGTGCGATCTGGAAATACTTGTCGAAGCCCGAGACCATCAGCAGCTGTTTGAATTGCTGCGGGGCCTGCGGCAACGCATAAAAAGTGCCCGGATGCAGGCGGCTGGGGACCAAAAAGTCGCGCGCGCCCTCGGGCGACGATGCCGTGATGATCGGTGTCTGATGTTCCCTGAACCCCTGATCCCACATGCGCTTCCGGATCGACGCGACCACGTCCGAGCGCAGCGTCATGTTCTTCTGCATCGCCTCGCGGCGCAGATCAAGGAAGCGGTACCGCAGACGGGTCTCTTCGGGGTATTCCTGATCGCCGAAAACGATCAGCGGCAGCTCCTCGGCCGCGCCCAGAACTTCCATGTCACGGATGAATACCTCGACTTCGCCGGTCGGTATCTTGGGGTTAATCAGGTCCGGCTCGCGCGCCTTCACATTGCCGTCGATCCGGATACACCATTCCGAGCGCACGTTCTCGACGTCGGAAAACACAGGGCTGTCTGGGTCGCACAAGACCTGTGTGATCCCGTAATGGTCGCGCAAATCGACAAACAACACGCCCCCATGATCCCGAATACGATGCACCCAGCCTGCAAGACGCACAGTCTCGCCCACATGGTTGGCGTTCAGGTCGGCACAGGTATGGCTGCGAAAGTCGTGCATAACAGGGTCCATTGGCGATCAATCGGTCTGCCGCGATACACGCGTTTCGTTGCCAACTGTCAAGGGCCAGAGCCATGTCGGCGCGATCCGGCACGCAAACCGCCCAACAGCATCCAGCATCGAACGCGCCAACACGGCGTGGCACGCCCCTTATCCCCTTGCGCCCACGCAATCGATGCCTATAACCCACGACAATTTGTGCGCGGGCCATCCCGGGCGCCTGTCTGCCAAGGGGGCCGTCGATGCCAAAAAGAACCGACATCAAGTCGATCATGATCATCGGAGCCGGACCCATCGTTATCGGGCAGGCCTGCGAGTTCGACTACTCGGGCGCACAAGCCTGCAAGGCGCTGCGCGAAGAAGGCTATCGTGTCATCCTTGTCAATTCGAACCCGGCAACGATTATGACCGACCCCGGCCTTGCCGACGCGACCTATATCGAACCGATCACGCCCGACGTCGTGGCCCGCATTATAGAGAAAGAACGCCCCGACGCGCTTTTGCCGACCATGGGTGGACAAACCGGTCTGAACACGTCGCTCGCGCTAGAAGAAATGGGCGTTCTCGACAAATTCGGCGTGGAAATGATCGGCGCAAAGCGCGACGCCATCGAAATGGCCGAAGACCGCAAACTTTTCCGCGAGGCGATGGACCGTCTGGGTCTTGAAAACCCCCGCGCCACTATTGTGGACGCGCCGAAAGGACCAGACGGCAAATACGACATCCCGAAAGGGCTGGAACAAGCGATGGCCGCCCTGGAAGACGTGGGCTTGCCTGCCATCATTCGGCCCGCCTTCACATTGGGCGGCACCGGTGGTGGCGTCGCCTATAACCGGGACGAGTATTTCGAGATCTGCCGTCGCGGCCTGGAAGCTTCACCCGTCGCGCAAGTGTTGATCGACGAAAGCCTGCTGGGTTGGAAGGAATACGAGATGGAGGTTGTCCGTGACCGCGCGGATAATGCAATCATCGTGTGTTCTATCGAAAACGTTGATCCAATGGGCGTGCATACGGGCGACTCGATCACCGTGGCCCCGGCCCTGACGCTGACGGACAAGGAATACCAGATGATGCGTACGGCCTCGATCGCAGTCTTGCGCGAGATCGGGGTCGAAACCGGCGGCTCGAACGTACAATGGGCCGTGAACCCTGCGGATGGCCGGATGGTGGTCATCGAGATGAACCCCCGCGTCTCGCGCTCTTCCGCGCTGGCGTCCAAGGCAACCGGCTTTCCGATTGCAAAGATCGCCGCGAAGCTGGCCGTCGGCTATACGCTGGACGAGTTGGACAACGACATCACCAAAGTCACACCGGCCAGCTTCGAGCCGACGATCGACTATGTCGTCACGAAAATCCCGCGCTTCGCGTTCGAAAAGTTTCCCGGCAGCGAAGCAACGCTGACGACTGCCATGAAATCGGTAGGCGAAGCGATGGCCATCGGCCGCACGTTCCACGAAAGCGTGCAAAAGGCCCTGGCGTCCATGGAAACCGGCCTGACCGGTTTTGACGAGATCGATATCCCCGGGCTTGGCCGCGACCTTGCCGGCGCATTGGGCGCCGATGATCGTGCCGCCATCACAGCCGCGCTCTCGAAACAAACCCCGGACCGGCTTCGGATCATCGCGCAAGCCATGCGACACGGGCTCTCCGATGATGACATTCAAGCCGTCACCAGTTTTGATCCTTGGTTCCTTGCGCGCATTCGCGAAATTATCGAGGCCGAGGAACAGGTCCGGCAAGATGGGCTTCCCGTTACCGAGAAGGGTTTGCGAACGCTAAAGATGCTGGGCTTTACTGATGCCCGGCTTGCCCATCTAACCGGTCGTACCGAAGACAATGTCCGTCAATCGCGTCACAACTTGGGCGTCACGGCCGTCTTCAAACGGATCGACACCTGCGCCGCCGAGTTCGAAGCCCAAACACCTTATATGTATTCGACGTATGAAAGCCCGGTCATGGGAGATGTTGAGTGCGAAGCACGCCCCTCGAACGGCAAGAAAGTCGTCATTCTGGGCGGTGGCCCCAACCGGATTGGGCAAGGGATCGAGTTTGATTACTGCTGTTGCCACGCCTGTTTCGCGCTTTCGGACGTGGGCTATGAAACCATCATGGTCAACTGCAACCCCGAGACGGTCAGCACCGATTACGACACCTCGGATCGGCTGTATTTCGAGCCGCTGACCTTTGAACACGCGATGGAGATTCTGCGCGTCGAACAGACCAACGGAACCCTGCACGGTGTCATCGTTCAGTTCGGTGGGCAGACACCGTTGAAATTGGCCAACGCGTTGAACGAGGCAGGCATCCCCATTCTTGGAACCACTCCAGATGCCATCGACCTTGCTGAAGATCGCGAGCGTTTTCAGGATCTTGTCAATCGGCTTGACCTCAAGCAGCCAAAGAATGCCATCGCCCACAACGATGCCGAAGCGCTGAAGGCGGCGAAAGACATCGGCTATCCTCTGGTCATCCGGCCGTCCTATGTTCTGGGCGGGCGAGCGATGGAAATTGTCCGCGACACGGCTCAGCTTGAACGATACATCCGCGAAGCCGTCGTGGTGTCCGGCGACAGCCCGGTTCTGTTAGACCGCTACCTGGATGGTGCCACCGAAGTCGACGTTGACGCGCTTTCGGATGGCGAAGTGGTCCACGTTTCGGGCATTATGGAACATATCGAGGAAGCGGGCGTCCATTCCGGCGACAGTGCCTGTTCACTGCCGCCCCATACCTTGCCGCAAAGCATCCTTGACGAACTGATCCGTCAAACCGAGGCACTCGCACGCGAGTTGAAAGTCGTCGGCCTGATGAATGTCCAATATGCAATCAAGGGCGACAAGGTGTATTTGATTGAGGTGAACCCACGCGCGTCCCGCACCGTGCCCTTTGTGGCGAAAGCAACGGATTCCGCCATTGCCTCGATTGCCGCGCGTCTGATGGCAGGCGAAAAGCTTTCGGCCTTCCCAGCAAAACCGCCTTATATGCCCGTGGCGGACGACGTCGTTATTCCGATGGGCGACCCCATGGCGCTTGCCGATTTCCAGACACCTTGGTACTCGGTCAAGGAAGCCGTCCTGCCCTTCGCGCGCTTCCCAGGCGTTGACACCCTGCTTGGCCCAGAAATGCGTTCGACAGGTGAGGTTATGGGGTGGGACAGAAACTTTGCGCGTGCCTTCCTGAAAGCACAGCTTGGGGCTGGAACAATGCTGCCGCACGATGGCACGGTCTTCTTTTCCATCCGGGACGCCGACAAGACACCGCAATTGATCGAAACCGCGCAAATGCTCCACGACCAGGGTTTGAAAATCCTGGCCACACGGGGTACCGCGAAGTTCCTGACCGAAAACGGCATTCCTTCGGATATAGTGAACAAGGCCTATGAAGGCGGGCGCACGATCGTCGACGTGATGAAGGATGGCGAAGTTGATTTGGTCATCAACACAACAGAAGGCGCGCAGGCTATCGAAGACAGTCGTTCGATGCGCAATGTGACCCTGATGGACAAAATTCCATATTACACCACCGCAGCCGCGGCCCATGCGGCCGCATTGGCAATGGTGTCCCGCCAAGACGGCCCGCTTCAAGTGCGTTCGCTTCAAGGCGCCTAGGAAATCTGTCCAATCCCCGAGGTTGCGCTCTTTCGTTTCCAAAGTTGAAAAAAGACAAATTAGAAACGGAGTGTTTTCAGCAAAAATTCGCCTGTTAATACGTTAACCTTCTGTTAACCATTACGCAGTTTCAGCCTTGTAGGGTGTGGGTGAAGGTTATGTACGATTACAGAATGGTATTCGTCTATCCATTGAGTGTTCCAATTGAAGACTTGAGTGAGCTGGAAGAAAGCGCACTTAGTCATTTAGAGAAATCAATAACAAATTCCGTCGATGACGGCTGGGAATATGTCAGCACCACGACATACTCCAAAAAAGAGGAAAGCGTCGAGCCAAAGGTGGAACGGGGTGTAAAAGCATTCGTTTACCGCCGTGTTCGGAAGAGTAACGTCGAACTTAGCGGTCCTTCTGCTGCCGCTGCAATTGAACCATCCAGGGATCAGTATACCGCTCCGGCGAACGTTGTTCCCAAGAATGAGGAGGACCCGGCGCTTACAGGATCCGGATATGCACCTGAGGACCGGCGTACGACGCTTTTGACCATGGCTCTTTTAAATGCAATGCGCGCACATTCGGGCATTCTGCCGGACGAGGTTTTGCCAAGGCTTTTGCAGCAAGGTGAAATCACACCAAAGCAACAACGCGTTTTATCTCGCAACTTGAAGGCCAAGCGGTCCGCTGCAACCATTGCAGGCATCACCCCTCCCGGCATGGAAAAGGATATCTTTCAGGTTTCGCTAATGACATTTGGCGATCAGGAAGCGGAATATACGGAATATATAACTGAGCTTGCGGCTTACCTGGATCTGGATGAGGCGTTCGTCAGGACTGAACTCGCCGCCAAATACCGATAAAAACAAAGGATCGCTTAAAACGGCACATCGTCGACCGCCTCGGTCGACTTCACGAATTTCGCGACGACTTTCTTGAAACCGGCTTTTTCGAACGAGATGTCAAGTTTATCACCTTCAATGGCCGTAATCGTCCCATAGCCAAACTTGTCATGAAAAACGCGTTCGCCTTCTGTGAAGGCCGACACGGCATTAAGATCGATCACGACATTGCGTGTCTCCCGCGGCTGGCTAAGACCCCTATGGTTCTGCCGCGATTGCAAGCGGCGCCAGCCTGGCGAGTTATAGCCATCTGCGCGAGACGCCCGTTCATAAAGGTCGCTTTGCACCTCGGCCGTTGCATGTTCCCCTGCCGGGCCCAGCACCTCGACTGCGTCCTGATCCATCTCGTCAATGAAGCGTGACGCCATCTGGCTTTGCCACGATCCAAACACCTGGCGGTTTTGCGCAAAGCTGACGACCACGTATTCCTCGGCACGTGTAAGGCCGACATAAGCCAGACGCCGTTCTTCCTCGAGCCCCTTCAGCCCGCTTTCATCCATTGCCCGTTGCGACGGGAACAATCCATCTTCCCAACCCGGCAGGAACACGACCGGAAACTCCAGCCCCTTGGCGGCATGCAATGTCATGATTGAGACTTTTTCGTCTTCATCATCGCTGGCATTGTCCATCACCAGCGAGACATGTTCAAGAAATCCCTGAATGTTATCAAAGCTTTCCAGTGCCTTGACCAATTCCTTAAGGTTCTCCAGCCGACCTGCCGCTTCCGGCGTCTTGTCATTTTGCCACATCGCAGTGTAGCCGCTGCCGTCAAGGACTTGCTCAGCGATCTCGATGTGGTCCCGGCCCTGAACGACAAAAGCGTGCCATTGTTCCAAGCCAGTCAGCAGCTTGCTTAATTCAGCCGCGCCTTTTCCCGTGAGCCCTTTCGCGTCAAGCAGCAGGCGCGCGCCTTCGACCAGCGACACGCCGTTCGACCGGGCCGACATCTGGATTTTCTGTTGCGCCTTGTCCCCCAGCCCGCGCTTAGGAGTGTTCACGACCCGCTCAAAAGCCAGGTCATCTTCCAAACTAACCGCCAGCCGAAAATAGGCCATCGCGTCACGAATTTCCATCCGCTCGTAAAAGCGCGGGCCGCCAATCACGCGATAGGGCAGCCCGATGGTCAAAAACCGATCTTCGAAGGCGCGCATCTGATGGGACGCACGCACAAGGATCGCCATATCATTCAGGCTGCGAGGCTCCATGCCGCGCGTGCCGCCCTGCAGCGCCTCGACCTCCTCGCCAATCCAACGCGCTTCGTCTTCGCCATCCCAATGGCTGATCAGACGTACTTTCTCGCCATCTGTTTCCTCGGTGAACAGCGTTTTGCCCAGTCGGTCGGAATTGGCCGCGATGACTGAAGACGCCGCAGCAAGAATATGCGGGGTCGAGCGATAGTTCTGCTCCAACCGGATCACTCGAGCGCCCGGGAAGTCCTTCTCGAACCGCAGGATGTTTCCGACCTCGGCCCCGCGCCAGCCATAGATCGACTGGTCATCATCGCCAACGCAGCAGATATTCTTGTGGCTTTGGGCCAGCAAACGAAGCCAGAGGTACTGGGCGACATTAGTGTCCTGATACTCGTCCACAAGAATATAGCGGAACCAGCGCTGATACCGATCAAGCACATCGTCATGTTCTTGAAAAATCGTGACGACATGCAACAGCAAATCACCGAAGTCACAGGCATTCAGTGTCTTTAGTCGCGCTTGATACTCGGCATAAAGTTCGGCACCTTTGTTATTGAACGCGCCGTGATCCCCGGCAGGCACGTTGGCGGGCGTAATTGCGCGGTTCTTCCAACCGTCGATGACATTCGCCAGATGGCGCGCGGGCCAGCGCTTGTCATCAATGCCCGCCGCCTGGATCAATTGCTTAAGAAGGCGCAGTTGGTCATCGGTGTCCAGAATGGTGAAGTTGGTTTTCAACCCAACCAATTCGGCATGGCGGCGCAGCAGTTTCACCCCGACCGAGTGAAAGGTTCCAAGCCAAGGCATCCCCTCGACAGCCTGACCCAAAAGGTTTGCGACGCGAGACTTCATTTCACGCGCGGCCTTGTTCGTAAAGGTAACCGCAAGCACCTCGTTGGGGCGCGCGGTGCCGGTGCTCAGCAAATGCGCGATCCGTGTCGTCAGCGCCTTTGTCTTACCCGTCCCGGCGCCCGCCAGCATAAGAACCGGCCCTTCCAACGTCTCGACCGCTTCGCGTTGCGGGGCGTTCAGCCCGTCAAGATAGGCGACGGGGCGCGCGGACATAGCCTGCTGGGACAGGGGGACGCGGTCGGGGAAATCCTCGAAGTCGCTCATGGGAAAAACTGTAGCGCGACACGGACCCAAGATAAAGGGGTGTTCTTCTATTGTTCTATCCACGTCTTGCGCTGCCCGCGACATCGCTCAGCGCGCGAAAGGCGACCTGCGAAGCGCCGGAATAGGGGCTTTTCACTTCGCGGTTTCTGGGGGACAAGATGCTATGACTTTAGACACCCGCTTTCCTGCCGTCTCCGATCTGCGTGCCCACGCCAGAAAGCGCATCCCGCATTTCGTGTTCGAATATCTGGACAGTGCGACGGGGCGCGAGGATCAACATAGGCGCAACCAATCCGCGCTCAACGATGTCCAGTTCTGGCCCGCCATTCTGGAAGGCGAACCGGAAGCGAACCTGTCAACCACCTTCCTAGGCCGCGAGTACCCCCTGCCCTTTGGCTGTGCGCCGGTTGGCATGTCGGGTATCATGTGGCCGGGGGCTGAAAAGTTGTTGGCTGCGGGCTGTTCGGCCGCTGGCATCCCATATTGCATGTCGACAGTGGCAACCGTGGTGCCCGAAACGCTGGCGCCGCATATCGGCGACCAGGGTTGGTTCCAGCTTTACATGCCCAAAGACAAGGACATCCGGCTGGACATGTGCAAGCGCGCAAAAGCGGCCGGGTTCCATTCCCTGATCCTGACCGTCGACGTGCCGCTTGAAAGTCGCCGCGAACGGCAACGCCGCGCCAACCTGACGATCCCGCCCAAGGTCAACGCCGCGATGGTCTGGTCGATGATGACCCATCCGGAGTGGACCATAGGAACGCTGCGCGAAGGCATCCCATCGCTGAAGTTTTGCGAGGATTATGCCAAGGATATGGAGGCCACCTCGGTCGCCCACGCTGGCCACGTCATCCGTGGCAACCCAAACTGGGATGACATTGCGTGGATGCGCGAGAACTGGGATGGACCGCTTCTGGTGAAGGGTGTGCAAAAGCCCGAGGATGCGAAAACGCTCGTGGGGCTGGGTGTCGATGCGATCTGGGTCTCGAACCACTCGGGCCGTCAGTTTGATGGTGGACCCGCCTCGATCGAGTGTCTGCCCGCCATTCGCGCAGCGGTGCCCGACACACCCATTGTCTTCGACAGCGGCGTTACGGGGGGTCTCGACATTCTGCGCGCCCTCGCCCTCGGGGCAGATCTCGTCATGATGGGGCGCGCGTTTCACTACGCGGTCGGCGCACTTGGGGCCAAAGGGCCGGCACACCTGATCCATATTCTGGAAGATGACATGCGGTCCTGCATGGGGCAGATCGGCGCAACCAAGCTAAGCGACCTCGCGTCGCGATTGAAGGTCTAAGCCCTTCAAATCCAAGCCCAAAAGCTGCCACATTGCAGAGCTACCACGTTCCGGGGTCTGGAGCGTCGTATGGTAAGAATACTGTCTCTTGTTCTGCTCGGCCTTCTGGCTGTCGCGCTGCTGCGGCCGCAGCCCGAACCAGATCGAACGATCCTTTTCGTGGGCAACTCATTCACCTATCAGCACGATGTCCCGGGACTGGTTCGGCAGATCGCCGCGACAAGTGACACGCCCCTGCGCTATGGCGTCAGCATGCACGTGCGGGCTGGCACGGCCCTTTACGAACATCTGAATGAAACCGATCCGTTATCATCCATCCGCAGCAAGGAATGGGATGTCGTCGTGCTGCAGGACGCCAGCGCTATGCCCTTTGATCCGCGCTATATCAAGCTGATGGAAGCAGCGACCGCCACCCTGGCGGAGGCTGCGAAGCAGCAGGGCGCCGAGCTGGTGTACTATGCACACTGGGCCCCTGCGCAAGAACGCCATGATGAAACCGGGGCGGTGCGCCGGATCGAAAACACCTATCACAGGATCAGTCGGCGGACCGGCGGCGGCGTTGCGTCCGCCGGGCGGCTTTGGAATGCGGCAGCACACGCAGGCCTCCAGGGGCTTTATGCAGCAGACGATCATCACGCCACGCTGACAGGTGCCTATGCGGCCGCACTGGCGATTGCGGCAGCCGTTGGAGATGT
The DNA here is from genome assembly GCA_039033735.1 of Pseudomonadota bacterium. GTDB lineage: Bacteria > Pseudomonadota > Alphaproteobacteria > Rhodobacterales > Rhodobacteraceae > JAJDOD01. Next base: position 10,266 of record JBCCCA010000092.1, read on the forward strand.
TGACCCGACTACGTCGGGCTGGGCACCAAACGGTGTATCCGCCGAAGATCAAGCGCTTTTGCAAAGGCTTCTAAGCCGAATTGAGGGCCCCAGGCGCATCGTCACCGACTAGGTCCTCGGCCCCATTCGTCACGTCCCGGATCGGTCAGGATGGGCGTATTGGATCAAGTCCCACCGGTTACCAAACGGGTCTTGCCAAACGACGACGCGCCCGTACGGCTCTTCGCGCGGCACACCTTCAATCACGGCTCCGGCGTCTTCCAAACGCCTGAAGTCTTTCTCAAATTCCTGCGTCTCAAGGAAAAGCCAAACCCGTCCTCCGCCTTGTTCGCCAACCGCTGCGCTCTGACGCTCACCCACCGCACGGGCCAGCAGGATTTGCGTGCCGGCATTCGGCAACCCGATCCGCACCCAGCGCTTCCCCTCGCCCAAATCCGTATCCTCGATCAGCGAAAACCCGATGGCCGTAAAAAAGGCGATGGCGGGATCATAGTCCGGCACCAAAAGGGAAAACTGGGCAAGCCGGCGCGGCACAGCTTAATCCAGTTCGACCAGCAAATCCTTCGCATCAATTTGCGCGCCGGTCGTCACGTGGACCGCCTTGATTGTGGCGTCACGTTCGGCATGGATGCCTGTTTCCATCTTCATCGCCTCGATTGTCAGCATCAGATCGCCCTTCTTGATGGCAGTCCCCGCCTCGACAGCGATCGAGGCCACAACGCCCGGCATGGGCGCACCCACATGGTCGGGGTTGCCAGTCTCGGCCTTGGCCATCGCAACCGACGCATCCGAAATCGAGCGATCCTTGACCCGAATGATGCGCGGCTGTCCGTTCAACTCGAAGAACACCTTCGCCACGCCCTCATCCGTCGTCTCGGCAATCGCTTGGCACCTGATTTCCAATGTGACACCCGGCTCAATCTCGACACTGATTTCTTCACCTGGGATCATGCCGTAGAAAAAGGTGCGCGTCGGCAAGGTCCGCACCGGACCATACAGCGCGTGCCGTGTCAGATAGCCTTCAAAGACCTGCGGATACATCATGTAGCCGTTCAGATCCTCGTCATCGATATCTTCCCTGAACGTGTCCTGAAGACGTGCGCGCTCGGCCTCGAGATCAGCCGGTTTCAACAGGGACCCGGGGCGATCCACGATTGGCTTTTCGCCCTTCAGCACCTTCTGGACGATGTCTTTCGGAAAGCCGCCATGGGCCTGCCCCACATTGCCCTTCATCAGCGTGACCACACTGTCGGGAAAGGCAAATTCGGCGTCCGAGTTCAGCAATTCCTCGCAGGTCACCCCTTGGCTGACCAACATCAGAGCTAGGTCGCCCACCGTCTTGGCAATAGGCGTCACTTTGATCACATCGCCGAACATGTGGTTCACATCCGCATAGGTCTTGGCGACCTCGTGCCAGCGATCCTCAAGTCCCATGGACCGCGCCTGCGCCTTCAGGTTGGTGAACTGGCCCCCGGGCATCTCATGAAGATAAACCTCGGACGATGGCGATTGCATACCGCTTTCAAAGGCAAGGTAATGCGCGCGCACCGCTTCCCAATAGTTCGAAATCCGGCGGATCGCGTCGATATCCAATCCGGTCGCCCGGTCAGAATGCTTCAGCGCTTCGACCAGCGTTCCAAGCGTCGCCTGCGATGTGTTGCCCGACAAGGCGTCCATCGCACAATCGACAGCATCAACGCCAGCCTCGGACGCCGCCAGGATAGAGGCCAGCGCGATCCCCGCCGTGTCATGGGTGTGGAAGTGGACCGGCAGCCCGGTTTCTTCCTTCAGCGCCTTGACCAGCAGCCGGGCCGCATCCGGTTTCA
>JBCCCA010000093.1:0-12008 GCA_039033735.1 Pseudomonadota bacterium
CCCTGCAATAGATCTACTAGACGGTAAATGTGTCCGTCTTTATCAAGGTGACTATAATCAAGCTTCGGTTTTTAGCGAAAATCCTGTGGAAATCTCGCAATAGACAGTGCAAACTTTGGCGCGGGGTGGAGCAGCCCGGTAGCTCGTCAGGCTCATAACCTGAAGGTCGTAGGTTCAAATCCTACCCCCGCAACCAAAATCCCCAAACTCCGTCGCCGGATGGTATTGCCCAATTTTTGCCCTTTGACAGGCCGCGAACCCGCGCCTAAGGTCTTTGGCATGAAGCAGGTGACACATATCAATGACGCGCGCATTTTCTGCGCCGACCTTCTTCTTCTCCTTAGTCGCCTCTGAGCGTGCCTTTGGGCGCGACCGCTCAGAGGGGTTCCAGCGCCATCAAGACACCGCTAAGCACGTTGCACTGAATGGAAGACACAATACGCTGCTTCTCGGCTTTGCCGTAACCGCGCGTTGACTGTTCGCTTTCCACTTGGATGCAACACGTACGACAGGAGACATCCATGAAAACGATCAATCTGTCCGAGAAGCTGGACCGCTTTTCGACCCACTGGGACCCTCACGTTGTTGCCGATTACAACGACAACGATGTGATGGTGGTCAAATTCCAAGGCGAATTTCCCTATCACAAGCATGATGACACCGACGACTTCTTCCTTGTTCTTGAGGGCGAGATGCAGATGGACATCGAAGGCGAGAACCCGCGCACGGTTTGCGCGGGCGAGGTGTTCATCGTGCCAAGGGGCATTGTTCACCGACCGCGCGCCAAGCACGAGTGCAAGGTCTTGCTGATCGAGCCGGCGGGCGAACCAAACACCGGTAACGCGGAAGCGGAACCATCCAAGAAACCAAGAATCTGAGGGAGGCGAAGATGGCAGAAAAAGAACATGTGCTGATCTTCGACACGACACTGCGCGACGGCGAACAAAGCCCGGGCGCAACCATGAGCCATGGTGAAAAGCTCGAAATTGCTGAGCTTCTGGACGATATGGGCGTCGACATTATCGAGGCCGGGTTCCCGATCGCTTCGGAAGGTGACTTTGAAGCGGTGACGGAGATCGCGAAACGTTCGAAAGACGCGGTGATCTGTGGGCTGAGCCGTGCCAACTTCAAGGATATCGACCGCTGTTGGGAGGCAGTGAAGCATGCGAAGCGTCCGCGGATACACACGTTTATCGGCACCTCGCCGCTGCATCGCGCCATTCCCAATCTGGATATGGACCAGATGGCCGAGCGTATCCATGACACGGTGACCCAAGCGCGGAACCTTTGTGACAACGTGCAGTGGTCTCCCATGGATGCGACCCGGACCGAATGGGAGTATCTGTGCCGGGTGGTTGAGATTGCAATCAAGGCGGGAGCGACCACGATCAATATTCCAGACACGGTGGGATATACCGCACCCCGCGAAAGCGCTGATATCATCCGCAACCTGATCGAACAGGTTCCCGGCGCCGATGAGGTTGTCTTTGCCACGCATTGCCACAACGACCTTGGCATGGCGACGGCGAACGCGCTGGCGGCTGTGGAAGGCGGGGCCCGTCAGATTGAATGCACGATAAACGGATTGGGCGAACGCGCGGGCAACACGGCTTTGGAGGAAGTGGTTATGGCGCTGCGCGTGCGCGGCGATATTATGCCATTTCAGACCGGGGTCGAGACGACGAAACTCATGCATATTTCGCGCAGGGTTTCGACGGTCAGCGGTTTCCCTGTGCAGTTCAACAAGGCCATCGTGGGAAAGAACGCCTTTGCCCATGAAAGCGGCATTCATCAGGACGGAATGCTGAAGAACGCTGAGACATTCGAGATCATGCGTCCCGAAGACATCGGTCTGTCCGAGACAAACATTGTCATGGGCAAGCATTCCGGTCGGGCCGCTCTGCGTTCCAAACTCGAGGAGTTGGGCTTCGAGCTGGCGGACAATCAGCTGAAGGACGTCTTCGTGCGGTTCAAGGCCTTGGCCGATCGGAAGAAGGAGGTGTTCGAGGACGACTTGATCGCCCTTATGCGGGATCAGGAAACCGGCGATGAATACGATCACATCCGGGTCAAGTTCCTGCGTGTCATCTGTGGCACTGAAGTGCCCCAATCGGCGGACCTGACGTTGACCATCAACGGGGAAGACCACCAAACGACAGCCCAGGGTGACGGGCCGGTGGACGCGACCTTCAATGCGGTCAAATCGCTCTTTCCCCACGAAGCACGTTTGCAGTTGTACCAGGTACACGCCGTAACTGAGGGCACTGACGCGCAAGCGACGGTAAGTGTTCGGATGGAAGAAGACGGGCGCATTGCCACCGGCCAATCAGCGGACACTGATACCGTCGTTGCTTCCGCAAAAGCTTACGTGAATGCGCTGAACCGGCTCCTGGTCCGGCGCGAAAAGTCGGACCCAAATGCCGACGTCAAATACGTGTCATACAAGGACGCGGGCTAGTTCCGACTGTTCTGAAGGGCCGCGCGATGGCGTGGCCCTTAACAAACGGTAAATTCCGAAAAAGCGCAAAACCACCGACCACCCACCCGTAGCTTATTGGGATGGACCGTGAAGATTCGCTTAATCGGCATTAGATGCGGCCGGGTTTCGGCATGGAAATTGCACATTTCTTCAAGCATCGTTCGCGCCTCATGAACAAGCTTAGGATTCAAGTGCCATTGTCGCTGAATCTCCTGTGGATTAAGGAAAAATCAGCGGATTTACGCCCAAATCTCGCCATATTCCCGACCTAAAAAAGTCGTCAAGGCCAGCGTGTTTCGGTCTTGTGTGTATAAAATTGAGGTCAGCGTATCCCCGACCTCGTGTGTGAGTGTGTAAACGGTTCTTTGGTGGTGACGATGTTTCTGTCTGCTGTGTCTTTGGCTTTAAGTCATACTGCTGTGACATCTGTCAGCTCGCGTGGTTCGTCTAATTTTCTGTCCCGCACTGCCGTGTTGGCTGACGATTTGCTGTCCTTACGCATCCCTGTGGCACGGGAAGTGGAGTGTCCCATCTCCAACCCCTGGGCCGCCCGTGAGGACGCGCCAAAAACGCGGCATCTTTGGGCGAAACAACGTCACCACCTTTTCCAACCAGATCACAAAATTCCGAGCGGGGGGCTTACTCCCGCTTAAAAGGACGCTCAGCGGCGTCAAACAGGGCTGTGCTGTGGTGGACCTGTTGATTGCCGCATTGGGTGGGGTAGAGGCGCGTTTCGGTGGGGCGAAACGCGCCTCATTTTTTTCGCAATTCGGTTGAAGAAAAATACATGTGACACGATGATTTCCTTAGGAAAATTGCGATCGTGCCTTAATTCCGCCATATTCCAGTCGTAACTTTGTCACGAAGCGCACGTGTTCAGGCGCGCTTGTAGATTTAGTGTTCGAGTAGTGAGTTATGTGTAAGTTCAAGTACTGCAAAGGTCCCGATCAGTGTTTTCTGAGGGATATTTCACCTTGCCCCGGGTCGTGCCAAGAGGGCTCCCAAGCACCAGCAAACATTGATGCACCTCATAAACGGGCGCGGCGTCATGGATTTGTGGATCGTGACGCACTGGCGCAGGCTTTGCTTGAAGACCGGACTTCGGCTTCGGTCCAGTCTGTTCTTTCGATTCAGCGGGTGTCGACCAAAGTTTTGCGCGCGGTCGAAGTCTTGGGCCAGCGGTCGTCCTGATCCACTGAGGCGCTCCAACTGGCGGCGCGCGCCCGGCTCAGGTTAGCCAAAAAACTCAAATGTTTCAGACAGGAAGCGTTGCCGGATGGCGGGCGCTTCCATCATCATCTCGTGCTTGGCGCCTTCGACCTGCCGCAAGGTGCCCGAGGGCCAGTCGGCGTGAAACCGAGTTATTGCCTCGATCGATACGATTTTCTCGTCGCTGCCGACAAATGTCAGGCAGGCTGTTTCGGGGCGCGGTGCGGCAAACAGCCGATCCAGTTCGCGTGTCGCGCTGCCGACCCATTGAACCGATGGCCCGCCTAGCGCAAATTCAGGGGCGGCAACGGCATGTTCACCAAGCCAGTGATAGGTGTCGGGATCCGTTGTCAGCATATTGTCGGCAAAATCAGTGTCGGTGATGTAGTTGATGGGTTTGGTCCCAGGGGCGAACTGGGTTTCCTTGCCCAGAGCCCGCGCGATGGGCGGGATGACATAGGTCAAGGGCCGCGCATAGGCGGGCATTTGAATGCCCCACATGGGTGCCGAGAAGACGGCACGATCGACCGCCAGACCGTCAACCAGGGCGCGCAGACCGATGCAGCCGCCCATCGAATGCGCAATAAGAACGCGTCGACCGGGAAAGTCCTGCGTCTGTAACCAATCAAGAAGCACAGCGACATCGCGTTGATAGTCCAGGAATTCTGCGACATGGCCCACGCGGGTATCATCATCAAGGCGGTCCGAAAGGCCTTGCCCGCGCCAGTCCAGCGACACGACGCACCAGCCGGCCGAGGTCAAATTAGCAATGGTTTTCCCATATTTTTCAAGATATTCGGTACGACCCGGAAACAGGAGCACCGTCCCTCGTGGTGTCGGCGCCCGCCAAGCGCCGACCCGCAGGCGGATACCGTCATCTGTTTCGCGCCAAGCCACGTCGCCGCCCGCGGGCGCGCAGGCCAGATCCTCGTGAAACGGTGCGTCGCCCATTCGTTTTAGCTGAGCGCGGGGGCCAAGCGCATTGCCACACCCATATCGCCGTCGATTTTGAGGCGGCCGGACATCACGGCAGTGGTCGGGTTGAGCGATCCATCCAGAATATCGCGGAAGGTATCAGTATCGGCAGACATCGTGACCTCGGCCTCATCATCGCCTGCGCGCGCGCCATCGCTGTCAAGCATGATGGCGCCTTCGCCATCAATGACGAATTTCGCCGTTCCGTCGAAACCGCTGCCCGAAAGCTTCTCGTTCAGCGCGCTGACGGCGTGATCGATGACGTCGCTCATGTCGGTATCCTCACTTCACTGTAATTGGGCTCGCTTTTGGCCCGCGTTGCGTTACTTTAACCTTATGAAACGGTTTGCATCATATCTCAAATACGCCGTAACGGCACTTTTGCTGGCAGGCCCGGTTCACGCCGACGACAGCGAGCTTGATGCTTTGTTTGAAGGGCTGAGAGGGGCGGACGCATCTGCCGCCGCCCAGATCGAACAGCGCATTTACGAGATCTGGTCCCAGTCCGGATCGCCCTCGATGGACCTTTTGCTGACACGCGGGCGCGATGCGCTGGAGGCGGGTGACACTGCGCTGGCCATCCAGCATTTTTCAGCCCTGATCGATCATGCGCCGGGATTTGCGGAAGGGTATAACGGACGCGCAACAGCTTATTTTCAGGGCGGTCGCTATGGGCTTTCGCTTGAGGATATTCGCCGGACGTTGGAGCTGAACCCACGTCATTTTTCGGCGATGACCGGCTTGGCGCTGATCCTGCAGGAATTGGGATACCCGGAAGACTCGTTGCGGGCGTGGCGCGAGGTCGAGCGGTTTCACCCGAACCGCGAAGGCCTGAAGGATGCCATTCTGCGTCTGGAAGCAGAAGTCGAAGGCGCCGCGCTTTAAGACAAGCGGGGCCCGGCTGTGGCCGGGCATTCCTTTACGAGGGCGTGCCGCCCTCGCGCTCCCTGCGGTATGCTTAATTTTGACAAGTTGAAGATCACTCAAAGGCCCGGCCTAAGGGGCGCCAGATCAGCGCCGCGAGCAGGAGGCTGCCAATTCCGGCCACGATGAACGGGACAAGAAGGGCCGTGTCACGGGGCAGCGGACCGTCGGCCATACGGGTCAGGATCCCTGACAAAGCGAGGCCAATCGGCATCATACCCCAGGCCAGTAAGCGATAGAGGCTGTTCACCCGGCCAAGCAGTGCGTCCGGGATCACGCGCTGGCGATAGGAGACGCTTACCGTGTTCCAGACAATACCGGTGAACTCGCTAAAGACGAAGAGCAAGGCCAGCCACCAAGCGTTTGGAGCGAAGGGGATTGCGGCAAAGGCAAGCGCGCTTTGCAGCGACATGAGTTGCGCGGTACGGCCGCGGCCCAGTCGTGCGATGATCCTGACGGCGGTCGCACCACCGGCAATGCCGCCAATGGCACCGGCGGCGAGGATCATGCCGAAGGCGGGCGCGCCCAGGCCAAGGTTCTCCTGAACGTGCAGGACCAGCGCGATCACGATCATCTGGTGCAGCAGGTTCCAGACCCCTGTGGACACGGCCAGCAATTTCAGCACGGGCGCCTGCATCAGAAAGCGCCAGCCTTCGATAAACTCACGTCGCCAGTTGCGGTCCTGACATTGCGCCGGGCGGAATGCGCCGGGAATGGTCACGATCAGGGTGGCGCCCATGGCAAAGGCAAGGGCGTTCAGAAGAAACGGCAAGGGTAGGAACGCGGCGATCAGGAAAGCGCCAATCGCCGGGCCCAACAGCGCGTTGCCAACCAGCTCGACACTCCAAAGTCGGCCGTTTGCGGCTTCGAGCCTATCATGGGGCACAAGGCTGGGCATCATCGTTTGCGCGGCGTTGTCGCGAAAGACCTCGGCCACGCCGATCAGCACCGCAGCAAGGGCAAGAAGGCTGAACAGCCCAAGGTGCACCAAGCCGGTTGCGGGCGGTGGCTGGAGCGGCAGCGTGGCCCAGACAGAGACGGCAACGATCGCAAATGCAAGGGCGCGCAGGACGTCCATCGCCAGGATGAGTTTGCGCCGATCAACCCGGTCGGTGACCAGACCGGCCGGAATCGCAAACAGAAACCAAGGTAAGCGCAGAATCACCGGTAGAGCGGCAATCAGGAGCGGATCACGGGTAAGCAGTGAGGCCAACCAGGCCCAAACGACAGTGGCAACGCCATCGGCCAGGTTTGTCAGGCCAGAGGAGGCGATAAATCGGTTCAGCATCGATGGTCCCGATGCTTGGAGCGGTGTTTCATGGGGCGAGATTAGGCGCGTGTCGCGCCGGAAAACAACCGCTTAGAACAGCATGCAATCGGCGCCGGGGGGCAGGGCCTCGGCCCCGTCGGGCAGGGTGGGTGTGTAGTCGAATGATACGATCTGTGCACCTTGATCGAAGGCGATGAACATCTGGCCCGAACCGGGACGCAACGCGATACCTTCGGGATCAATGCCGTATTCAAGAAGCGACACGGTTCCCAACAGGGTGCCGTCCTGATTGAATTCATAAAGCGCGTTGCTGCCCTCGAAATCATCTACGATCAACAGATGGCCGGTGCGCGGATCGCGGGCTATGCCCTGGGCTTCGAACAAGGGGGGTGTGAGTGTCGTTGTATCGATCACCCGCCGCGGTGTGCCATCAGGCGCCAGCCAGGACAGGCGTTCAGGATCGTCTTCGACCGCGATGATGTCGCCGTTCTCGGCGATTGCGATGCCCTCGGTGTCAGCCCAGCCACCGGGCATCTTGAACGGCTCGGCGAGGGCGTCGCCCGACTTGGACAAGCGTTGGAATCCGCCAAACCCGTCGGCGACCAGCAGGTGATCGTCTTCGAGCGTGATGGCCTTTATCCGTGACAGATCGCTGCCGAAACGTCGAAGTTCATCGCCTTCCAGCGTGACAAGGATCACCTCGGGTCCTTCGTTTGCGATCCAAAGCCCACAAAAGGTCGGGTCGTAGTCAAGGCTAGCGGGACGGTTCAGGTCGTAGCGCGCTGTCTCGACAATTTCGAGCGCGGTGGCCGGACTGGCGGCAATCAGGAGGGCGACGAACAACCTCATGACGGAGAAGTAGAGCAGACGGGCGGCAAAGAAAGAGCGTTCGCACTGCGTCAAAGCATTCCTTGCAAATTCAACCACCGCGGCTAAGTCCCGGGTCCGGAGGGACAGGCATGAAACAGGCATTGGTGATTGGTGCGTCTGGTGGGATTGGTCGCGCCATCCAAGCAGAATTGCAACATCGAAGTTGGGATGTCACCGGGCTGTCGCGCAAAGTCGACGGCTTGGACATCACGGACGAGGCGCGCATCGAGGAAGCTCTGGGCGCGCTGCAAGGGCCGTATCAGCTGGTGTTCGTGGCCACCGGTGCGCTTGTGATCCAGGGGCAGGAGCCGGAACGCGCCGTCCGCGAGATCACGGCGCATTCCGTTTTGAACCAGATGCGCGTCAACGCGGTGGGGCCGGCACTGATCCTGAAGCATGCATTGCTGTTGCTTCCCAAAGATGCCCCGTCGGTCTTTGCGGCGCTGTCCGCGCGCGTGGGCTCGATCGGGGACAATCAGATCGGCGGATGGCACAGTTATCGGGCCTCGAAGGCGGCGCTGAACCAACTGATCCATGGTGCCGCGATCGAAATGAAACGGACCCACAAACAGGCGGTGGCCGTTTGCCTGCACCCCGGCACGGTTGAGACGCCATTCACCGCGAAATATGCCGGTCGCCACAAGACCGTGCCCGCCGCTGATGCGGCCTCAAATCTGCTGAATGTCATCGAGGGTTTAACACCTGCGCAGTCCGGTGGGTTTTTTGATTATGCAGGTCGGGAGATTCCGTGGTGAGGCTGATCCTTGTTCTGGGCGACCAATTGACGGATACGGTCGCTGCCTTGCGCGAAGGGGATCCGGTCGAGGATATCGTGGTGATGGCCGAGGTCGCGGACGAGGCCGGCTATGTGCCCCATCATCCAAAGAAAATCGCCTTTTGCTTTGCGGCCATGCGCCATTTCGCACAAGAATTGGAGGACGATGGCTGGACGGTCGAGTATACGCGTCTGGATGACGAGGCAGGCTTCTCAAGTATTGTCGAAGCGCTGATCGCGGCAGCCGAACGACACGGCGCCACCAAGGTCATCGCGACCCGGCCAGGCGAGTGGCGCTTGATCGAGGCGCTGGACACTGCCCCGCTCACCGTCACGCTTCTAGAAGATGACCGCTTCGTCGCGTCCCACGCCGAGTTCGAGACTTGGGCCGAGGGGCGCAAAGAACTGCGCATGGAGTATTTCTATCGCGAGATGCGCCGAAAGACCGGCTTGTTGATGGAGGGGGATAAGCCTGTCGAGGGCAAGTGGAATTTCGATCATGACAACCGCAAGCCCGCGCCTGGGTCGGTCGATTTCTCGGGCCCGTTGCGGTTCACCCCTGACGAGATCACGGAAGAGGTCCTTTCACTGGTCGAGACCCGATTTGGGGATAATTTCGGCACCTTGCGCCCCTTCTGGTTTGCCGTCACGCGGACAGAGGCGCGCCGGGCGCTGGCACATTTTATCGAAGGGGGATTGTCCAAATTCGGCGACTACCAAGATGCGATGTTGGCCGATGAGCGGTTCCTCTGGCACTCGATCCTGTCGATGTATCTGAACGCTGGCCTACTGGATGCCATCGAGATTTGCGAAGCGGCCGAGGCTGCCTATCGCGCTGGCAATGCGCCGATCAATGCGGTCGAAGGGTTCATCCGGCAGATCATCGGGTGGCGCGAGTACATGCGCGGCATCTATTTCCGCGAAGGCCCAGATTATTCCAGGCGCAACGCCTTGAACCACCAACGTAAATTGCCTGCGTTCTTTTGGAGTGGCGAGACGGACATGCGCTGTATCGCGCAAGCCGTCGAACAGACGCGCGACGAAGCCTATGCCCACCACATTCAACGCTTGATGGTGACGGGCAATTTCGCGCTTCTTGCCGGGATCAACCCGTTCGAGGTGCACGAATGGTACCTGGCCGTCTATGCCGATGCCTATGAGTGGGTCGAGGCCCCGAACGTGATTGGCATGAGCCAGTTTGCCGATGGCGGGATTGTCGGGTCAAAGCCTTATGTGTCTTCGGGCAACTACATCGACCGCATGTCGAATTATTGCGGCGACTGCGCCTATTCCGTAAAGACAAAGCTTGGCGAAGGGGCGTGCCCCTTCAACCTGCTGTATTGGGCGTTCCTGGATCGGCACCGCGAACGATTTTCGAAGAACCCGCGCATGGGAAACATGTACCGCACCTGGGACCGTATGGACGAGGCGCGCCGGGAAACGATCCTGGCCGAAGCAAAGGACTTTTTGGAAACCCTGTAAGACGTTAGAACGAGTTTCGGCTGTGCCGTCGATCCGGTCCTAGGACATCATCAAAGATATCCGTGAATTCGACACGTTCGGTCACTTTGTGTCGATAGGTTTTTTCAACAAACGGGTTCGGCTCGCCGGCGCATTTCCAACCGCGAAAGCTTTTCAGCTTGCAGGAGGTTACAAGGTAGTAGCCATACCGGAAAGCTGCCGATCGCTTGGCCAGTCTGTCTGGGGATAATCCGAGCATTGGGGGTCACTCATTTTACACGTTACACAACACAGCAGCCCCTTATGTATTGACGGAAGATCCGGCAAAATTGGGGCCATCTACGGTTATTTGTCGACAAATTGGTAAATAAAGCCTTAAGATCTAGTGAAGAACGGCCTCAGTTGCTTTCGGTCGGTTCAGTCAAAGCCCCGTTTTCCCAAACGCCCGATTGCTCTTCCCCGCTGGCATAGCGGATGGTGCCTTCGCCCTGCCGCTTGCCGCGTTCGAACATGCCTTCGTAGATATCCCCATTGGCATAGGTTGCGACACCACTGCCATCGATTTCGCCGCCCGACCATTCGCCTTCATAGACGAACCCGTCAGCCATCGTGATCTTGCCCGCGCCTTCGCGCTGACCATTGACGAAATTGCCTTCGTAGATCGTCCCGTCGGAATAGGTGGCAATGCCGCGCCCGTTGCGCTGACCATCGCTCCAACCGCCCTCATAGGTGTAGCCGTCGGCAAAGGTCATCTTGCCGATGCCGTCCATCTTAGCATTCTTGAAGCTGCCCTCATAAACAAGGCCATTGGCATAGGTTGCGACACCTTCGCCTTCGATCACGCCTTTGATCCACTCGCCTTCGTAGATGTTGCCGTCTGGATAGGTGATCTTGCCATTTCCGTTGGCCACATCTTCTTCGAATTCGCCCTCGTAGACTGAGCCATCGGGATAGGTAACGGTCCCGGTGCCCTCGATCCGCCCGCCGACCCAGGACCCGACGTAGAGATACCCGTCAGCGCCCGTGAAAGTGCCCTGACCTTCGCGCTGGTCCGAGATGAAATCGCCTTCGTAAATGTCGCCATTGGCATATGTGACCTTGCCGACGCCCTGGCGTTTGCCGTCGACCAGATCGCCGTCATAGATATCGCCATTCGGTTGTGTCAGAACGCCCTTGCCGTTGATCTGTCCATTCGACCAGCCGCCTTCATAGACAAGACCGTCGGGCATTTTCAGGGTGCCAATGCCTTCGCGGACACCGCGGGCCAGGTCGCCTTCATAGACGGCGCCGTCCGGGTATTCGATCCGCCCCGCGCCTTCTTTAATGCCCTTGTTCCAGCCGCCGTCATAGATATAGCCGTTCGGGCTTTCCATCCGTCCTGTGCCATGGTGAAGCGCATCTTCGAACCCACCTTCATAACGGACGCCGTTGGCATAGACTGCAACGCCGTCGCCATTGATCTTGCCATCGACCCAGACGCCCTCGTATGTGCCGCCATCAGCGAAGGTGATCTTACCGGTGCCTTCGGGCTTGCCGGCCACGAACGCGCCTTCATAGATGGACCCGTTCGGGAATTCGGCGCGGCCCTGGCCAAGAATTTCACCATCGACCCACTCGCCTTCATACACATAGCCGTTCGGAAGCCGGTACGAACCCGTTCCGTGCTGCTTGCCGTCTTTGAAGGTGCCTTCATAGACGCCACCATCGTCATACTGCTTAGTGATGACGTCCTGCGCTGCGACGGCTGTACCGGCCAAAAGTGCAACGGCCAGCGTTCCGATCCCGATTGCCCGGTTCATGGCTTTCCCCAATTCTCCCTCGGCAGGATTCGAGCCCTGCCCCTGTTCGTTTCGTTAGAAACCTAAAGGACCGGGAATGGTGTCGCAACGGTTTTCCCGGGCCAGACCTTTCCCTTGCGATCAACTCTGCTAAGACCTTGGTGAACGAGGGATTGCGCCTTGGCTGCGCCAAGTCGCTCCGGGCGAGGGGGCGCTGCCCCCTCGCGCTCCCCCGGGATATTTAAGAACAGGCGAAGGAGGCCTGAG
>JBCCCA010000094.1:0-11995 GCA_039033735.1 Pseudomonadota bacterium
CGCAACCGAGACCGAGCGGACCGACCGAACTTCCCCATGATTAGACCTCACCTGAGACTATGAAAACGACAGCGACAATTGTCCGGGCTGAAAGAAGATACGGTGCAGCGGCGCGACCCAACACTCATTTACGATCAATACGGTCTGAAGGTTCGAGGTCACCTGCAGTTTGGCCCAAATGCCGTGGCCGAGGGCAACCCTTTCTGGGACCTCGCTGCAACGTCGGCTGCGGGCAGCAGTTTCAATCTGGATACGGAGTGGTTGGAAGGCTACGTGAGGCCAGGCCTAAGCTTTGAGCGGGCATTCGACTGGAACGTGAATGCCCTATCGCGTGCCCTTAAAGTTAAGCCATCGCAACAGGACACTTGGACCCTGCGTTATGCGCATATCCGAGCCAAGGAGTATAACAGTCCGATCCAGTTCAGAAAGGCAGCGCGACTGGACGTGTCGGGCAATGGGATCTTGGTTTGTCACTTGCGGCAGGTCTGGTTGATCTCGGGCGGCTCGGGCAGCTGATGCTGAACTGTGGCGAGATCGATGGCGAACGTTTGTTCCCGGCGGAGGGGGTAACGAAAATCGGCGTGGGCGGTAATCGTTCCAAGTGCGGCGATGGCTTCCCGACCTTCGGACCGGGCAGCTACACCGGCTAATGATGAGGCCTTCATAATAATCACGGCGCATATGCCGCCCGCTGCGTGCACATGGCCAGACGATCTTTGTCGACCCTACGGACAAGATGGTGCCGGTGCGCCTTGCCTCTTTCCCGCAGGCACAGAACGGCTTAGTCGACCCGACTTCGCTGCCTGCCTATCGGGCCGTTGCCGAATTCTTTATGTCGCGCGACTGATGCCGCTTATCAAAAGCGAGTTTGAGTAGATCACCATGGTGGTGAACGCCTTGGACAGGAAAGGCGGCGACCCCGGCCTATCTGGCTTCGGTCTTGCTCCACGAAACCTTTCTTGCCAGCCCCAAAGCCAATACAGACGACCACTGGTCGGTCTACTCGCTCCTAACCCATCGCGTGAGGGAAGCCTTTGGCGCCGCCGGAATATCGATCCCTTACCCGCACCAAGATGCTCATATCAAGGCGGAAGCCACTCAGGCGTAACTGGGACGGCGCACGACAAGACAGAGCGGTCAGAGCGCCGATTTAAAGTATCACGGAAGTTCGTTTTTGCATCCCATCTGAAAGCCATTGTCGCAATGCACCTTCAGACGCTCGGTGTCCGCAGCATCCCAGTTTCCTGGTGCAGTCACTTCGACCCACGGCCCAATGTAATCCTGAGCGAAATAAGCATGCCCATGCCCAGGCGGCGATCCGAACGACAACGCCATGTCGAGCGCCAGTTGGAACTGGGTCACGACAGGCATGAAGATGAAGTGATCCGACATATCTTCGGCCGGGCGATCCCGCATCCATTGCGGCGCCCGCCAAAGGGATGCGGGTTCATAGAACACGATGGGGTCACTGGAATACTGCAGAAAGACGATCCTCATGGGCCCCCATTCGGCGTCCGCCTCGGATGCGTCTGCAACATGCGATGCGTAACGTACAAGCGACCCATCCCCGATGTCCGGCAACACCCATGAGCTGCCCGCGTTGCGCTGGCTTTGGACGTAATTCCAGAAGGCCGACGGAAAGGGCGGCCCAGCCCAGAAAGCTCCGTTGATTGGATCATCGAGAAAACGGAACAGGTTGGTGGCATACATCGACGACCATGCCCCAAGGCTAAGCCCATGCACATAGAGGCGCGGCCGCTCATCCGGCGGAAGGGTCTTCCAGTATCCGTGGATCGTGTCTTGTAGCGCCGTTGCCTGTTCCAGCCCGGTGTCGGTCTCAAGAATGAGCGCTAACGGCGATTGCAGATAAGAGTATTGCACAGCCACCGTCGCGATATCGCCATTGTGCATGTACTCCAACGGGTCATGCGATCCAGGGTCCATCCATCCTGTACCCGTCGGGCTTGTGACGATCAGGACGTCCCTTTCAAAGGCTCCCAAACGTTGCATCTCGGCAAGTGCCAGATCTGCACGCTCTTGCGGCGTCTCTGCGTTGGCGCGGCCCACATAAACCCGGATCGGGTCCAGCGCAGGTCGACCTGTAAAAGCTGAAATGGCTGCACCGTTTGGACCTGACGTGATGAAATCTCGCCCCGGTTTGCCAATTGCGGGCCAGTCGATCAGCGAAGCAGCACTCCCGGTTTGCCCTCGCGCCACAGGTGCTGGTGGAGCCTGATCAAAAAGCGCTTGCGCCGCCTCATAGCTTTCATCAAGACCAAGGATCACTTGATCGAGGATACCATCCCGAGTGACGACAAAAAGGATCAGAGCGACCGTGACAACGCCAAGAACATTGGCGCGTCGCGGGGGCATGATCCGATAAAACCAAGCCCGAACCAGGCGAAAGAGCGACGCAACAAGGCGTCCGGCAATAAAAGCGATCAAGAACGTCACCAGAGCGAAGGCCAAAATTCGTGTCAGCTGCAGGGCGTCCGCCGGTTCCATATCCATTTTCAAACGCAACGCGTTTTGCCAGCTCAAGCTGGAGCCAAGCACCCACAAAAAGAACCCCAGGACAACAGCGGCGGTGAGCCATCTTGCCCATTGAGCCGAACGTCCTGAGAAGTTGGGCAGGTCCGCTGACCGCCAAAGCAAGGCAATGACTTGTCCAGCAAGATATCCCAGCGCCGTGACCAATCCGCCGAGGATACCCTGAACGTCTGGTCCTCGTGGAACGAGCGATGGTGTCAGCGATGCTGCAAAAAACAACAGACCAAGAAGAAGACAGGGGAGGGAGAAGGCGCCGAAGATGCGCGAAATGACAAGCATCACGCGTCGGCTCTCCAAATCCTCCAGCATATAATTGCCTTTATGCGCGCGAGCTTCATGCTTGTTTGCCGTGTGCCAACCGATCCGCAATCATACACATAGCCTTTCGCAATCACAAAAACGCGTTTGCGTATCGCAACAGGAGCACAGGCATGGCGCGCCAACGTCGTTCTCTTAAAGCCTCGAAGCGACGCATGGATTTTGTCTTTTCCCGGCATTGGCACGTCCATTCAAATTGACACAGTCATCATGGAGGGAAAGGGCCGAAGTCCTTGATCTTACCACGCTGTCTGCCCGGCAAAGATGCGCCGGAGCACGCCGGAAGAGACGGGCACAGGATTGCCTTCTGTTATCGGGAATTGCTGTTCGCTGCATATGACTGCCCCGACTTGCGCCGTCGAGCGCTGAAGAAACACTGAAGGGGTTGCATTGCGCTGAGAGTCGGTCAGCATTGAAGAATTCATTCAATGGGGACCATCACATGATACGCGCAGTCATTTCGTCGGTGTTTTTTTCTTCGTGTTGCATCTCTCCTGTGTTTGCACAACAGGCCGCAGACGCGGTCGCCCCAGAAGCGGACAGTGGATTGTCTGCTTTCAATTCGCTCTCCGAACCAGCGCGAGCGGCCCTGGCTTCAAAAGAGGCTGGCACGCCCACACGCGCTGACAATTGGATGGTCGCCGCTGCCAACCCATTGGCGGTTGAGGCGGGAGCGACCGTGTTGAGGGAGGGCGGAACAGCTGCGGATGCCATGGTGGCGGTGCAAGCCGTTCTTGGACTTGTTGAGCCGCAGTCATCCGGTTTAGGCGGCGGCGCTTTCCTGGTTTGGTACGATGCAACCTCGGGCACCGTCACCACACTGGATGGGCGCGAGACCGCGCCCCTGGCGGTTACACCGACACTGTTTCAAACCGATGACGGTGAACCGATGGGGTTTTGGGATGCTGTTGTCGGGGGCAGGTCGGTCGGCACTCCGGGAACGCCGATGTTGATGGAAGAGGCCCATACGCGCTGGGGACGCGCTGAATGGGGTGGGCTGTTTGAAACCGCGATTTCGCTTGCTGAAGAAGGATTTACCGTATCGGAAAGGCTGGCGTCCTCGATCGCTGGCGGCGCGGAACGGTTGCAGACGTTCAAGGCGACAGCAGACTATTTCTTCCCGAATGGGCAAGCCCTTGAGGTCGGTGAAACCTTGGTCAACGCTGAGTATGCCAATACGCTTCGCTTGATCGCGGCTCATGGCAGTGACGTATTCTATGCCGGCCCGATTGCCGACGATATTGTGGCGACTGTGCGCACCGCTGCGGGAAACCCCGGTGTCTTGAGCAAAACGGACCTTGCCATTTACAGGATCATAGAACGCGAAGCGGTTTGCGTCCCGTACCGCACGAGCGAAGTTTGCGGGATGGGGCCACCATCGTCGGGCGCTTTGACCGTCGGGCAAATCCTGGGAATGCTGGACAGATATGACCTTGCAACTCTCGGATCTGACAGTGCAGAGGCTTGGCGGTTGATTGGCGATGCGTCCCGGTTGGCTTTCGCCGACCGGGGCCGTTACATGGCCGATAGTGATTTCGTGCCGATGCCGACCAAAGGTCTGACCGCAGCTGCCTATCTCGACCAACGCGCGGCGCTTCTTGCAGGGGACGACGCACTGCCCGAAGTCTCGGCCGGGTCACCGGAATGGGACCATTCCATGCTTCTGGCCGATGACGAGTCGCTAGAGCTGCCCTCAACCTCGCATATTTCGATCGTGGATCAGTATGGTAACGCGCTTTCCATGACGACGACCATCGAAAATGGATTTGGGTCGCGCCTGATGGTTCGGGGTTTTCTGCTGAACAACGAACTGACGGATTTCTCGTTCCGGACGCATCGGGATGGCCTGCCCATCGCAAACCGTATCGAGCCAGGCAAACGTCCACGCTCATCCATGTCTCCGACAATCGTTTTGCAGGATGGATCGCCAAGTTTGGTAATTGGGTCGCCCGGCGGAAGCAGGATCATTGGCTACGTGGCTCAAGCTGTTATTGCGCATATCGACTGGGGTATGGATGCTCAGCAGGCTGTTTCCATGCCGCATTTGGTCAATCGCTTTGGCACCTATGACCTTGAAGAAGGGACTGACGCAGTCAATTTAGAAGCCGTTCTGACAGACATGGGGTATGAGGTAAATGTGCGAGGACTGAACTCCGGGCTGCACGCGATACAGGTGTCTGACCAATTGAGAGGTGGAGCGGATCCAAGGCGCGAGGGAATTGCCATGGGCGAGTGATTGGTCCTTTTTTGCTGAACGCTTTTGAAAAGCAAAATCGCAGGAACGAAATAGATCGTGACTTTGCAGGAATGGCTCGAAATCCGCCGAAAACGCCCGACAATAGGAAAGAACCGGAAAGATGGATCGGCCTGTCGCCTTTGCTTTTCCTGGGGTTGGTAATCACGCGACAACCTTAGTGGTCGCGCTCGAAAACATTGATATTTTGACGCCAGCTGTTGGGATCGAACCGACGACCAATTCAGTAAAGGAAAACAGTTCATTCGCGGCGCAAGACCATGAGGCGCCACAGCCCCCTGATAACGGTCGCTTAAGCCGAGGAAATAGCAAGGGGGCTGCTATCGGACGTGGCTGCGCTTAAATGCTTCGTTCTGCCAAGCCTCCCTTTCTCTGTCAGGCGCCGCGCCAAGGCCCTCATGACAGTGGCGACGTTGGGTTTGATTGGGTTGTTCGCCATTAAGGTGGGCAGTTTAGAGATACTAGGCTGGCTTGCTGAGCCAGAGAAGCTATCCGGGCTAATCCAATTCGCCGGGCCGGTTGCGGTCGTTGTCTTGCTCGCGCTTGCGGTCGTCGTCTCGCCCATTCCCAGCGGGTCGATTGCAATGGCTGCCGGCGCTTACTTGGGCACATTCGAAGGTGGCGTATACACTGCCATTGGCGCAGTTCTTGGGGCAACCATTGCCTTCAGTCTGTCGCGTTGGATCGGGTACCGACCGCTTGCCAATAGCAGCCTTCCCCTTGCGTAATGGATTACGCGCGCACGGACGCAAAACACACTGGCCATGGCCGTGCTGGTGTCGCGGCTGGTCCCCTTCATATCGTTTGATGCCGTGAGCTATGTCGCTGGGCTGACAACGATTACCTTTCGGAACTTTATCATTGCCACGACGCTTGGCGTTATGCCGGTGAGCTTGGCCTTCGCAGCACTCGGAGCTGGCATGGCAACCTACGACAACGCTGCACTCTTGATTGCTGCCTGCACCATAACGCTTGTGCTGCCTCTAGCGTGTTTCTTAGTACAACGTTTGCGCAACAGCTAACTGGTGGGGTCGAACACATAGCCGATCCCGCGCACGGTGCGAATGATCGTCGGTTTCTGCGGGTTGGTTTCGATTTTGCGACGCAAGCGAGAGATGCGGATATCTATGCTACGATCGTAAGGATCCCACGATCTGTCATGTGCTTGCTCAAGGATCTGGTCGCGGTTCAGGACACGGGATTGGTTTTCCGCGAAGAGCTTGAGCAGGCGAAACTCCATCGCGGTCAGGGGAACGTCCGCACCGTCTGCGTCGGTCAATTTCGCTGCTGCCAGATCAAGCGCGAAGGCGCCGAATTGTACGATCTGGCCGGAGTTGGACAGGTGTGCGGCGGTCTCGACGGGCGCACTGCGTCGTCTCAGGACTGCTTTGATCCGCGCTTCGAGTTCCCTCAGGTCAACAGGTTTGCCAAGATAGTCATCCGCGCCCATCTCTAACCCGACGATTTTGTCGATGGTCTCACCGGCTGCCGTCAACATCACCACCGGCATGTCACTTTCGGTTCTCAGGCGACGCAAGACCGTCAACCCGTCTTCGCCCGGCATGTTGATGTCGAGGATCACAAGATCGGGTGCTACGTCCTCAATCTCGGATCGCAACTCTTCGGCGTTGCCTGCCAAACGCACCTTATACCCGCGCTTTTGCAAGTACTCTTGCAGCATCTCGCGCAGGTCTGTTTCGTCATCACAAACAAGGAGCGTGGGTTGGTCGTTACCGGTCATGCTTTTGACCCTTCCATGTTGAGCCCTGCCACAAAGGCGCGCAACTCTTTTGGTGATACGGGCTTTTCAAGATAGGGGCGGCCGCTTTCCTTGAGGAAGATTTGCGAGGTTTTGCCCATGGTGTCGCCAGTCACAAAGCCAGTGCGGGAAACAAGCTCCGGGAATTCACGGGAGATTATCTCGAAGACGCTCCGACCATCGACATTCGGCATGTTGAGATCGCTCAGAACAACATCGTAACGTTTGCCGCGCAGTGTATCCAATGCGTGTTCAGCCTCATAAACCGCGTCGGCCTCGTAGCCGCCGCGTTCCAAAACCTCGACATTGAGGTCAGCCACATCGACTTCATCATCGATGACAAGAACACGAACTTTGCTGTCGTTGCGTCCTGCCGCAAGTTCCGATGGTTCAGTAGGTGCGCTGATCTTTCCAACTGGAAGGGAAATTCGAAACCGCGTGCCGGTTGGCGCGACATCTTCAATTTCGATTTTGCCCTTATGCGCTGCGACAACCCGATGGCACACAGCAAGGCCGATGCCAGTGCCTTTCCCAACGCCTTTCGTAGTGAAGAACGGGTCAAACACGCGCGCGCGAATATCGGCTGGGATGCCGGGGCCGTTGTCTTCGATCGCAATCGAAAGTGCGGTTCCAGACCGTTCGAGACGGGCCGAGACACGAATGCAATCGCCGATCCCGCCGTCTTCAATTGCCTGTTCGGCATTTATAATCAGGTTCACGACGGTTTGCGTGATCTGGTCGATATCGGCGGAAATCGGCGGTAGATCGTTCTGAAGATCGGTCTCTATCCGGACCGTGCGACCCGGATTGCCGTAACGGGCAACTTCCACTGCGGTTTCCACCAGCTCACCCATGTCGACCGGCTCCATTCGGACGGGGTCCTGCCGGGCCATTGTCAGGAACGTGCGTACGATCTTTGCGCATCTTTCGGCGGCATCACTAATCTTTTGCGCCTGGCGTAGCACTTCAGGGTCATCGCTTTCGTCGGCCAGCATCATCGCGTGCCCGACCACCACCGAAAGCGGATTGTTCAACTCATGTGCAACGCCTGCCAACAAGCTGCCGAGCGCAGACATCTTCTCGCTTTGGAAGACCTGCTCGCGCTGCCGGGACAGCTGCTCTTCAATGGCCAACTGTCCGGTAAGATCGCGTGAGTGCGAGACGATCACGTCTTCGCCGTTCCACTGAATTAAGCGTGCAGAAACAGCGCACCAGAACGGCGCGCCCTTAGCGTTCAGGAATTTCTCGCGATACTCGGTGACTTCCCGATGGCGCCGCAACTCCCCGAGGAACCCGTCCCGAGCCGTTGAGTTTGCGTAGAAATCCCGTGCATTGGTCTTTTCTCCATAGAGTTCCGTTGCCTGCGCACTTCGAAACAGGACCTCGCCGGTTTCCGCGCGGATCATTAAGATGGGCGCCGGGCAGGCTTCTACCACAAGGCGGATCAATACTTCCTGTTCCAGATTCCCGGTGACGTCAGTGATGGACGACACCACGCAGGTCTCGCCATTATATTCAGTCATTCCGCCGGAGAGGGATGCTATGAAACTCCGACCGTCGGGCGTTACCGACGGTACCAAACAGTCGCGCACGAAGCCGTCCCGTTCCATGTCCGTCACGTACTTTGCCCGCATTCCAGGATCGGCGAAATACGACACGGCATACTCGGCGACACCATAAAGGTCGCGGGCCGCCCTTGAGCGATACACAACCTTACTGTCCGACAAACGCGCCATTATCACAGGGGTCGGGTTGGTATCGAGGATCGTTGAAAGAAGCTCTTCCCGCTCGCGAAGTTGTGCCTCGGCATTGCGCCGCTCGGTCACATCAGTGCGGGTGACTACGAAACCGCCGCCAGTCGTATTGTTGTACGAGACTTCATAAACGCGACCGTCCGAGTGGTGATTCACTTTATCTTTGGCCAGCGCAGCCAGATCATTCTCCGCCTCTTCGATACTCTCGGCTTCGGTCATATCGCGTGGGGCAAATACCCGGCGCCGGATGCACTCAAGGTTGAGAAGCCGCCACGACACGCCAGGTTCGATCATATTGGCAATCGGAGCAAACATATCCTTGTAGCGCTGGTTGCAGATGATGAGACAGGCGTTCTCGTCATAGATCGCAATGCCTTCTGACAGCGCCTCGAACATGTCCGTGAGAAGGCTGGTCGTATCGCGTGCGGAATTAGAACCTATCGTCGTCATGGTGTTGAGATTAAGCACTGCATGTTTCAATCCTTTTTCTGACAACAGGCGTTCTGTTTCAATTGTAACAGCGCGCTTTCGGTATTTCGTCGGCGATAATTACGTAAATATCTGAAAAGCAATATCTATTTTTAGAATCCAGGTGCCTGCACCAAGGCAGCATTTGAAACCTGATAACCCTGTTTCGGACGTTGGACTGCAACATAGGCCAGTCAAAAGCCCTTCATCAACAAAGCGCCAAGCGCTCCAAAACAGATGAAAAGGACGAGACAATGAATCGTATGATCACAGCATTCCGCCAAAGCCTGGATGAGGCAGCAACCCGAAAAGCCATGAGGCACCTCAGCGACCACCTTTTGCGCGACATCGGCATGCCCGAGCGTGGCTCACGAACCAAAACAACAGGGTTCTAAGGGGAAGGCTCCCCGAGATTTGCCATGACCAACTTTGACAATCGACACCGCCTTTTACCAAGGCCGTCCGCCGCGGGTGACCGTTGGCGGGCGCGCCTGCAAGGGACGAATTTTCAGCGCTACTTCGACGCGCGCTAGCTTTTAAGGGACACCCCATCCATGACAGTGAAAAACTCTATCCTCGAGACAATCGGCAACACGCCGGTCATTCGCATCAACAATATCGCACCCGAAAGTGTCGAGATTTTCGTAAAGCTCGAAGCGGCAAACCCCGGCGGGTCGGTGAAGGATCGGCTCGCTCTGTCGATCATCGAAGCTGCCGAACGCGATGGGTCGCTGAAACCCGGACAGACTGTGGTTGAAGCAACGTCCGGCAATACCGGCATCGGCCTTGCCATGGTTTGTGCGCAGAAAGGTTATCCGCTGGTCGTGACAATGGCCGAGAGCTTTAGCGTCGAGCGGCGCAAACTGATGCGATTCCTCGGCGCCATGGTTGTGTTGACGCCTGCGTCCGAAAAGGGCACGGGCATGGTGAAGAAGGCGCGCGAGTTAGCTGAAACCCATGGCTGGTTCTTGGCGCGGCAATTCGAAAACCCGGCCAACGCGGATGTTCATGCGAACACGACAGCGGCAGAGATCATCGACGACTTTGGCGCGAACGGCCTGGACTATTTCGTGACCGGCTTTGGTACCGGCGGCACGCTGACCGGTGTGTCGCGTCGCTTGCGCGCCGACAGCCCAGAGACAACGATCGTCGCAGTTGAACCGGATAACGCAATGTTGCTGAACAGCGACCACATTCAGGCATATAACGTCGACGGCAGTGCCGCTGCGGCGCACCCCGCGTGGCGCCCGCATCCGATGCAGGGTTGGTCACCGGATTTTGTGCCGCATATTGTGCAAGAAGCTCTCACCGAAAAACGGATTGATGCTTATCAGCCAATTGGCGGTGCGGCTGGGATGCAGGCGGCACGCGATCTTGCGCGGAAAGAGGGTATCTTTGTGGGTACGTCCGCGGGTGCGACTTTCGCTGCTGCGCTTGAGGTGGCGAAGACGGCGCCGAAGGGATCCAAAATCCTTGCGATGCTGCCCGACACCGGGGAGCGCTATTTGTCAACGCCGCTCTTCGACGATGTCGGTGCCGAGATGACGGACGAAGAACACGCCATCAGCCGGTCAACGGACACTATCCGCTTTGATGTGGCGGCGGTAGGTGGGGCACCGTCCTTTCCAGCAGCGGATGCCGAAGCGCTGGCTGAGGTGCGCGACACTGTCAATGCCACGCCTGTTTTGATGTATGTGCTTGAATGGTGCGAGTTTTGCTGGTCGGTCCGCAAGATGTTCGAAGAGGCGGGCATTCCCTACGCCGTCATTGAACTCGATTCTGTAGAGTATCAGCGCGACAATCACGGTACGCGCCTGCGCTCGGCCCTTCTGGAAATCTGCGGCACTCATACGATCCCGCAGATCTTTGTGGGTGGTCAGCTTATTGGCGGCGCAACCGAAACCTTCGATGCATACAACTCAGGTGCTCTTGAAGATTTGTTGCAGGCCCAGCACATCAAAATGTCCGCAGCGGCTGAGAATGCTTACAGCTATCTGCCGACTTGGTTGCATCCGCGATGAAACCGGAAGTCATCAGACTGTCTGTGTCACGGGCCATGGCACAGGCAGCGGAGTATGGTCTGACCTGGCGGGACCAGGTCAGACCTCTTGATGCCACAGCAAGCGCGGATACGCTTCGCGCCTGTTTTGGTGGACCGGTCCCCGAGACGGGGATGGAAGACAGTGCGGTCATCTCAGACCTGATTGCAGCAGCCGAGCCGGGTCTTGTCGGAAATACGCGACCCGGGTTTCATGCTTGGGTGATGGGCGGGTCCAGCCCTGTCGGTGTGGCGGCAGACTGGCTGACCAGCGTTTGGGGGCAGAACGCAGGCATCTACCAATGTTCGCCCGCTGCTGCGACGGCCGAAGAGGTCGCCGCCGATTGGCTGCTCGACATTCTGGACTTACCGTGTGAGGCCAGTGTCGGCTTTGTCACTGGCTTGACAATGGCGGGGTTTGTGTGTCTGGCCGCCGCACGCGGCGAGGTCCTCGCACGGGTCGGGCACGACTTTGACGCGGACGGTTTGTACGGCTGTCCCAAAGTCACTGTGTTCATCAGCGCGGACACACATATCTCGAACCTTGCTGCCTTGCGGTATCTTGGGTTCGGCTCACGGCAAATCGAAAAAGTACCGCATGATGATCAAGGCCGTATGCGCCCAAGTGCGCTGCACAATATGATGCGCGATGTCAGTGGCCCCAAAATTGTGGTGTCAACAGCTGGTCATATCAACTCGGGCGCGTTTGATGATTTCGACGAAATCGCGGATCTTGCTGCCGCTCATGACGCTTGGCTGCACGTGGATTGTGCCTTTGGGCTTTGGGCGCGAGCTGTGCCGGAGTTAAAAGAGCGCACGCGGGGCTTGGACCGCGCGGATAGTTGGTCGACCGA
>JBCCCA010000095.1:0-11900 GCA_039033735.1 Pseudomonadota bacterium
CCCTCTTCCAGAAACTGGAAACCCGTGTCATCCGGGTCGAAGCCCGCCAACACGAAAAGCGATGCAAGAAGTGAGGCCAGCGTCGCGGCAAGCGCCACATATTTTGCGTTGTTCTGGGCGGCCTCATCATTGCCGCGCAAGAACAATCCCAAGATGGCAGCGGCGATCAGCGGAATGAAGATCACGATCGAAAGGAGGTTATCAAGGAACATCTCAGTTGCCCCCCGCCAGCGTCATCCAAGTGACCAGCACCAGTATCCCCAGCACCATCGCAAAAGCATAGGTAAAGATGTACCCCGACTGCGCACGCCCGGCGAGCCGCGTGAAGAAGGGCACGACACCCATTGCCAAGCCGTTCAGACCGCCGTCAATCGTGGCCCCATCGCCCCGCTTCCACAGGAACCGCCCGACCCACATCGCAGGTTTCACAAACAGGAAGTCATAGATCTCGTCCACGTACCATTTGTTCAGCAGGAATTGGTACAAATAGGGCTGGTTCTCGGCCAGCGTCACATTCGAGCCATAGCGGATCACCGTCAGAGCCCCGGCCATCGCCGCGCCAAACAGGATCGCGGCCCACCACGGCACAGCGGCAACCAGAAGCACCACGCCAGCCAGCGCACCCAGCCCCAGCTTGGCCCATGACGGCACGTTCTGAATATACATCGACAAGGCGATCCCAAACCCCAGCAGCATGACAATGAACGGGGCAACCTTGACCCATTTCGGCACCAGATGCGCTTCGTGCAGCACGTGGTTTTCGTCCGAGATGTAAAGCGCGCCCTGCCCCGGTTCGGTATGCCGTTCGGCATGGCCCTCGCCGTGATCGTCGCCCTCGGTCGCCGCATGGGCTGCGCCGATCATCAGGACCGCCTGCTTTTCCTCGCCCTTCACCATGCCGAAATACTTGTCGACGCTTTCCTGGCTGCCGAAAAACGGCTTGTACCAGACCATACCGGCCAAAACAGCGCCAATGGCCAGCACACCCAGCGGCGCCAGCATGACGCGCGGGCTTTCATGCGCGTGTTCGTGGGTGTGATGATCCCCGCGCGGCTCGCCAAAGAAGGTCAGGAACATCAACCGCCACGAATAGAAGCTGGTGAACAGCGCCGCAATCACCAAGCCCCAGAACGCCACCATCGATGCATCGGTGCCGCCGGCAAACGCGCTTTCGACAATGGCATCCTTCGAGATGAAGCCCGCAAAGCCGATGGGGAAGCCAACGTAAAGCAGCGGAATGCCAACGCCCGTGATCGCAAGAGTCCCGATCATCATGGCCCAGAACGTCATCGGCAATTTGTCCTTCAGCCCACCATAGTTGCGCATATCCTGCTCGTGGTGCATCCCGTGGATCACCGAACCGGCGCCAAGGAACAGCATCGCCTTGAAGAACGCATGCGTCAGCAAGTGGAACATCGCGACCGAGTAAACGCCGACGCCAGCGGCCACAAACATGTAGCCCAGCTGCGAACAGGTCGAATACGCGATCACACGTTTGATGTCGTTCTGCACCAGCCCCACCGTCGCAGCAAAGAACGCCGTGATCAGCCCGACCCAAACGATCATGCTCTGGACCCAGTCTGCATATTCCATCAGGGGCGACATGCGGCAGACGAGGAAGACACCTGCCGTTACCATTGTCGCAGCGTGGATCAGTGCCGACACCGGCGTCGGGCCTTCCATCGCGTCCGGCAGCCAAGTGTGTAAGATAAACTGCGCCGATTTGCCCATGGCACCGATGAACAGCAGGAAACAAATCAGCTCAACCGCTGGCCATGTGGTCCAGAGAAACGCGATTTCGGCTTCCGCAATCTCCGGCGCGGCAGCAAAGATGTCGTCAAAATTAATGCTGTCGACCTGTAGGAAGATCGCAAAGATACCCAGCGCAAGCCCGAAGTCGCCCACCCGGTTGACCACAAACGCCTTGATCGCAGCCGCATTGGCTGACGGTTTCCGGAAATAGAACCCGATCAGCAGATACGAGGCGAGGCCCACGCCCTCCCAGCCGAAGAAGAGCTGAACCAGGTTGTCCGCCGTCACCAGCATC
Source organism: Pseudomonadota bacterium (assembly GCA_039033735.1). GTDB lineage: Bacteria > Pseudomonadota > Alphaproteobacteria > Rhodobacterales > Rhodobacteraceae > JAJDOD01. The sequence goes on from JBCCCA010000095.1 coordinate 2,048, forward strand.
AGCATCGCAAACGTGAAGAAGGACAGATAGGCGAAGAAACGCGGCCGGTAGCTTTCCTTTTCCTCGTTGAAATTGTCGTCATGCGCCATGTAGCCGAAGCTATAAAGGTGCACCAAAGCCGACACCGTGGTGATCACGATCAACATGATGGCCGTCAGTCGGTCCATTCGGATGGCCCAGTCGGTCGACAGGCTGCCACTCTCGATCCAGGTCAGGACAGGAACGGTATAGGCCCCGCCCTCATGCACAAACGGGTCAAACGTCAGGAAGATGATCCAGCTCAGGAACGCCGCTAGAAAAAGGGACCCTGTGGCCGTCCACTGTGCAGCCGTCTCGCCAATCACACGCCAGCCAAAGCCACAGATCAATGCGCCGACAAGGGGGGCAAAGAGGATGATCGTTTCCATTAATTCGCTTCCTTGTGGTCGTCTTCGGACCGTTTCGCAACGTCTGGCCAGGCAAAATACAACGCCATTGCGCCGCCAAGGCCGCCCGCAATAAACACCGCGCTCCACATCGCCAAACTCATTGCGTTACCCCTTCATCACATTGATGTCTTCGACATCGATGGTGCCGCGGTTGCGGAAGAAACAGACAAGGATTGCCAGTCCGATCGCAGCCTCGGCGGCGGCAACGGTCAAAACAAAGAGTGTGAAAATCTGCCCCGTCAGGTCCTGCAAATATGCCGAGAAGGCAACGAGATTGATGTTCACCGCCAAAAGCATCAACTCGATGCTCATCAGCAGAATGATCACATTCTTGCGGTTCAGGAAGATCCCGAAAATCCCGATCACGAACAGCGTCGCTGCCACTGTCAGGTAATGTTCCAATCCAATCATTCGGTCACCTCATATGGTGTCTTCTCGCCCCGAAGATCGGGGTAGGCTGCCGCACACGCGCATGGTTCTGCATCCAAAACAGCCAGCTTGATATCCTTGCCCTTGGGATGGATCGCATCCCGAAGCCGCTTGAAACTAAAGAGCGCAGGCGCGCCTTTCATTTCGGTCTCGATGATGTCGCGGACGGCGTCCCGCCGATCAAACGGCGGTCGGACAGACATTCGCTCTTCGCGCGCACGGGTCCGAAGGAACTCGCCCGTTCTGCAATCGGCCACAGTGAAATCGGTGAACACGCCTTCCTGGCTCCACCAGTCAATCCAGCCCACGCGGCCTGCACCAAAATCCACATGACCCGCCACGCCCCCATGGCTGATATGCGTCACGCGCTTGCACTCGGCGAGCGTCAGCGCCGAGGCGGGCGAGGCCAGCATGGCCAGTATGGCAGCCAGCCTCATCAACAGGACGCACTCCCAAGCGGACAAACCGTCACCGCGGCTGGCGCCACCAGCGACCCTGCACCCGGTCCAAGCGCGGGATCGTTGATCGCGCGCGCGCCCACAGCACCTGCAAAGGCCAGCGCGACGGTTATCATCGCAGCCTTCTTCACAGGCCCTGCCCCGGCTTGACGTCTTTTAGCTCCATCGCAGTTGCCGGATCGCGGTACATCTGGGCCAGAACATTCTGGCGTTTGACGTCCGTGCGGTGACGCAGTGTCAAAACAATCGCGCCGACCATGGCAACCAGAAGGATGAGACCCGACAACTGGAACAACAGGAAATAGTCATCGTACAGCACGCGCCCGATGGCATCCGTATTATGCTCGCCGCCGCCTGCCACAGCATCCGGCACAGCCGCCACTTCAACGCCGTCGGCCGTGGTCCAGACACCACAGGCCAGTGCAAGCTGCATCAGGATCACGACACCAATCAACAGCGCCAGCGGCATATACCGCGCCATTTCTGCCTTGAGCTCGGCAAAGTCCACATCGAGCATCATGACGACGAAAAGGAACAGCACCGCGACCGCGCCGACATAAACGATGACCAGCAGCATCGCGACGAACTCTGCGCCCAACAGCACGAAAAGCCCCGCTGCCGACAGGAACGCCAATATCAGCCACAGCACCGAATGCACCGGATTCCGGCTGATCACGGTAAACAGCCCGCCCGCGATGCAAGAAATCGCAAACAGGTAAAAAGCCAGCACAATCGGTGTCATTCCGTGTCCTCCTCGGGGGCAACCTCGTCCATTGTTGCCTCCATCACTTCGCTTGCCAGCTCCATCGCTTTCGACATGGCTGGCACGCCGCCGAAGACACCCATCATTGCAATGGTCTCGGCAATTTCCTGTTTCGTCGCGCCCGCTTCCAGCGCATGCCGCACCGTCAACCGAATTTGCGCCTCGGCCTGTGCCCCCAGGATCGTCAGTGCACCCAGCGTCAGCAAAAGCCGCGTCTTGGCATCCAGACCTTCGGGGTTGAAGGTCTTGCCCATCATGGTTTCCATAAGATCGCGCGGCATCGTCGGCCACATCGCCTCGAAACCTTGCGGCGTGAACGTCTGCAACGCCGGATTGATTGCGCGGGCCCAGTCCTGACCCATCGCCATCATGGCGGCAAAAGGATTGTTGGGGTCAGGGGTCATCGCGGCTCGGCCTCAATTCCAAATGCAATGAGCCAGTCTCCAAGCAAGCGCACCGCATCCCAAGTTAACCATCCAAGGATGCCCGCCGACGCAAAAAGGAGAAGCTTCTTGGCGTCTATCATCGGTAAGGTGCATCTATCTCAAGGTTGCGCGCAATCTCGGCTTCCCAACGCTCACCATTCGCAAGAAGCTTGTCCTTGTCATAGAACAGCTCTTCCCGGGTCTCGGTCGAGAACTCGAAATTCGGTCCCTCGACAATCGCATCGACCGGACAGGCCTCCTGACAGAAACCGCAATAGATGCATTTCGTCATGTCGATGTCATAGCGCGTGGTGCGGCGCGACCCGTCCTCGCGGGGTTCCGCATCAATGGTGATCGCCTGCGCCGGGCAAATCGCCTCGCAGAGCTTGCAGGCAATGCAGCGTTCCTCGCCATTGGGATAGCGTCGCAACGCATGCTCGCCCCGAAAACGCGGGGAGAGCGGGCCTTTCTCATGCGGATAGTTCACTGTCGCCTTGGGCGAGAAGAAGTACCGCAAGCCAAGCCCGAGGCCCTTAAACATGTCCATCAGCAGGAAATACTTCCCTGCACGGTTCCAATCGATCTGGGTCATTTGAATTTCTCCAGAATTTCGGCGTTTTTGCGCTCTACGAGTTTCTCCAAGCGCCACCCATCGGCGAAGATGGCAACGAGCCAACCGAACACGACTATGACGAACAACGAGAGCAGAACGAAAGAGCCTTCATAGCGGCCCGTTGCATCCAACCCCCAAAAAAACGCCGCGAATGAAGCTGTGATCAGGGTTGGTTTGTAGTCACCGAGATACATGCGGTGAAGAAAGAAAACCCCACCAATAAAGTAGAGGATATACGCCGCTGGCAGTTCCTTTTGTTCCATCACAAAGGGGCATCCCTGCGGTGTCGCGAATAGCAGCATCTCACCCCCCCATTGCCCAGCGGGCATAGGCGCCGCCGAAAAATTCGAACTTGGCGGCGAACGCCACCCAGACGACCCAGGCGAGCGACAGCGGCAGGAACACTTTCCAGCCCAAACGCATCAGTTGGTCATAGCGGTAGCGTGGCACCACCGCCTTCACCATCGCGAAGAGGAAGAAGAAAAACGCCATCTTCGCCAACATCCAAAGCGGGCTGTCCGGGATGAACGGGATCGGCGACAACCAGCCGCCGAAGAACAGCAGACTGATCAACGCGCACATCAGAAAGATCGCGATATACTCCCCCGCCATGAACAACAGGAACGGCGTGGACGAGTACTCCACCTGATAGCCAGCTACGAGTTCGGATTCCGCTTCCGGCAAGTCGAACGGCGGGCGGTTGGTTTCGGCCAAGGTAGAGATGAAGAACAGGAACACCATCGGCAGGTGCGGCAGCCAGTACCAACTGAACAAGCCATAGCCGCCATCCTGTGCCGCAACGATCTGACCGAAGTTCAGCGACCCGGTCGAGATAATGACGCCGATGATAATCAACCCGATGGAGACCTCATAGGAAATCATCTGCGCCGCCGACCGCAGCGAGCCAAGGAACGGGTATTTCGAGTTCGACGCCCAGCCGCCCATGATCACGCCGTAAACTTCCAGCGAGGATACAGCGAAGACAAACAGGATCGCCACGTTGATATTGGCCAGCACCCAGATCGTATCTTCGCCCGCATAGAACGGGATAACCGACCACGCGAGCAGCGCCAGAACGAAGGAAATCAACGGTGCAAGGATAAACACCGCCCGATCCGCACCGGCGGGGATGACGTTTTCCTTGACGATATATTTCAGCGCGTCAGCGACCGTCTGCAGCAGTCCCCACGGGCCTACAACGTTCGGGCCGCGCCGCATCTGAACGGCGGCCCAAATTTTCCGGTCGCCATATACAAGGAACAGAAGCGAGACCATCACGAAGGCGACCACAAGAAGCGTTTGTGCCGCAACAAGGACCACGATGCCGATCGGTGTCGTCAGAAATTCAGCCATCTAACCTCTTGTTCCCTTGTCTCGGGCGAGGGTTTTGCCCTTTTGCCCCCGTAAACCGCATCTTTGCTGCCAATTCCAGACCCAATGCCGTCTCGTTAACCTTTGTCTTACTCCGCCGCGAGCTTCCCCGCCTGACGGCTCCGCGCCGCTGCCTGCAATTCTGTCATCAGGCTTGAGGCCCGCAGGACCGGATTGGTCAAGTAGTGTGCTGTCACCGTCTCGATGAACTCGCCCGAACCCTCCCCGCTGGCCTCAACCGGCTGCCACTCGTTTTCCGGCACCGTGTCGATGACCTTAAGGTGTGGCACATCCTCGACCAGTTTCTTCCGTAGCGCGGCCAGGCTGTCGTAGGGCAGTGTCGCGCCCATTTCACCGGACAAAGCCCGTAGGATTGCCCAGTTTTCCTTGGCTTCGCCCGGCGGGAAGCTGGCGCGCATGGCCAATTGCGGACGCCCTTCGGTATTGACGAAAAGACCGTTTTCTTCCGTCCAGGCCGCAGCTGGCAGAATGATGTCTGCTCGATGCGCGCCCCTGTCTCCGTGGCTGCCCTGATAGATTACTGTCGGACCTTCCGGGATATCCAGTTCATCAGCGCCAAGGTTGTAAACCACCGATGCCCCGTCCAACGCGCCCTCAACACCGCCGGCATTGACCGCGCCAGCGTCCAAGGCGCCGACGCGGCTCGCGGCCGTGTGCAAAACCATGAACTTCGATTGTGTTGCATCGGCATAGCGCATCGCATCCGCCAGAACGCCCTTGCCGCCTTCGCCGGTCAAAGCGCCTTGGCCGATAATGACCAATGTCTCTTTGCCATGGGCATTCTCAGGCGACATCTCGAACAGTTTGCGAAGCCCATCACGGCCTGCGCCAAGATGGGCGTAGTCATAGGTCAGGTCGACAGCTTGCCCCACAAGGCCGATATTCGCACCACGGGTCCAAGCCTTTCGTATACGGGCATTTAAGACCGGCGCTTCGCTTCGCGGATTGGTACCGATCAGCATGATGGCTTCCGCGCTATCAATATCTTCGATACTGGCCGTTCCGACATAGGCAGACCGGTTCCCGGCAGGCAGCTTGGCACCATCGATCCGGCATTCGATTGCACCGCTGTCACCAACCAGCTCTTTCAGGGCGTAGATCGCCTCAACAGGGGCCAAGTCGCCCACAAGGGCGGCAACTTTCCCGCCTTTCATGGCGTCCGCAGCCGTGCCGAGGGCTTCGCCCCAGCTCGCCGGCCGCAGTTTGCCGTTTTCACGAATGTAGGGCTTGTCAAGCCGCTGGCGGCGCAAGCCGTCCCACGCAAAGCGCGACTTGTCTGACAGCCACTCTTCATTCACACCGTCGTGGTTGCGCGGCATGATCCGCATCACTTCGCGCCCCTTGGTATCGACCCGAATGTTGGAGCCAAGCGCATCCATCACGTCGATGGTTTCCGTCTTGGTCAGTTCCCACGGCCGTGCTGTAAAAGCATACGGTTTCGACGTCAGCGCCCCAACCGGGCAAAGATCAACGATATTGCCCTGCATTTCGCTGTCGAGCGTCTGACCGAGATAAGACGTAATCTCGGCATCTTCGCCACGGCCCGTCTGACCCAACTCCGGCATGCCCGCCACTTCGGTGATGAAACGCACACAGCGGGTGCACGAGATACAGCGCGTCATGGCGGTGCCGACCAGCGGCCCAAGGTCCATGTTGTCCACCGCGCGCTTCGGCTCGCGGAACCGGCTGAAGTCGACGCCATACGCCATGGCTTGGTCTTGCAGATCGCACTCGCCGCCCTGATCGCAAATCGGGCAATCAAGCGGGTGGTTGATCAGCAGGAACTCCATCACCCCTTCCCGTGCCTTCTTGACCATCGGTGAATTGGTCTTGACGACCGGCGGCTGACCTTCCGGCCCGGGCCGTAAGTCACGAACCTGCATCGCGCAGGACGCAGCAGGCTTGGGCGGCCCGCCCACAACCTCAACCAAGCACATCCGGCAGTTCCCCGCGATGGAAAGCCGCTCGTGATAGCAAAATCTTGGGATTTCGATCCCAACCTGTTCACAGGCCTGGATCAACGTCAGAGCCGGATCGACCTCAACCTCGACATCATCGATAATGAGCTTCCGCAGTTCGGACATGGGCAACGGTCCTCATGGCTTCCCTAAGCCGCGAGGACCAAAGAGATTACTTCGCTCTCAAAAGCCGTCCCGCAGCGCTGCCCTTGGCTATTTCTTCGCGCCCGACAGTGCAATAGCCTTCGGGTGTTTCTGGTGTCGCACCACGCTTGGCCAAATCTGCCCGGATACGCTTGCGCAACTTCTCTTTTTCGGTCCGATTATCTGTAAGATTATCAATATCTTCCGAGCTATAACCCATGTCGCGCGCGTACTTTTCAAGCGACCTTAGATAGCCATAGGCCCGGAAAAGGCGTGGTTCAATGCTTTCACATTTCTTGCGGATCTCGTCGGCAAGGCCGATGACATAGAATCCATTTACCACGCGCGTGTCTTGATGCAGGGGCTGCAAAGCCAAGACCGGCGTCGCCAGACCCAAGAAAATTAAAACGCTGAGCTTTCTTACCATACCAAAAATGCTTTCTTGCTCGATCGGCAAGCCCGGGACCCGCTCCCCATCCTGCCTGAGCTATATATAGCCCGTCACACTGCACGATAGGAGGCCTGGACACAGGTTGCGATAAACTGTGGCAAAGACCTGCCAAGAAATCAGCTTAATACCATGAAAACAAGCGGTTTTCTTCTGTTCACATATTGTGAGAACTGTTACCGACGCCGTTCTCGCAATGGATGGACCCCGCGACCCGCCTTGCGCAGGAAAGACAGCGCCATCACAAGGCCCGCAGCTCCGAGTAAGACCAGCGGCCCCCATCCCCAGACCGGCAAAAGTCCGGCGCGGACGGCCAAAACCGTTCCCCAGACTGGGACACCGATGATCCCGACGGTCAGAATAGCTGCAATGCCGCTTAAGAAGCCGTCCCAAATGCGGATCATGATCGCGCCTTCCCATATCGTTTGCCACGCCGCCGCATGGTGAGCACCGTCTTGGCGAGGCATTCAAGTTCACGCAAGCGTTAATCAGAGTTGAACCGTTCTCACGGCATTTGACGAAAATTTGCCCGAATTGACCGGCACCAAAAATAGGTCTCAATTAACCAGGATTTTCGTGATGCCCTTTTTCACCCCCCGCTTTACTGCCACTCTCTCGCTGCTGGCCCTTTCGTCGGCTGCCTTTGCCGAACCCGCTGATCTGTCCTATGACGTCTACTGGGCGACTGCACCCCTGAAAGCCGCCGCCGCGGTCGAAGAGTTGGACCTGGCCACAATGGCAGCCGCCGACCCGTCCTTGACTTTCATCGAAGGCCAAGGGGACGCCCCTGACGCGATGAGCATGCTGTCCGATGTTCTTTTTGAGTTCGGCCGTTCCGACCTGGCGCCCGAAGCGTTGAACACGCTTGCCGGGGTCGCCAAGAAACTGGACGGCGTGGAAGGCCTTCAAATCGTCGGCCACACCGATAGCATCGGAACAGAGGCGACGAATTTGCATATCGGCATGGCCCGTGCAGAGAGTGTTCGCGACTGGTTCCTTGCACAAGGATACATGTCGGACAGCGCCATCGAGGTAGACAGCATGGGCGAAGCACAGCCGATTGCGGACAACGTCACAGCGGACGGGTTCGACAATGTCGAAGGCCGCGCCCTGAACCGGCGGGTCGAGTTCCGCATTGTGAAAAAGTCAGCTGACGTACTGTCTGTGGTTGCTGCCCCGCACCCAACCGTCTTTTGATGAATAGCCCGCGCCGCCCGTCGCCCTCAGCGGGCGGTGCACCGGCCCTGAAAAATCATGTCCTGACCGTCGCGGGCAAAGGCCCAGTCGCCCGTCGCCGGATCAATGATCCATCGGGTGTCTGACCCGCCAAAGGTCGTCAGGCAGTACCGCGTTGCCGGGAAGCGCACGCTTTCACGCACGTCAGATACGGCGACGCCGCCTGCCCTCACCCGCACCGTAATATCCCGCCGGTCGTCCCCTTTGCTTAGGCGCGCGCGGAACGGTAAGGCCCGATCTGATTGTACGCCGGTCCCGAAGACGCGTTCGCGCACCCCGGCACAGCCCGTCAGCAGCGACGCGGCAAAAACCAGAATAACCCAACCTTTCAGTGACATGGCCCTCTCCCGTATCGATGGGCGGTGTATCATGACAGGCGCGGGGCGGCCAAGGGTCAATTCAGAACCAGTTCGCACTGATAGCGGCGGATGCCTGCGGCTTGCCGCAACGGCAAGGAAACCAGAAACAGGCCGGGGGAAAAATCGCTTTGAAAAGCCACACTTTCCCCAACCGATCGGCTGGGCGCGCTTTCGCTGAACAGGCAGGCGCCCTGGGCGCCAAGAATGACGGGCTCGACCGTGGGGTCTTCGTCTGCGAACCGATCGCCATCGATGCCGGACAACGCGCCCGTTTCGCACCCGCCACCAATGCTCCACGCGCCATCATCCGGAGCGTAGGTGAATTGGCACGGCCCCGTCAAAGTGCTGTCTTTCGGGGTGTCATTGAACAAACTGATGTGCCGAAACGCGATCGAGATACTGCAGCCGACCCGTGTGCCGCACACCTCTTCCAGAACACGCTGGTCAATGGGCAACGCGCTTGCACCGCCCGTCGACCGGGCGCTGAGCACAAAGGTCGCGGTGTCAATCGCACGGCCTTCGTCTTGAGTGATCACCCCGTCAATGTTGGAATAGGCCGCAGGAAGTTCAGTCAAAAGGGCTTCGGCGGCCCGTAATCTTTTCTCCAGAGCGGCATTTTCGCGCCGCAATCGCTCCTTCAGGGCCGCATTTTCGCGCTGCAAGCGGTCAAGCTCGACGACAAGACAGCGCAATGTGCGCAAAACCGCAGCGTCCGGAATGGCCGAGGCGCCTTTGACCGCAAAACTACAGTCCGATGCGGATGCCGATGTGACCACACAGCCCCAAAGCGCCATGGACAAGCCCATCAATCGCCAAGCGAAGGGCGACCGCATAGGCTTTACTCGGCAGCGATGGTGGCGCCACGCCTGTGCTTGATCCGATCCTCGATCTCATCGCGGAAATGGCGGATCAGCCCCTGGATCGGCCAGGCGGCGGCGTCGCCCAGGGCGCAAATCGTATGGCCTTCAACCTGCTTGGTGACGTCGAGAAGCATATCGATTTCCTCGACCTCGGCCTCGCCCTTCACCAATCGGTCCATGACGCGCATCATCCAGCCCGTGCCCTCGCGACACGGTGTACATTGGCCACAGCTTTCATGCTTGTAAAACGCCGACAGCCGCCAGATGGCCTTGATGATATCGGTCGAGTTGTCCATCACGATCACGGCTGCCGTGCCAAGACCCGACTTCTGTTCGCGCA